>CACMXD010000005.1:0-99659 GCA_902617485.1 uncultured Alphaproteobacteria bacterium | reverse complement strand
TAGACTCCTCTATTAAAAAACCCCCTCCAAACGAAATTCCTAATGTTAAGCCTATTAAAATTATATTAGCTACTTTCTCTGACATACCCAAATAGGACAGAGGAATTTTCAAAGTATTAATTATAAATTTCCAAATGCCAATTGCTTTGAGGATATTAATTGTCGATATAATAAAAAATATTATTAAGAAAATTAGGAAAAAATTTTGAAGTTGTGAAATCGCCCATTCTAAATTTGAGACATCTTTAATCGGGGCTTGTAAGATTGAATTATTAGGTTCATTAAATAAATTATAATTAGTAAAAATTAAATTTAATATTTTTCCCGCAATTACAGCATTTACAAATCTAAAAGTTAAATTAAATACCCATGAAATTCTTGATTTTTGTGCAATAGCTACTTCAATTGGTAAACTATGTGCTATAAGTATAATTAATCCTAAAATTGTAGTTTCTGCTATTGTGTAATCGAATATTGCTTGAAGAGAAGCAAAAGCAGCCAAGCCTGCATATATGTTTACCAATATAGCTGCCATCCAAACTAGTCCTAATGAACCATCAATACCAATAAAACTTGTTAATGGTTCTAGGAATTTAGCTAAAAAAGGAATTGCTCCGATAAGCTCGAGGATTCTAATAATTATCACAACGGGCAAAATAACTTTGAATAAAATCCAAAAAATTTTACTAGTTTCTTGAAATATATTTACTAGTATTTTTTTAGATTTTTCCATTATGATAACAATCAATTAATTTTACTTCTTTATAAAGAAATAAATGGCAAGGACAAATAGTTTTACAATAAAAGCATCAATAACAACTTTATTGGTTTTAATCAGCTTTTTTTGCTTTTATATAAGCTATTCTGATTTCGTAAAAATAAATAATGAATATGCTTATATTTATGATGATGTAGATATTAACTATTTTGATAAAAAAAAATTTCAAAAATATTATGATGTTATAAGCATTGAAAGTCTAGATGACCAAATATTTAACAAAGAAAAATCAAAAAATTATATTGAAAATATAACACTTGAAAATTTATCAAATATTTTTGATGAAGACTTAACCAAAAAAGAAGATAAATTTGATCTAAAAACATCAGATGACTACAAACCAATTGAAAATAAGATAGATAAGGAATTAAATGATAATTTCGATGAAATCGTAGTCTCCAAGGGGGATAGTTTTGCAAAAGTTTTAAAAAAAGGAGGTCTGAAAGGTAGAGATATAGACTTAGTAATACTCAACGGAAAAGAATATTATGATTTTTCTAAATTATATATTGGGGATACTGTAAAAATATTTAGCGAATATGATACTGAGGGTTTAAAAGCTTTTGATCTAATTTATAAATATTCTGATACCAAAGAATTAATTATATCTTACCTAGATGATAATTTTATTTATGAAATAAATGAAATTCCGCTGAACTCCGAAGAAATTTTTGTGACTGGGAAAATTAAAACAAGTTTATATAAAGCTATGAAAGATCAGGGGTTATCTGAAATAGTAATTAATGAAATTATCAGGATTTACAGTTTTGATGTTGATTTTCAGAGAGATATTTATGAGGGTGATAATTTTGAAATGCTATTCGTCAAAAAGGTAAACAATGACGGTAAAACAATTCAAATTGAAGATCCAAAATACCTAATGCTTTCATCAAGAGGCACTCCATTAATTTACTATCTTTATAATAATGCAGAATTCAGCGAATATTTTGACGAAAAAGGTAAAGGAATGACAAAAAGCTTAATGAAAACTCCAATCAATGGTGCAAGGCTTAGTTCCAGTTATGGTATGAGAAAACATCCTATCTCCGGTTATAATAAAATGCATAAAGGAGTAGACTTTGCTGCTCCAACAGGAACACCAATTTTTGCTGCTGGAAATGGTATTGTAGAGTACGTAGGTAGAAATGGAGGATATGGAAAATATATTAGAATTCGTCACGATAGTACTTATAAAACAGCTTACGCGCATCTTAATGCTTATAAAAAAGGAATATCAAGTGGTGTAAGGGTTAAGCAAGGTGATGTTATTGGTTACGTAGGTTCAACAGGGAAATCAACTGGACCTCATTTACATTATGAAATTATTGTTAATGGAAAACAAATAAACCCAGCTACACTTAAATTACCTTCAGGTAGAAAGCTAAACGAGCAACAACTAAAAGAATTTCAAATATTGGCTTCTAAAATAGATGAAGAAGTTAATAATTACAAAAATAGAATAAACTAAGCTAATTGACTAGCTAAGTCGTCAAAATCAGAAGTTGAGTTACTTTCTGCCTTATTATTTTTATTCAAATCACTGCCATTATTTTCAGTTTTGTCTTTACTTATAATTTTTCTAGCAACAAAACTTCTATTTGAATTATCTGTTTGTCTAAAATAGTGTTCAGCGTGTTGAAGGTAAAATTGCTCTAGTACATCATCACCTTGTCCCTTAGCATCTTTTGCTTTATTAAGATAATCGTTATATTGCTCTTTAGGGTTTTTTCCATTTCTTTTAAATCCGTTGGAGTTTCCATTGGCTTGCAGATATGGGGAGTCAGCAACACCAGATCTAGGAGAGTTTATTTTTCTTTGGCCACCGTAAGGATTTCTTTTTACAAAATTTTTCATTAATTTTTTATCGATTATCTCTAAAGAAGCCCATCAATTAAAGTTTAGGGAATTTTATCTTTATCAATCTATCTAAATTAAGATAATCTGTTTTTTTATAAACTATTTTTACACCTTTTTCTAATAAAAATTTATACATGTTTTTAGTAATAATTGGATCAATTTCAAAATAAACGACCCCTTTAAATTTCACACTAATTAAAAAATTGATAATTTTAACATAATAATCCATACCTAATTTTCCACCATCAAGAGAAATTCTTGGATCATGTAAAGTCTCTTTATTTAGATTAAAATAATTTCTTGTTGGTATATATGGTGGATTACAAACAATAAAATCAATATATTTTAGTCTATTTATTGGATAATTTTCAAATAAGTTTGAGTGAAATATTTTTGTTTTAAGTTGTTGTTTAAATTTAATTATATTTTTTTTACAAGCATTAAGAGCATGTTTAGAAACATCAATAAAATCACAAGATGCATTATTTAGCTCATCTATAATGGAAATACCGAGGCAACCTGTTCCGCAACATAAATCAAGTAACTTCAAATTTTTTTTATATTTATTTTTTTTACAATCGATTAATAATTGTTCAACTAATATTTCTGAATCAGCTCTAGGATCTAAAGTATAATCATCTGTATAGAAAATTTTTTTCCAAAAACCTTTTTCATTTATTATTTTTGCTAATGGCTTTCCTTTTAATCTTTTATTTAAGATTTTATTAATTAATTTATGATCAATTTCACTATTTTTAATATCTAAATAATTTTCACTTTTAGATGAATAAGAAATTATTATTTGGGACTCTTGTTCAGCTTGAGAGCCAGTAATTGAGTTTAAATTTTCAAGTAAAATTTTTTTTATATCAAATTTACTTAAATAATTATTGCTTAGCATTAAGTTGACTTAATTTTTCTGCTTGTTCACTGGCTGATAGAGCTGATATCATTTCATCTAAAGCCTCGCCAGTTAAAAACTGGTCCAATTTATAAAGCGTTAAGTTAATTCTATGATCTGATACTCTACCCTGTGGAAAATTATATGTCCTAATTCTTTCAGATCTATCTCCAGAACCAACTTGATTTTTTCTGTTGGATGAAACCTCTTCTTGTTTTTTAATTCTTTCAACTTCATATAATCTAGATCTTAAAATTTTTAATGCTTTAGCTTTATTTTTATGTTGAGATCTTTCGTCTTGTTGAGTTACTACTATGTTTGTAGGTAAATGTGTAATTCTTACAGCACTATCTGTTGTATTTACCGATTGGCCTCCCGCCCCTCCTGATCTATAAACGTCTATTCTTAAATCGGTATCTTTTATCTCTAAGTCAACTTCCTCAGCTTCTGGTAAAACAGCGACTGTAGCAGCCGAGGTATGAATCCTACCCCCAGACTCAGTTTCTGGTATGCGTTGTACTCTGTGGACACCAGACTCATTTTTTAAAAATTTAAATACACCATCTCCTTTAATTTCTACTATTGCTTCTTTAATACCCTTCAATCCTGTCTCGCTCTTCTCCATTGGCTGAAACTTCCAACTTTTTAATGAGGAATATCGCTCATACATTCTAAATAAATCTCCAGCAAATAATGCAGCCTCATCTCCTCCTGTACCAGCCCTTATTTCTAATATAACATTTTTATCATCAGCCTCATCTTTAGGCAGTAGAGCAATTAGTAATTCTTTATTTTTAATTTCTAAATCTTTTTCATACAAAGGTAATTCTTGTTTTGCTAAATTTCGGAGCTCTTCATCGCTTTCATTTTCAAGTATTTCTTTATAGCCTTTGATTTCCTTATCTAAATTTTTAATAATGTCAGATAAAGCAATAATTGGCTCCAATTTTGATAAATCTTTATTTATTTGAATAATTTCATCATTTTTTAAGTTTTGAGAATTTAAAAGTTTCTCATTTAATTGATTAAATTTATTTTTTAAATCAATGATTTGTTTATCTAATTTCATTTTTAAGCTCGAATTTGGAAATTTCAAAAGATTTTTGATTTTTGTTTTTTAAATCTTTTAAAATAATTTTTTTATTTTTAATCTCTTCTTCACCAATAAGTAGAATAAAACTAAAATTATTTTTATCCGCATAACTAAAAAGTTTTTTTATATTTTTACTAACTCTAACTTCGTGATTATATCTTAACCTGTAAATTTGTTTTAAAATTCTATTATTATTCAAATAAGACTCATCTTGAACAGCAAATAATATCTTTTTATGTAATTCTGATTTTTCGTCTTTTATAAATATCAAATCCATTAATCTTTCTATACCGGCTGCCCAGCCAACTCCTGGAATATCTCTAGAAGAAATCATACTAATTAAATTGTCATACCTGCCACCAGCTAATATCGCATTTTGTCTTTTATCTTCATTTGTCTGAAATTCAAAAGCAGTATGTGAATAATAATCTAATCCTCTAACTAAGTTTGGGTCTTCATAAAATGAAATTTTATTATCATTTAAAAGTTTTTTAACTTGATTGAAATAGATTTTACTCTCTTCTGATAAGTGTTCGCAAATTTTCGGAGCATTTACTAATATTTCAGAGTCTTTTGGATCTTTACTATCCAAAATTCTAAGTGGATTTTTATCCAATCTAGATTGTGAGATTTCTGACAAATGTTTTTTAAAATCACTTAAATATTTTTTTAATACATTAGCATATTTGATTTGATCCTCTGTTGACCCTAAAGAATTAATTAATAACTTATATTTATTGTCTTTAATTCCAAGGTCATCAAATAATAACTTTGCAATTAGAATTAATTCAAAATCAACATAAGGACTTTTTTCACCAATAGACTCAATGTTTATTTGATGAAACTGTCTATATCTACCTTTTTGGGGTCTTTCTCTTCTAAACATTGGGCCGTGTGTAATTAATTTAAGTAAGCCAGATTGATAGTTTGAGGCAGCAAACCTTGCTAAGCTACTTGTAGCTTCAGGTCTTAAACAAATATTCGCTTCTCCTTTATCTAAAAATGAATACATCTCTTTAGAGACAATATCGGTTTGCTCGCCTACGGTCCTAGAAAATAAATCTTGTTGTTCTAAAATAGGAGTTTGTATAGATTTAAAATTGAAATTCCTACATACTGAATAAAATTTTTCAATAATAAATTCAAATTTCTCCATTTCAGCTCCATGAATATCATGTGTGCCTTTTACTAAATTAATATTTTTTTTCATTTTAAGTGATGAATCTGTTCAACTTTATTTTCTATAGTTTTAACTAAGTACTCAACTAAATCTTCGTCTTGAATTCGATGGCTTTTTTCACCATCGACGTAAACCATATGTGTATTATTTCCACCACCAGTAATACCTATGTTAGTCATTGTAGCTTCTCCTGGCCCATTAACAACGCATCCGATAATTGAAACTGTTATAGGTTTTTTAATATGAGAAAGTTTTTTCTCAACATTTTTTACTGTCTCAATCACATCAAATTGTTGTCTTGCACAAGATGGACATGATATGATAGTTACTCCATAATCTCTTAAATTTAATGATTTTAACATTTCAAATGCAACCTTAACTTCTTGAGTTGGATGATCTGAAAGTGAAACTCTTACAGTATCTCCAATACCATCATAAAGAAGCATTCCAAGACCAATAGAGGATTTTATTGATCCACTAAAATAACTTCCTGCTTCAGTAATACCTAAATGAATTGGATAATCACAATAATTAGATAACATTTTATATGACTCTACTGATGTAAAAACATTTGAAGCTTTCACACTTATTTTAAAATTATCAAAATTTAGATCCTCTAAAAGTTTTATATTTAACTTAGCACTTTCAAATAATGCCTCAGAGGTTGGACTTTTATATTTTTCTAATATTGATTTTTCTAAACTTCCAGAATTAACCCCTATTCTTATAGGTATTTTATTCTGCTTAGCGGCTTCAACAACCTCTTTTATTTTTTCCTTGGAGCCAATATTACCTGGATTTATTCGAAGACAATGTGCTCCATTTTCTGCTGCCTCTAATGCTCTTTTATAATGAAAATGTATATCGGCAACTAAAGGTATATTAATTTCCGGAATTATTTTCTTTAAAGCTTCTGATGATTTTTCGTCAGGAACTGAAACTCTGACTATATCGCATCCCTCTTTTTCAATAAGAGATATCTGCTCAAGTGTTGCATCAATATCATGGGTAAGGGTATTTGTCATTGTCTGAACCGTAATTGGAGAGTCTCCACCAACAAAAATATTACCAATTTGAATTTTTTTTGTTTTTTTTCTCTTTATTGTATGAGAATATTTCATAATAGAGTTTCTAAATCTTTAATATTAAAATTGGCAATATAAGAATTTAATTCCTTAATAAGTTTAATTTCTATACCCCTGTAAATTATTTTATCGATATTATCTATATTAGATAAATCAATGAAAAAATCATCGTCTAATTCAATATTAAGCTCTTTAGATTGTAATATCTCACCAAATTGTAAGGTTTTTTTATTATTATTTTGTAACTTATAATAAATAGTCTTATTAGGCTTTGAAAAAATTGATAATTTCTGAGAATAATTAGTTCTATTCGTTAAAATAAGGCTGTTAATAAATTCGTCATGACTTAATTCATTAAGGTAATTCTCAGAGGATATATTTAAAATATCTAAATAGAGATGATCTTTTTCTAAATTTTTTACTAAGATTTGACTATTAAATTTATTGTAAATATTAAAAGAAAGTAAGGTTAAAATTGTAAAAATAAGTAATGATAAAAAATAAGTTAATGATATTTTTGTATAATCTTCCGGAATGTCGCTGATAAAGTCTTTATATTTAATTTCATAACCTAAATATCGATAAATAGAATTTTTATAAGTCGATTGATAAGCTCTAAATCTTTTAGGTAGCTTTAAATTATCATCCAATAGACGAATAATTTCTATGTCTAATTTTAGAGCTTTGGATAAATCATAAATTGATAAACCTCTCTTAATTCTTGCTTCTTTAATTGAAATTAATTTCTCCAAAAAATTATTTATGTAATTTGTAGGCCTGGTGTAACTTTTGTACGGCTAAATCAGTGTGTTTCTCATCTATCAATATACTAATTTTTATTTCAGAGGTAGTAATAACTTGAATATTTATTTTATTTTTGCCTAAAGTATCAAATAGAGTCTGGGCTACTCCAGCATGTGATCTCATTCCTACTCCAACTACAGAAATTTTTGAAATATTATCAGAAGAAATAATTTTTTTATAACCAATTTTAGATTTATCTTTTTTTAATATTTTAAGAGCTTTCTCTAAATCTCCTCTAGGTAAAGTAAAGGATAAGTTTGCAAACTTTCCATCTTGGGAAATATTTTGTAATATCATATCTACATTAATATTACCCTTAGCTAATGGGCCAAAGATTTTAGATGAAACACCAGGTTTATCCAAAACTCTTGAAAGCGTAATCTTTGCCTCATCTTTAGTATATGTTATTCCACTGACAGTTTTATTTTCTAGTAAACTTTTCTCATCAGTTATAACAGTTCCATTTTTTTTTGGTTGTAATGAAGATTTTACGCTTAATTTAGTATTTTTTCTCATAGCTAACTCAACAGAGCGGGTTTGAAGAACCTTAGCCCCTTGTGAGGCTAATTCAAGCATTTCTTCATAAGAAATTTTATTTATTTTTTTTGCGTTAGGTACTATGTTTGGGTCAGTTGTGAATACACCTTCAACGTCGGTATAAATTGTACATTCAGCATCCAAGGCTGCAGCAACTGCCACAGCACTAGTGTCAGATCCTCCTCTACCTAATGTAGTTATCTCTCCCTTATTATTAACACCTTGAAAACCAGGAATAATTAAAACATCAGATTTTTCTAGCTCCTTAAATAAAAATTTTTTATTAATAAACAAAATTCTTGATTTCATATGCTCTGATGAAGTTATTATTGGTATTTGCCAACTTAGAAGTGATCTGGATCTAACCTTTTGATTATTCAAATATATTGACATAAGTGCACAGGAAATATTTTCTCCTGTTGAAATAGCATTATCAAAATCAATTGGATTTGGAGATTTTGCAAAAGATTTAGTCAAATTGATTAAACGATCAGTTTCACCAGACATAGCAGATAGGACAGCAATTACTTTTGATTTTTTTGAACAATCATTAATAATATTACCTGATCTTTTAATAGCATCGATGCTTCCAACAGATGTTCCACCAAATTTTAAAACTTTAATTTTCATGAATTACGGTAATATACATATAACATTTATTATGTAAAGAACATGAGCGCAAACAATAACAAGTATTATGAACCATTAGAACAAATGATGGCTATTAGACATCAGTATATGACTAAGATGATAAGAGTTCATAGTGGTCAAGATATTTATAACTTTTTCCAAAATAAAAGTGTTTTAGATCTAGGATGTGGTACTGGCGAATTTTTGAATAATTATTGTGAAATGGGAGCTAAATGTACTGGTATTGATGTAAGAAAAAACTTTAAAATTAAAAATAAAAAAAACTATAAGTTATTTAATATAGAAGCTAATCATTTTTTGAGAAAAAGTAAAAAAAAATTTGATATCGTTTTTTTATTTGAATTTTTGGAGCATTTAGAGGAAGAGGATAAAATTAATCTTTTTAAAAATCTTAGTAAAAAACTTAATAAAAATGCTTATGTATTTCTATCAACACTTAATAAAAACTTATTCTCAAAATATTTTGCTATAGAAATTGCAGAAAATATTTTAAATCTACTCCCAAAAAAAACCCATAATATCGATCTTTTTTTACCCCCAAGTAAACTTCAAACAATAACATTTAAATATAGATTAAATTTATTGAACATTCAGGGAATAATATACAACCCGATTATTAAGACCTTTAAATTAAGTAAAATAGATTTAGTAAATTACATTGGAACTTTGAAGTATTAATTTTTCTTTTTTTCTTTTTGACTAAATGGAAGTCTGACAAGATGTATACCCTCATCAACTAACTCTTGGCTTTCCTTTTCTGTGGCCTCACCATAAATAGGTTTATCTTCTACTTCTCCATAATGAATTTTTCTAGCTTCCTCAGGAAATTTTTTTCCGACATAAGTAAAACTTTTTTCAATCTCTGTTTTAATTCTATTAATTTGTTTATTATAATTTGAAAATAATTCATTTTTTTTTCGATTAATTTTCGATGAACTTGTTGATTTATTAGAGATGTTTGGGGCCATAACTGATTTTGATACTTCTGATGAATTACACAAGGGGCATTCAATTAGTTTTTTTTTTCTTTGATTTTCAAATGATATAGAGTCATCGAAACTAGCCTCAAATATATGCTCGTTTTCACAAATTAAATCAAATTTAATCATAGTATTTATTTAGTCATACAATATCGATTTTCAATACTGTTAATCAAAATTTCTGTCATGGATTAGAACCGGAATTGCACTCTGGCATTCTTGAACTCTATCTAAATCAAGTTCAGACGTAATTATCATCTCACTATTATCAGCTTCTGCTAAGATTTCTCCCCAAGGATCTACTATTAAGCTGTGCCCATAAGTCGATCTTTTCTCATTATTTACCCCCCATTGATTAGGCGCTAAAATAAAAACACTATTCTCAATAGCCCTTGCTTTAATAAGAGAGTGCCAATGAGCCTTTCCAGTTGTGTATGTAAAAGCTGATGGAATTACAATAACTTTTGATCCTTTTTTTGCTAAAGCTCTGTACAATTTTGGATATCTTAAGTCATAACAAATTGAATGACCAATTAATTGTCCTAACACTTTTGCCATTTTTAATTCAGTACCAGAGGAATAAAATTCACTTTCCTTGTAACTTTCCCCATTTTTTAAAGTAATATCAAACATATGAATTTTGTCATAAATTGAAATGATTTCTCCATCTGGATTAATCAATATAGATCTATTAAATAATTTAGTATCTTCTGTTATGGGTAGTGAACCAAGTAATAGATAAACCTTATTAATTTTTGAAAAATCTTTAAAGTATTTAATACAATAATGGTTCATTTCTATCAAAATTTTAGATTTATTAGACAAAAAAAGAAAACACTCAGGAAGAAGAATAAAATCAGGGTTTGATGCTAAACTAGCATCGAGAAATTTTTTTGATTTTTCAAAATTTTCATTAAAATTTGAACCTACAGTAGTTTGAATAAGTGCTACTTTCATTCAGTATTTAATTTATAAATGCTAAAATTTGATACGTCTTTAATAGCTTTATGTATTTTTATTTTCTCATGAGGTAAAATCGAAATACTATGATTTGAATACAAGATATAGTTAAATTCTCTATCTTCTTTTATTAAAGTTAATTTTAAAGTTTTATCTTTATTGAGTACCACTATAGGTTTTTCATATGAGTAAGAAAGTTCGTTCTCATTATTTGATGAGATTATTTCAAGAAATTCTTTATTAAATATCTCAGGATTATCATAAAAGTTTAACCTTTTTTGATCTAAATTAAATCTCGATATCATGATAAATTACCTTAACACATAATGAATGAATTTAATTTAAAAAAGAGAGCTATAAGGAGAGAGGTCTATTTTGATAAATATAATTTTTTTACAAAAAATGGATCTGATCTAATAAATAATAGACTAAAGTTTATATCTAGAAATTTAGACAGTTGTTTGTTTATTGATGAAGATACCAATCTAGAAATGTTAGATTTCAATAAAAAAGAGGTTACAAAGTTCTATGAAATTTCTTCAGTTGAGGGTAAGTTTGATGTAATACTTTCAAATTTTTCTCTTCAGATACCATTATTTTTAGATAGTAATGATGTTTTTAATAAGATTTTTTCAAAATTAAATGATAATGGTTTATTTTGCTGCAATATCATTTCACTAAATTCCATGACAACTCTTCAAAATATTTTTTTAGAAATTGATGAAAAAATTTATGGTGGTGTTTATAGAAGATTTGGTCCATTTTTAGAAACTTCAAGATTAATTGATAATTTAAATAAAAATAAATTTAAAGATGTGGTTGTGAGCGTAGATATATTAGAAATTAATTATAGTTCATTATACAAACTTAGAGATGATTTTAGAAAGTTTGGAATTTCTAATTATTTCAATGAAAAATATAAATTTAAAAAAGATTTTTATAAATTAACAAACCAAATATTTTCAAAATTAGTTGAAAAACATAAACATATACCTGTTGAAATAGAAATTGCTACATTTACATCATGGAAATAATATTTATTTAGTATAATTGTAAGATAATGTTTGAGAAAATTAACAATTTTTTTTCATCAAAAAAAAATTCGAATTTAATTAAAGAAATCTCAAATAAATACATAAGTCAATTAGGTCAACTTGAAGATCAAATTTCAAAGCTAACGAAAGAGGAAATAATTTCTAAAATTGAAACTTTAAAGGCTAAATATAATTCTTCTAATGCAAATGAACTATCTGAAGCTGATTTAACTTTTATTTGTGGCTTAGTAAGAGAAGTCTCTAAAAGAACCATTGATTTAAGACATTACGACTCTCAAATTATTGGAGGAATTGCGCTTTATTATGGATTTGTAGCTGAAATGAAAACTGGCGAAGGTAAAACATTAGTTGCTACTATCCCTATAGTATTAAATTTTGTCTTAGGTAAAAAGGTTCACCTAATTACTGTAAATGATTACCTTGCAAAAAGAGACTCTTTATGGATGGGGCCCATTTTTAAGTACCTAAATATTAATTGTTCATATATTCAAAACAGCCAATCAATAGAAGATAAAGTAAAAAGTTACCAATCTGATGTAATTTACGGAAATAATAATGAATTTTGCTTTGATTATTTAAGAGATAATTTAAGAGGTATCAATCAACCAAAGATGCAAAATAAACATCATATAGCATTAATAGACGAGGCTGATTCAGTATTGATCGATGAGTCAAGATCTCCTTTGGGTATTTCAGGACCTATAAAAACACCCATACAGCTTTTTAAATTATGTTATGAAATTACTGAAGATCTCACAAAAAATGATGTCGAAATTAATGAAGAAAGAAAAAATGTTTTACTTATAGATAGTGGTATAAAAAAAATAGAATTTAACTTAAAAAAAATGAATTTTTTAAAAGGTAATAGTCTTTTTGATAATGATAATTTAGAGGCTTATCAAATTATAAATCAATCACTAAAAGCCAGATTTATATATGAGAAGGATAAAGATTATGTTGTTAAAGATGGGCAAATCATTGTTATAGATGAGTTTTCTGGTAGATTATCTGAGGGTAGAAGGTTTGGTGAAGGCCTTCATCAATCTTTGGAAGCCAAAGAGAACCTTAAAATTCAAGAAGAAAGTATTACATTAGCTAGTATAACTTTTCAAAATTATTTTAAAAAATATGAAAAAATATCTGGAATGACAGGGACTGCTTTAACTGAGTCTGAGGAGTTTTTACAGATTTATGGTTTAAGTGTTATTGAAATACCTACACATAAACCAATGGTTAGGATTGATCAAAATGATCAAATTTATAAAACTCAAGATGAAAAATACAAAGCTGTTATAGATTTAGTAAAAATAAAACATGATAAGGGTCAACCTATTTTAGTTGGGACTACTTCAATAGAAAAATCAAATTATATTTCAGATATATTAAAGAATAATAAAATCCCTCACAACGTTCTAAATGCAAAAAATCATGAAAATGAGGCTGAAATAATAGCTTCAGCGGGAAAACCGTTTCAAGTAACTGTTGCCACTAATATGGCTGGTAGAGGGACTGATATAAAATTAGGTGGAAACCCTGAGGTTGATAAAAATTTTAATGATAGTGATTATCAAAAAGTGATTGATTTTGGTGGATTATGTATTTTGGGAACAGAAAGACATGAAAGCAGAAGAATAGATAATCAATTAAGGGGAAGGTCAGGTAGGCAAGGTGATCCTGGTGAGAGTATATTTTTTGTCTCCTTAGAGGATGATCTTATGAGAATTTTTGGATCAGAAAAACTTCAATCCATGCTTTCAACTTTAGGTCTAAAACAAGGGGAGGTAATTGAACACAAATGGTTAACCTCCTCTATTGAGAGGGCACAAAAAAGAGTTGAGGGGCATAACTTTGACATTAGAAAACAGCTATTAGAGTTTGATAACATCATTGATAAACAGAGAAATATAATTTACTCAAAAAGAGAAACTATTATAAATGAAGATATAATTAATTTTATACAAGAAACTGAAGATGAATTTATAACCAATTTATTAGAAAGTGAAAGAGATGAAATTAAAAATTTCTCAGAAACTCTACCTTTCATTGATGAACAACAAATTGGAAATAAAGATCACTATTTATCTTCTTTTAAAAAAATTAAAGATGAAAATTATGCAAAACATCTTGATACATATATTTATATACTTAGACAAGTAAGTCTCTCTATTCTTGATAAAAATTGGCATAGCCACATTCAAGAACTTACTAATATTCGTATGTCTGTAAGCCTAAGTGGCTACGGTGGAAAAGACCCTGTAAATGAGTTTCGAAAGGCATCATTAAGTGCATTTAATCAATTAATATATGAAATACAAAAGCAGATGGTGTTAGTATTAAATAATATAAGGGTTAAAGAAAAAGATGAAAATGAGAATAAATTAAATAAACCTATTATTAAGAAAATTGGCAGAAATGATCCCTGCCCGTGTGGATCAGGGAAAAAATACAAACAGTGTCATGGGAGTAGTAAATTAAACAATATAATTTAAGTATCTATTATTCCTTTTTTTTAATAGTTCATCTTTTGTTAATAATTTTAAGCCTTCAATACTTTTTAATATAACTTCTTTTAGATCAGAAGAGACTTTTTCAAAGTGTCTGTGAGCGCCTCCGATTGGTTCCTCAATAATATGATCAATTATTTTTAAATCTAGACAATCTTTTGCTGTTATTTTTAATGAGTTAGATGCTGTCTCTGCAAAATTAGATGATTTCCAAAGTATTGATGAACAACCCTCAGGAGAAATAACAGAGTAAATTGAATTACTAAGCATGATAACAATATCGCTTGTAGCTAATGCAATAGCTCCACCTGATCCTCCCTCGCCTATAATAATAGAAATACATGGTGTTTCACAATTTAATGCAACTTTCATCGAGAGCGCGATAGCTTCTGCTTGACCTCGCTCCTCAGCGTCTTTGCCAGGATATGCACCTGATGTATCTACAAAACAGATTAAGGGTAAATTTAACTTAGATGCAAGTTTCATAATTCTTTGGGATTTTCTATATCCTTCAGGTTTTGCCATCCCAAAATTATGTTTAATTCTGGTATTCATATCATTACCTTTTTCGGTACCTAAAATAACAACAGGTAAATTATCTAAAAATGCAAGGCCAGATATGATTGCATTATCCTCTGAATACAATCTATCTCCATAAAGGGGGGTAAAATCTGTAAATATACTATTTATGAAATTTTTTGTCTTAGGTCTATTTGGATGTCTTGCAAGTTTAACAATCTGCCAAGGGGATAAGTTAGAATAAATTCTTTTTAACTCAATTTGTTTTTTTCTCTCAATATCCTTAATTTTTTTATCAATATCTATATCAGTATCTTTTGAGATTTTAGTTAAAGTTTGTATCTCAACATCAAATTTTTCTAATTTCTCTTCGAAATCTAAATAAAACATTGTGTGACTATAATTTATTTTTAAGTGGATGATAAGAGTCTAAAACCCTCTTTTTCATAGTCTTTGCAACCTTAGTGTAAATTTCTGTAGTTGAAATACTTGAGTGACCTAATAATTTTTGAATATGCCTTATGTCAGCATTATTTTCTAACATAGTAGTAGCAAATGAGTGTCTAAAAGTATGAGTTGAGAGTTTGTTTTTAATTATCGAGTCATAATAACAATTTTCAAGAAATTTATTGACTGATCTAGATGTAATTTTTTTTTTATTAATAGTAAAAATGAATATATTGTCTTTATCTAAATATTCTAATTGAACTAAAAAATCTTTAATTATATAAACTTTTCTCTCTTTCGATCCTTTTCCATAAACATAAATTGAATTATCTTGATAGTTAATATCAGACCATTTTAAATTTAATGCCTCTGATATTCTTAAACCTGATAAATAAATTAATTTTAATACAAGAATGTATAACTTTGCATTTTTCTTTTTAGAATTATTTAAATTCTTAAATAATTCTATCATTTGTGACTTTTCAATAGCTTTTGGTATCTTTTTAAAACCAGATAAGCTCTCAAATTCTTGAAAATCGATTTTATCAATTATTTTTTCAGTGTGGAGAAATTTTAAGAAATTTTTTAAAGTTGAAATTTTTCTATTTATACTTGAACTTTTCAAATTTTTTTTTCTCAAATTTGAAATATATGATCTAATCTTATTATTAACATTACCAGTCTTTATATCTTGAGCTTTAAAAAATTGATTTAGGTCAACTATATAATTATATACTGAGTTTTTTGAAAGATTTTTTTCGGATATTAAATATTGTGAATATAAATCTCTGTAGTTTTCATATTTCATAAATTAATTAAATGTGCTCTAAAGGCTAATTTTATTAATTCATTTTTTAGATATTCATTATCTATAATGTAGTTATTTAAGAAGTATAAATCGAATTCATTTATAGAGTAAAATTTTTCACTTAAATTTACATAGTATATATATGAGTCAATCAAGTTTAAATTTTCTGCTAAACTTGCCAAATAAACAGGATTAACTGATATTGTATCTGTCTCTGTTCTTTTTAGATTATCACTCTCTATAAAATTAATATTTCTATTTAAAAATAAAAATTTCATCAAAGGACTGTTAATAAATTCATTATTATCTGCATAGTAGGTATTATCAAAGTTTTTAATCAAATAGTTTTTTAAAGCTGTGGCTATATCATTGTTTTCAATTACACCGCTAGGCACGTCCTTTAGCAAAATTAGCAAATTTTTTAAAAAATTTGAATTTTCGTATAATGATAAAAGCATTAAACCATTTATGTAATTTAAGTTTCTTGAGGTTATTCTCATTTCACTAAATTGATCATTAATTAATCTAGATACATCATATAAATCTAATTGTAGTAAAGGAATATAACTCTCTAAAATTTCGAGTTTTTTATTATAATTAATATTTTTTTGCATTTCCTCATACATCACTAATTCTTTAGGCTTAACTTTTAACATTTTAAGCATAGATAAATATTGTGATTTATTAATTACTCGATTTTTAAAGAGGTAATTTATCTGATATAGATCTATTATATTTGATTTAAGATATATCTCCAATTCAAGGGTATTGTTAATTTCATCTACATTAACTTTTATTGTATCTGAAATAAGTGCGATATATTTATCAATTAATCCTAATTCACTTAAATTGTAATTTAAATTAATTATATTTTCATTGAGAAAATCCAATAGAAATTTTGTATTTAGTTTATCGAAATCTTTTTGATCATATATTTCAATAATAAAATTTATTTGCTCAAATTGATTATCTTTTAATAAGCATAAGATATTATAGACTAATACATCATTAAAATTTTTTTGATTATTTTCCAAATTAAATAAATATCTACATAACTCATCAAATTGATTTGAATCATATAGATAAGTTAAATACGATTTATTATTGTTTGAGTTTTCAAATTCTTCAAAAATAACTTTTTCAAATAAATTTGAATTGATTTGGTATCTATAATTTTTTTTATTAAATAAATTGATTTTTTCGAAAAAAAAATCTTTTTCGTTGGAATACTCAGGGTATATCGTACTGTTTGTTAAAGGATCAAATAAAGAGTAAAAAAAATTGTTATTATTTTCTGTGGAGTTTATAAGTTTTAGAAGGGTCTCCTCTGACTTAATTGATGAAATTATATTATTTTGTGAGAATGATTTTTCTTGGAATATTATTTCCTCACTATATTCACTTGCCATTAATGGCAGACTAATAATAAACAAGAAAAAAATGAGGAATTTCATGTAAATTGATCTATCGGTATGTCATATACTTCTTCTTTTGTTGGAGCAGGTATATTAATAGAATTTATCAAAACAAAACTGACTAAAATTAATACAATAATCGTTGATAGTAGTGCTATTTTTCTCATAATTAATAATTTATTGGTTTTTCTTATTATATATTTAAAACATATCAAATAACAATGGTGAAAAAAAATTTTGATAAAATATGTATGATTGGTATGCCTGGATCAGGTAAATCTACGATTGGTAGGGCTTTATCTGAATACTTAAAATTTGATTTTTATGATACTGATGAACAAATTGAAATAGAAAATCAATCTAAAATAAAAGACATATTTAATAAAGAAGGTGAAGAGAATTTTAGAAAATTAGAGAGGTCAATATTTAAAAAATTAATTTTGAAGAAGAAGATTGTTGTTTCTACAGGTGGAGGAATAATTTTAAAAAATAAAGACCTTTTAAAGCAAACATTTAATATATATTTAAAATGTGATTTAGAAACTTTAATTAAAAGAACTTCGCGAAATAAAAATAGACCCCTATTAAAAAATAATGTTGAGAAAAATATAAAAATACTTTTTAATGACAGAAAAGATATTTACAATAAAACGTCTGATTTTACAATTAATGCAACCAATAATACTCAAAAAACTATAAAAACAATATTAGAATATTTAAACTAATGAAAATAAGAAAGAAAATTGATAAACACATTCACGCAATTGAATTTTTAAAAATAGCTCAATTAGAAAAAGAATTAATTAATAATATTTCAAATCACGATATTTTAATTTTTGATAGGAATATTGTAGAAATTATATTAATCAAAAAGCTTTTAAAAAAATTTAGTAAACGATGTATTGTTATTAAGGGCCATGAGAAAATTAAAAATATAAATAACTATTCGTCTTTAATTGAGAAAATAATTAAATTAGGAGTTCATCGTAAAACTACAATTTACTCGTTTGGTGGTGGGACGCTAGGAGATCTTTCCGGCTTTTTAGCATCCACAATATTAAGAGGAGTTGAGCACGTAATGATACCTACCTCTCTTTTAGCAATGGTAGATAGCTCTATTGGTGGTAAGACAGGGATAAATAGCAAATTTGGTAAAAATTTAATTGGAACTTTTTATCTACCAAAAAAAGTATTTATATGTTCAGACTTTCTTAAAAGTTTACCAAAAAGAGAAATTGCTTGTGGATATGCAGAAATAATAAAATATAGCCTTATTTACTCAAAACAACTTCATAAACTTCTTATTAAAAGATCCAAGGGTGATATAAATAAAATTATTAAACTATCAATTGACTCGAAATTTAAATATATCACTGATTTTAGAGAAAAATTAAGATCTAAAAATTCTAGAGCAATTCTGAACTTTGGACACACAATTGGTCATGCTATTGAAAATTCAAATTTTTATGAAGGTAATCTAAAACATGGAGAGGCAGTATCTTTAGGCATGATTTTAGAATTAAAAATTTCTAGTTTATTAAATTACTATCCTAAAAGAGTTGATGGTTTAATTGAAATTTTAAAAAAATATAATTTACCTACTAACTATAGCAAATATGTAAATAAAAAAACTATTCCGTCATTAATAAAAAAAATTACATTTGATAAAAAAGTAATAAACGAAGATGTTAATATTGTTCTCATTGGAAAAAATGGAGGTTTTATTAAAAAGATTTCAATTAGAGATCTTAAATCTATTCTAAATCAAATAAAATAATGACTTTAATTGTTATTATAAAAATATTAGCGATAATTATCTTACTCTTATTATCAGCCCTTTCCTCTGGTTCGGAAACTGCTTTGACAGCAGTATCGAAACAGCGAGCTCATAGACAAAAAGATAAAGGAGCTAAAAATGCGAATTTCATCTTAAAAATTAAAGAATTCAAAGATGAATTTATTACGGGAATCTTACTTGCTAATAACTTATTTAATATTTTAGCTACAGCTTTAATGACAGAATTACTTGTCTCAGAATTTGGAGGTTTAGGAGTTTCTGTTGCTACAATTTTTATGACATTAATGATTGTTATATTTTCTGAAGTAACTCCTAAAATTTTTGCAATAAACAAACCGATGACTTTTGCACTAAAAGTTTCTAAGTTTTTTTACTTTTACACGAAATTAATTAAACCAATTGTTTATCTTATTAATAAAATTTCTAACAAAATTATTAAATTCATTGGATTAAATTTAAATGCAGACCAATCAAAAATTATTGAAGAGGAGTTTGAAGGAGCTGTTCAACTGCAAAAACAATACTCAAAAGATGGTGAATATGAAGCTGATTATATGAGTAATATTCTTGAGTTAAAAAAATTAAAAGTTGATGAGCTAATGACTCACAGAAATGAAATTCTATTCATTAACCTAGATAATCCCTATAAACAAAATTTTAAAACAATAAGTTCATCAACATTCACGAGAATACCTGTTATTAAGGGAAATTTTAATAATCTGGTTGGTATTATAGATATAAGAGATTTTTTAAAAGACTCCTCTTTAGAGGAGTCAAATGAAAGTATTGAAAGAAATACTTTTCAGTCTGTTTTTATTCCTCAAAACAAACTTGCGATGAAACAACTTATTGATTTTAAATCTTCTAGAGAACATATGGCATTAATAGTAGATGAATATGGAGAAATACAAGGCTTAATTACTTTAGAGGATATTATTGAAGAAATAATTGGAGAAATTTTTGATGAAACTGACACTGATGAAACATATTTAGAGAAAATTGACTCTAATAATTATTTATTCAATGGAAATGCTAGTGTAAGAGAAATTAATAGAAGTCTAGATATTAACTTACCTGATCAATTTGTAACATTATCAGGTTTAATTCATGATTTAGCAAAAGAAATCCCTAAAGTTGGAAAGGTTTTCTTTATTGAGGATGTAAAATTGCAAATTATCTCTAGATCAATAAACAAAATTAATAAGGTTAAGCTATCTATTTGAAATTTTTATTTCTAGGGAGTGTAGGCCAGATTTAAAAACCGGTTCTAATTTTTCATGAATTGTTCTATGAATATCTATTTTCTTCAGATTATTTTTATTCAATATTCTGAGCTCTACATGAGTTAACATGGTAGATGTATTTTCTACACCAGCATGTCCCATATGTTTTTCACTGTTGTTAATAATTTCTAAAATTTCAAATTCACTAATATCTTGTAAAAGAATTTTAATATTATTTAAATTCATAATTAAATCTTAAATGAATAAAAAAAATAAAATAGAAAATTTATGCAATCATCCAAATTGTAAAAAGGAAGGTGTTTATAAAGCACCTTTAGACTATGACAATTTAGCTAATTATCAGTGGTTTTGTATTGAACATATTAAAGAGTTTAATAAAAAGTGGAATTACCATAAGAAAATGGATGCAAATGAAATTGAAAACGATATTCGTTTTGACACCATCTGGAGGAGACCCACAAGCTCTTTTGGATCGGGAAGAAAGTTTTATAATTTTACGATCAATGGTGAGGATATGGGCACATTTGATAACCCTGCTGGATTTCAGCCTCAATCAAATAAATTGTTAAAATCCCTTAGTATTTTAAAATTAGATATAAATACAGACTTAAAATTGATAAAGAAAAGGTATAAAGAACTGGTCAAAGAGCATCATCCAGATGTAAAGGGTGATAGTAAAAAAGTTATTGATAAATTTAGAGAAATAGTAGAAGCATATAACTACTTAATTGAAAGATACAAAAAATGAATAAAATCGAGGCTCTTAAAAAAAAGGATAATTTACAAATTTCTGATGTATCATCCAAAGAAGTCTTTAGGATTCAAACAGATATAAAAGTTCCAAAATTTAATGAAGCTAGTGAATATTGTCCCAAATTAGACACAAACTACGTATTTGATGAAAGTACAACGATTGCTATTTTGCTTGGTCTAAAATTTAATAAACGAGTTTTCTTACAAGGTTTGCATGGAACTGGAAAGTCCTCTCATATTGAACAAGTTTGTGCAAGATTAAACTGGCCGTGCATAAGAGTTAACTTAGATAGTCATGTATCGAGAATCGATCTTATTGGAAAAGATGCAATAGTTTTAAAAGATAACAAACAAGTAACAGAATTTCAGGAAGGTATCCTGCCTTGGGCATTTCAAAATAACGTTTCTTTAGTTTTTGACGAATACGATGCAGGTCGACCAGATGTAATGTTTGTTATTCAAAGAATACTTGAAGCTGAGGGAAAGTTAACTCTTCTTGACCAAAGTAAGGTGCTTTCACCTCATCCTTATTTTAGGCTATTTGCTACTGCTAACACAGTAGGTCTTGGGGATACCTCTGGGATTTATCATGGAACAAATCAGATCAATCAAGGTCAAATGGATAGATGGAATATAGTTGCAAAATTAAACTACCTTGATGAGGATAAAGAAATAGAAATTATTTCAAAAAAAGTTTCTGCTAACAATGAAGAGAGAAAAATAATAGCTTCTATGGTTCAAATGGCAAATTTAACAAGAAAAGGTTTCGAACAAAAAGATATATCTATTGTCATGAGCCCTAGAACTGTAATTATGTGGGCAGAAAATTATAAAATTATTAAAGATATTAAGAACTCTTTAAAGTTTACTTTTTTAAATAAATGTGACGAAAGTGAAATAGATATATATAAAGAATATTTCCAAAGAACCTTTGCAATTGATATCTAATTGTCTGAGAAACAACTAAATATTCCCAGGCAAATTTCAAATACACTCAATTCTGTTAATAAAACCATATCGGAAAACAAAGAATTAAAAATAAACATTAATTCAAATATCGTTTTAGAAAAAGATGATACTTTAAACATTCCTTCAATCTCAAATATTTTCAATTACGAGGATATGCGTGGTACAGCAGACTCTTTTGCTCTTAAAAAAAAATACCATGATGAAAAACTGTTAAACCAAGTAACATCTAAAAATATAGATATTAGAGAAGAAATTATTTTCTTAGAGCGTTTACGATATGAGACATATGGCTCAAAACCCTTCAAAGGTATTATAAAAAATATTGAGAATAAATGGTTTAAAAGATTAGAGGTATTAAAATTAAAAAAACAAAAAGACTCTAAAGATTTATTTTATTTTACCTTAACGCACTTTTTCATTGATTTAGTAAACAATAAAATGTGGAAATCAAATAATAATCATTTAAAAAATATAACTTCTAAAGACAACATATCAAAATTTTATAACACACTTCAAAATTTATCTCAGAATATTCAAGACCAAAAAGAATATTTAAACTTATCGGTAGATTTACTTAGAATTATTTTTCCATCGGTTGAGAATGAAAGCCAACCAGATGATAAAGATCTCGAAGAGGGAAATGATGAAGAGGATTTTAATCAACAACAAAACCAAGAAGAAAATCAAGCCCAAAAACCTGAAGAAAGCCAATTAGAAGAAAATATGCATACTCCAGAAAATGACTCAGATAATAGTCAGTCTAGTGTTCAGGGAGAAGAAATTGATATTGAAATTTCAGACCAACAAATTGAAGATATATTTAAGTCAATTGATAGCTATAGAAACCTTAATCAAAATTATAAAGCAGCTACTAATCAATATGATGAAATCATAGAAGCAATTAAACTATGTGATCATGAAGAGTTAGTGGCCCTAAGAAGACAGCTCGATGAAAAATGTGATTTATATCAGAAACAAATATCAAGATTAGCAAATAAATTATATCGAAAACTTCAATCAAAACAAAATAGGTCATGGAATTTTGATTTAGATGAGGGTGTTCTAGATACTTCTAAACTTACCAGGGTTATAACTAATTCAAATAGTTCTCTCTCTTTTAAAAAAGAAAAAGAAATTAAATTTGAAGATACAACCGTAACTTTGTTAATTGATAATTCAGGATCAATGAGAGGAAAACCTATTATGATAGCTGCTTTAACAACTGATATGATAGCCGCTACTTTAGAAAAATGTAAAATCAAAGTTGAAATTCTTGGTTTTACAACAAAAGCTTGGAAAGGTGGAAAAACTCGAGAGCATTGGCTTAAAAATGGAAAGCAGAAAAATCCTGGAAGACTTAATGACCTAAGACATATTATTTATAAATCTGCTGACCAAAACTCAAAAAAATCTAAAATAAATTTAGGCCTAATGTTAAAAGAGGGTCTTTTAAAAGAAAATATTGATGGCGAAGCACTACTTTGGGCTAGTTCTAGAATTTCGAAAAGACCTGAAAGTAGAAAAATACTAATTGTCATATCTGATGGCGCACCTGTAGATGACTCAACACTGTCAGTAAACAACAGTAATTATTTAGAAAAACATCTAAAAAGTACTATTCTTGCGATTGAAGAGAAATCAAAAATTGAACTATTGGCAATCGGTATAGGTCATAACGTAGGTCAGTATTACAGCAAAGCAATTACCATTCATGATGTAGAAGAGTTAGGTGGAATTATGTTTGAGAAAATAGAGTCATTATTCGACTAAATTAGACAAAATTTTATTCTTATACTCTTCAAATCTATCCTTTTTTATAGACAATCTTATTTCTTCAAAAAACTTATTCATAAACCAAATATTATATATTGATAAAATGGTCATACCGAGCATCTCATTAGCTTTAAACAAATGATGTATGTAAGATTTTGAAAATTTATTTATTTCCTGTAATTCACATCCTTCATCAATACTAGAATGATCGTCCTTAAATTTTGAGTTGTTTAAGTTAATTCCTTTAGTACTTAATTTTGACATCATAATACCATGTCTTGCGATCCTTGTGGGTGATACACAATCAAATGTATCATATCCAGAACTTACACCATGCAAAATATCATCTAGTCCTCCAATTCCTAGAATATGAATAGGTTTTGATTTATCTATATAATTTTCACAGATAGAAAAGATATCGTACATCTGATTTTTTGTGCTCCCCAAAGAGCCACCTATTGCAAGTCCATCAAAATTTTTTACGCATGTTTCTTCACATGCGATCTTTCTTAAATCCTCATAAACACCGCCTTGTATAATACCATATAGTGACTGTTTTCCTGAGGAACCAAAAGTTGAGTTATACTTTTTAAATTTTGAGTCGAAAGAATTTTTGCATCTTGCTGCCCAGCGATGACTCATATACATAGACTTTTCCGTATATTTTTTGGAAACATTAAAGGGAGTACATTCATCTAAGACAAAAATCAGATCAGCACCAAAGTCACGTTGTAATTCAATTGATCTTTCAGGTGATAAGAATACTTTATCCCCATTTATATAATTTCTAAAAGATGCACCGTCCTCGGTTATTTTTATGAGAGATTTTCTATTCGTATTATTGTTTTTTCCTTTAATTTCCTCTGAAACTGACCCATATCCTAGTGAAAATATTTGATATCCCCCACTATCAGTCATCATAGGTCCATTCCAATCAGTAAAACTCTGTAAACCCCCTTCTTTTGATATGATCTCTGGACCAGGTTGAAGCATTAAATGGTATGTGTTTGAAAGAATGATTTGTGTTCTTGCTGATTTTAATTGCGAGGGGAGTACAGATTTGACAGTGGCCTTAGTACCACAAAAAATAAATGAAGGTGTATTAATTTTACCGTGTGCTGTATTAATTAATCCAAGTCGAGCATTTGATAATTTTGACTTTTTTTTTACTTGAAAAAAATTAGTCAAGTTTAGATGGCAAAAAGATCTTCGCTAAATATATAAATATTGTATCAAATAGACTTAATAGAATTCTAAGTAAATAAATTCCTATTCCGTAAGAAATAATTAGGTCAAATAAAGGCACTGGGTTAGATGATAAGATATTAAATGCAAGAACACTAAATATAATATTATCAATAAATTGCGATACAATTGTTGATGCATTATTTCTAAACCAAAGGTTAGTATTTTTATTTTTTAAATAAGAAAATATAAAAATATCAATTTTTTGACTTATAAAAAAAGCACAAATACTTCCAACTATTATTGGAAACTGTGGGAGAAAGATAGTCATAATTGACTCATGCATACCATAGCTCCAAGACCATGCAGGATGCTCATCAGGATTAATTGGAGCCATAGATATTGTTAAAAACATAAGTACGGTTGAAAATAAGTATGCTGCAATACCAAGGTATATACATTTAGTTGCAGATTTTTTATCAAAATATTCATTCAATATGTCAGTACAAAGAAATATAGAAATAAACAAAACAGTTCCTAGGGCCATAGGTTCAGGAAAGAAAGGAAAGTCTACAACTTTAAGAACTTGAATATTAGCTAATATGATTGCAATCGCTACGTAAACATAAATACCTGTTTTTCCGAAGAACTTAAGTGAAAGTAAAATTGAAAGGTAACAAAAGATAATTTGAAATAACCAGATAATTACTATTGAAGAATTATTTAAGTTATTTGATAAATTTAAAAATAATTCTTGAAACATTTAGCTAGCTTTTTTGCTAACGTTTTTTTCGATTTGTTTTTTTATTTTTAAGGCTTTATCAGTTAAAGATCGTGAGCTAGTTTTATTCAAAAATTGATCTAGACCACCATGTTTATCAATAGTTCTAAGTGTAGACGAAGCTATTCTTACTCTGAATTTTCTTTGTAAAGACTCACTGAATAGAGTTACGTTATTTAAATTCACCATAAAACGCCTTTTGGACTTTATATTTGAATGGCTGACATTATGGCCAGTTTGGTGTTTTTTTCCAGTAATATCGCAAGATCTAGACATGAAATGAGTTTATAATATAAAAGTTCTCTTTTTACAATGATAGTTTCTTATATTTTAAGGTCACTTATTGCGTATTTTGGTTTGTACTGTTTGATTAAATCTTTGATTTCTGGCCCATTATTCAATTGAGATCTATGAATGCCATTTTTAATCCAAAGTGTATCAAATTTCATCTTGTTGCCTCCATCTATATCATGCCAAAGAGAGTCTCCGATTACTAAAACCTTGTTTTTATTTTTTATTTTAATTTTCTTTATTATATTTTCATAAATAGGTTTATAGGGTTTACCATATCTAAATACTATTCCACCTAAATCTGAGTATAAGTTTGCGATAGTTCCACCACACATAGAGAGTTTATTTTTATTATGAACTAAATAATCTGGGTTAGCGCATAGCAAAGGTAAATTAAATTTTAACATTTTATCTAGTTCTTCTGCAAAGTCTAAAATTGTTAAACCATCTTTTAAATCAGCAATCATTGCGAAATTTGCTTTTTGAATGTTATTAGTACAGTCTAAATTAAAATAATTTATTTTTTCTTTTGTTAACTTAATAGGGAAACATTTTTTACCATATTTATTATAAATATCTTTTTCTAAAAAATTTAATGCTATTTGCCCACTAGTAATACAATAGTCATATAAATTATTGTCTATACCTAATTTATCTAAATTATTTATAGAAAATTTTGTTGGTCTTGAGGAATTAGATACTAAGATAACACGCTTATCTTTCTTTTTTAAAAAACTTAAGCATTCTTCTGCTTGAGGAAACTTGCTACTTCCGTTGTGTAAAACACCCCATTGGTCAAAAAGAAAATAATCGTAATTATTAACAACTTTTTTAAAAGAGGAAATTGATATCAAGAGTATTGTCCTATTACTTCTGAAATATTTCTAAATCCTTGTTGTTGAATTAGATTTATTAGATCGTAAGTCATTTTTTTTACATGATAAGGACCTTCATATGTAAAACTACTATATATTTGAATTAAAGATGCCCCTAATTTCATTTTAGTTAAAATATCATTGGCGTCAAAAATACCGCCTACTCCTATAATTTTAATCTTTCCTGAAGTAAGAGTATAAAAATCTCTTATCAATTCATTAGACTTAAGGAATAATGGTCTACCACTTACCCCTCCCTCTAACTTTTCATTAACCATCGATTTATTAATTGTTGTGTTAGTCAGTATTAGCCCATCCACATCATTTGCCAATGAAATCAATGAAATATCCTTTTTATCCTGATCAGAAATATCTGGTGATATTTTGAATAAAATAGGGATTTTTGAGTTATTCTCATCTCTTAGCCTATGGATACTTGTAACGATCTTTTCAAAATTTTGAGATTTAAGATTATCTCTTAATCCAGGTGTATTTGGTGAAGATAAATTCATCACAATGTAATCACCAAGTCTATACAGTCTATCGAAAAGCTTTTTGAGATCATCTAAAATTTCAACAGTATCCTTATTGTTACCGATGTTTATGCCAATGATTTTATCTTGGAAGTTTTCTTTTAGGTTTGAGTTATTGATATTTCTTTCAAATACATCCATGCCTTTATTATTAAACCCTAAAGAATTTATTAATGCTTTTTGTGCGGGGAACCTATGAATTCTAGGTTTTGGGTTGCCTCTTTGAGGCAAAGGAGTCACTGTTCCTAACTCAGTAAAACTAAATCCTAAATTTAATATTGGATTTATAACCTCTGCATTTTTATCAAAACCTGCCGATAACCCTATAGGAGTTTTAAAAGTTCTTCCCCATATTGTTTGTTCAAGGATTTCTGTATTTTTACAAATAATTTTTGGATAAATGCCTAATTTGAGAGCTTTTATAGATATATTGTGGGATAATTCTGGATCTAGCTTTTTGAGAATACGATGAGCTAAATTATACATTTAGCTTCGAGTTGAACAACTCCAGAGTTTTATTTTTTGTATAAATTTTAGTAAATGAGCCCAATCTTGGCCCATTCTCTTGACCAAAAACAACTTGATAAATAAGTTTAAAAAATTCTTTAATATTCTCTTTATAAACAGAATTCTTTCCGACACTAAAAATAGCAGTTTGAAATTCATCTGCATCAGCGGAAGACTCTACTTCTTTTAATTTAGACACAACTTCTTTAAGTATAATTAATTCTTCAGAATTTGGAATTTTAAAGTTTAAATTTGGTTGTATAAAGTCCCTAAAATAATTAATACCACAATAAATCATTCTATTAATAAGATCAGTTTCCGCTTTACTAAAATTAGATTGATAATTTTTTATTAAACCAAAAATCACATTAGGGTCCTCAGACTTGCAAACTGATATAATATTTAGGATTAAACTATAATTAATTTTAGATTTATATGATGGGTTTTCAGCTTTATGAATATGCCAAGCAGGATTATCTGGGTTTAGATCGTCGGAATCTAATTTGTTAACATGCGATAAGTATTCATCGGTGTTTTTAGGAATTACATCAAAATAAAGTTTCTTTGCAGTTGTCGGTCTCTGATACATAAACATGGCCAAACTCTCTTCAATAGAATATTTGAGCCAATCATCGATGCTTATACCATTGCCTTTTGACTTACTAATTTTTTCAGCATTTTCATCGAGAAATAGTTCATAAATTAAATTTTCAGGGGGCTTAGAACCGATTATCTTACATATCTTTGATGATAGGGTATAGCTTTCTGTTAAATCCTTACCACACATTTCATAGTCCACACCGAAAGCAGCCCACCTCATTGCCCAATCAACTTTCCACTGAAGTTTACAATTACCATCTAAAACTGATTTAGACTTCAATACACCGTCCTCATAATATGAAACAGAAAATTCTTCATAATTAATTTCTTCAATTGGAACTTGCAATATTTTGCCTGTTATTTCACTGATTGGAAAAAATGGACTATAAGATTTTCTTCTTTCTTCACCAAGTGTCGGAAGAACTACATTAATAATTTCATCATAATTTTTTATAATTTTCTTGATTGTTTCATTAAACAATCCTGATTTATAAGCATCTGTTGAACTTTGAAAAGAAAAAGGCAAATTAAATCTATTTAAAAAATCTTTAAGTTTTGAATTATTATGTTCGCCAAAACTATTAAACAACTCAAAAGGATCTGGGACGGATGTCAAAGGGTAATCAAGGTAGTTAGATAATTTTTCTTTGTTTGGGATGTTATCAGGGACTTTTCTAAAGCCATCCATATCATCAGAAAAAGCAATGAGGTCTGTCTCTTTACCAGTCAATTTTTCATAACAAAATCTTACCATATTTGTCCTTAGCACTTCCCCAAATGTACCTATATGAGGTAAACCGGATGGGCCGTACCCAGTTTCAAAGATTATTTTGTCTTTGGGATTATTTTTTTCAAAGCGTTTTACAATTTTTTTTGCTTCATTAAATGGCCAGGATTTATGTGAGTTATAATCAGTCAAAATTTAGGTGCTAAAGTTAGAGTAATACCATTGAGCTCTTCTGTAAATGGAATTTGACATGAGAGTCTTGAATTTTTTTTTATATCCATAGCTTGGTCAAGCATAGATTCTTCATCGTCATCAGCTTTTGATATTTTTTCTAACCAATTTTCATCGACATAACAATGGCAGGTAGCACAAGCGCAACAACCTCCACATATAGCCTCAATATCTAATCCAGCGTCTCTAATAATCTCCATTATTGAAAAACCAACTGTTGCTTCAATTTTATGAGGTGAACCCTCATGATCTATAACGTTAATATGATATGTCATTTTGAAATTTTTAAATATTTAGACTATAAGATCTATCAGTTAGACAGGCTTAATGCGACTAAAATTAATATACTAAATATATTCTAAAAAATTATAAATTTAGATTAGATGTATAAATCCGAGAATTTTCAGATAAGTCTTTGGCTTGTGAGTCTCATGTCAATTATATTGTTGATGATCATTGTTGGTGGTTTGACAAGATTAACTGAGTCTGGTTTGTCCATGGTTGATTGGAGATTATTTATGGGAACAATACCACCTTTATCCCATGGAGATTGGTTAAAAGTTTTTGAAGACTATAAGCAATATCCTGAATATCAAATAAAAAATATAAACATGACACTATCAGAGTTTAAATACATCTTTTGGTGGGAATATGGACATAGAGTATTGGGAAGACTAATAGGAATTATTTTTATCATCCCTTTTATTTACTTTGCTTTGAAAAAATACTTTTCTAATGAAGAGTTATACTCATATTCATTCCTTCTTTTTCTTGGAGGGGCACAAGGTATTATCGGATGGTGGATGGTAAAAAGTGGATTAGATGTTAATCCATACGTTAGCCATTTAAGACTTGCCGTTCACTTAATTATAGCTCAAATAATTCTCTCTTTAATTGCTTATCTTTTCTTGAAAAGGCTTGATATTGGAATTTATAAAAATAATTTTAGCTCACATAAAACTTTTTTTATTTTTTTTAATATAATAATTTTTTTTACAGTAATTTACGGTGCTTTTATGGCTGGTTTAGATGCTGGAAAATCATTTAATACTTGGCCCAAAATGGGAGATAATTACATTCCTGAAAATTTAATTTTTATTGAGGATCGACTTTTTGGTTTTTTTGATAACAGTGTCTTCATTCATTTTTTTCATAGAGCCTTAGCTTATTTATCATTTTTAACAATTCTTTATATGTGCTTTAAACATTTTAAGGGAATTGAAAATAAATATCAAAAAATCCATTTCCTGATTGTGCTATTTCTAGTTTTAATTCAGTTATTTATTGGTGTTTTTGTTGTTTTGAGTAATGTTCAAGTCTCTTTGGGTTCTATCCATCAAATAATAGGCACTTTATTGTTTGTATCAGCTACTTGTTATAGCCTTCAAATACTTAAGAATTAAATCTAATTAGGGTTACATTTTGTATAAACTGCATGGGTAAAATTCTAGTTATTGGTGCAAATGGTTCTGTTGGCAAATCATGTGTTAACAACCTAAAAGATGATAATGATTTAGTTTTAATATCAAGAAGCGAATTTGATAGTGATGTTGAAGGTAATTTTGAAAAAAATGTTCTAGATATTAATGATTACACGAATACAGAAAGTTTCATAAAATCAATTAACTACGAAATATCTGGCATAATCTTTGCCATTGGCTCGATAAACTTAAAACCTTTCTCAAGCACCTCTGTTGATGATTTTAAAAAAATAATGGATGATAATTTTTATAATATCGTTCATTTCCTCAATCATTGCATAACTAAGATGTCGGATTCATCTTCAGTAGTATTTTTTTCATCAATAGCAGCTGTTAGAGGTTTTAAAAATCATACAGCAATCTCCTCTGCAAAAAGTGCATTAATTGGTTTATCAAATTCTTTAGCCGCAGACTATGCTCCGAAGATAAGATTTAATACAATATCTCCTAGCCTATCTTTTTCCAAAATGTCAAATTTTATGGTTTCTAATGAAAAGGTTGCTGAAGGAATTGGAAAACTTCACCCTATGTCAAGACTTGGAACAGGTGATGACATAGGTAATTTGGCTTCTTTCTTGGTATCTAAAAAATCATCATGGATTACAGGACAAAACTTCCAACTTGATGGTGGAAGATCAACTTTAATCACAAAATAATAAAAACAAAATGAAGGAATGCTTTGTAGTTCTTGGAAATCAACTATTTGATAAGAAGTACTTAACAGAATTTAAAAACTCATGTGATTTTTTTATACAAGAGGATATGGGCCTTTGTAGTTATTTTAAACATCACAAACAAAAAATTTATTATTTTTTGGCATCAATGAGGGAATACAGGGACTATCTAAAAAAAAATAATTTTAAAGTAAATTATATTTCTCTTGATAAAAATATTTCTAATTTTAAAGACTATTTTGCTGGTCTAAAAAGCTTCTTAAGTAAAAAAAATATTTCTAAAATTAATATCTTCGAAATAGAAGACTTAGAATTCAGAATTAAATTTGAGCAATTTTGTAAAAATAGCAAAATTGAACTAATTTTTCATAAATCTCCTATGTTCCTTGTTAGTAGAACCGATTATAAAGATATGGTTACTACAAAAAAACCTCAACTTGCTAATTTTTATAGCAATGTTCGGAAAAGTTTTCAAATATTTGTAAAAGACAATAAACCTATTGGAGATAAGTGGAGTTTCGATGAGGATAATAGAAAAAGAGTTCCTAAAGGTTATCAAAGTCCTAAATCTTATACATTTGAGTCAAAATATTTTGAGGAAATAAAAAAATTAATTGATAAATTTTTTTCAAAACACTTTGGAAATTTGGAAAAGAAAATAATATTTCCAATGAATTTTAAAGACTCATCTAAAGTTCTTGATAATTTTATTAGCAGTAAACTTGAAAACTTTGGACATTACGAAGATTTTGTGAGCACCAGTGATCCATACATTAATCATAGCATAATTAGTGCACCATTAAATATAGGTTTAATAACACCAGAACAAGTGCTCAATAAATTGAGCTCTTGTTCTTATACTAAAGTTGGCATCAATAATTACGAAGGGTTTATTAGACAAGTCTTTGGTTGGAGAGAATTTATGAGATACTTAAATATTCACTATTATAAAGATTTTAATAATGGTAACTTTTTTGGAAATGACAGAAAATTAACAAAACATTGGTATGAGGGTACGACAAACATTCCTATTTTAAATGACATGATATTAAATTTAAAAAAAAGTGGATATGTTCACCATATCCCAAGATTGATGATAATTAGTAATATAATGAACTTAGCTGGATTAAAGCCATCTGAAGTTTATAAATGGTTTATGGAGACATTCATTGACTCATCTGATTGGGTTATGACACCAAATGTCTATGGAATGGGGATGTTTAGCGATGGAGGTATTTTTGCAACAAAACCATATTTATGCGGTTCAAATTACTTATTAAAGATGAGTAATTATAGTCGGGGAGATTGGACACAAACATTAGATGGTTTATATTGGAATTTTATATATAAAAATAAAAATTATTTTAAAACTAATCAGAGACTCTCTATGATGTACTATACTGTAAATAAAATGGACAAGTCTAAAATTAGTACTCATATATCTAATGCAAAAAAATTCATCAAAGAATACACAAGATAGAGTAGTTTTTATAACAGGTGCTAGTAGTGGGATTGGCTACGCACTATGTGAAGAGTATCTCAGACAAGGCTGGAATGTAATAGGCTTAGCAAGAGATGATACCAAAATACCAAATGAAACAATTGATAATCCAAAATTTGAGTTTGTAAAAATAGATTTATCAAATTTTGACTCAAGTAAGCAAATTATAGATGAGGTATTTAAAAGAAATGCAAATATTAGTACATTTATTTTAAATGCAGGTATTTATATCCCCGATAGTCTAAATGATTTTAACTTTGAAAATGCAAAGGCAACTTTTGATACCAATGTTTTAAGTATTTATTTATCAATAGAGCTAATAAAAAAAAATTTCGAGCTAAATTCAAATTATACCTTGGCAATAATGTCCTCCACAGCTGGATATAAGGGTCTCCCAAAATCTATTTTATACGGACCCTCAAAAGCGGCTTTAATTAATCTAGCCGAGGCTATAAAATCTGAAATGCATGATAATCTCAATGTAAAACTTATCTGTCCAGGATTTGTAGAAACTCCTGCAACAAAAGTAAATTCATTTAAAATGCCATATTTAATGTCACCCAAAGATGCAGCTAGGATTATTTATAGTAAAATATATAAAAAAGGTTTTGAAATATCCTTCCCTTTTCCTTTTAATTCTATAATGAAATTTGGTAAAGTATTGCCTTATAAACTTTACTTCAAAATCACTGAAAAAAAGTTTTCAAAAAAATGAAAATATCTATCCCTAAAATCTCAATAGTAATGGGAAGCCAAAGCGATTGGTCCACACTTAGGCATACAGGTAAAATTCTAAAAGAATTAAAGATTGTCCATGAAAAAAAAATAGTTTCAGCTCATAGAACTCCCAAAAGACTCTATGAGTATGCTGAACAAGCTTATGAAAGAGGTATTAAGATTATTATTGCTGGAGCTGGTGGGTCTGCTCATTTACCAGGCATGATAGCAGCTATAACTCATATTCCAGTAATCGGGGTACCAATTGAGTCAAAAACACTAAAAGGCTTAGATAGTTTACTTTCAATAGCTCAGATGCCTTTTGGCATTCCAGTTGGAACTGTGGCTATTGGTGAAAATGGAGCCAAAAATGCTGCATTATATGCAGCTTCAATTATTAGTAATTATGACCCCAATATTGAAAGAAGTTTAGTAAAATGGAGACTGGCTCAAACAAAAAAAGTTAAAAAGACACCTAGATAATGATCATCGGTATCTTAGGTGGAGGTCAATTAGGTATGATGTTATGCCAAGTGGCTAGTAAATTAAATATTCAAACTTTTATATACTCTGATACTGATGACTCCCCAGCAATTAAATATGCAAATCACTTCTTAATAAAAAAGTATGATGATTTTCACGAGATAGATAATTTTATTAAAAAATGTGATTTTGTGACTTATGAGTTTGAAAATATCCCTTTTAAAACTTTATCATATATTGAACAAAAGATTAAAATTTCACCTAGTTCTGAAATTAATCAAATTATTCAAGATCGATTAACTGAAAAAAATTATGTAAATAAGATTAATATCCCTACTGTTCCCTATATGGAAATTAACAATACATCTGATTTAAAATCAGTTGATCCTAAATTTTTTCCTGCAATATTGAAGACTCGCAAACTTGGATATGATGGTAAAGGCCAAATAGTAATTAATAGTTATAAAGATATATCTGACATACCAAATAATGAGTATATTTTGGAAAAAAAAATTAATTTACAACAAGAAATCTCTATCATTGCTGTCAGGTATAAAGATGGTACTATTTTTACCTATCAACCAATTGAAAATATTCATAAAAATCAAATTCTTTTCAAATCATTTTCACCAGCTAACTCAGAGAAATCGATCATTAAAGAAGCGACAAACCATGCTTATAAATTTGCAGAAAAAATAAGCTATGTTGGAACTTTTTGTTTAGAATTTTTTATAAATGAAGAAAAAAAATTATTATTAAATGAAATAGCTCCCAGAGTTCACAACTCAGGACATTTAACTATTGAGTCATACAATGTTAGTCAATTTGAGTCTCATATCAGATCTGTATGTGATCTTGAAAAGGTAGAGCCTTCATTAAAATCTAAATCTGAAATGATAAATATTCTAGGGGACGATATTTATAACTATCGTGAGAAATCATTCAAAGAAAATGAATATTTTCATGATTATCACAAAAAAGAGTTAAAAACTGGCAGAAAAATGGGCCATTTTACAAAAGTTCTAATCTAGTTTTTAGACCAGTAATTTTTAAAGTGATTATAGTTAATTAAACTATCGTTTTTGAATTTAGAGTATTTTTTAAATGTGAAATCTTTTTTTCTAGAATATGAAATTAGAGTGTTATCAAACTTAAGGTTATAATGTTTACATCCATTAATTGTTAAAAATTTATTTAAATTATTTGATTTTTTTGAGGTGTAAAAGAGCTCCAATATATTTGAGACAGAATATTTTGTGGAATATACACCAGCACAACAAAACTCATTAAATTTGTGATTTTTAAGATGTGGAGCTGAGTCAGAACCAAAGAAAAATTTTGAATTGCCAGAAAGAGCAGCATTTAATAATGATTTTTGGTGATTTACACTTTTAATTACAGGTTTACAAAATATTTCTGGTCTTAAAAAATTTCCAAGAAAAGTGTTTGTATTTTCAAGTAAATGATGTGTTGTTATAGTAGCTGCAATGTTTTTGTGCGATTTTACAAAATCTACAGAGTCTTTAGTTGTTATATGTTCTAAAGTTATCTTTAAACCTTTAAACTTTTTTACTAACCAAGATAACTCAAAATCAAGAAATCTTTTTTCACGCTCATAAGGATCATCATTTTCATGAATGTGTTCACCATGTAAGCATAATGGTATTTTATTATTTTCTAAAAATTCGAAATATTTAGACATTTTTTTGATGTCTTTTACTCCTGATGAAGAATTAGTAGTGGCATGAAGAGGATATAATTTAGCTGCAAAAAATAATTTTTCTTTAACCATATTTTTTAAATCAATAATAGAACAGTCTTGGTTTAAATAGATTGTAAAAAGAATTTCAGTATTGTTATTATTATTTAAAACGAAGGATCTATACTTTGATAAAATATTTTTATTAGTAATTGGCTTTGTTAAGTTAGGCATAACTAAAATTTTTTGAAAATTTTTATTATTTTCTTTTAATACATTTTTTAAAAGTTGGCCCTCTCTTAGATGAACATGAAAGTCGCAAGGCTTAAAAATTTTGAGCATTTAAAATATTATCTATTTTATCAATTACTTGATTATAAGAAACATCATTCATTAAACAATTATTTAAAGTATAGTTTTGAGTTTTACTAACAAGACTTTCATAAGACTCTGATGACCTAACAAGATGACAATGATCAAAGATTTTAGGAAAATAAATATTATCATTTGTGGGACCAAAAAGACAAATAGTTGGAGTTTTACTCAATGAAGCCATATGCATCATGGAAGAGTCATTTCCAATAAATAACCTTGATTTTTGAAGTAAACCATAATCGTTGAGAATATGTTGCTTGCCACATCTATTAATTACTTTATCGCCTAGTTCTGACTCAAAATGATGAAATTTTGAACTTTCATTTTCTGATCCTAAAATAAATATTTTATCAATGCCTTTTTCAATTAGATATTTTGCTATTTTAACAAATTGTTCTGAAGGCCATTCTTTTGGTGGCCAATTTGTAAATGGGGCTAAACACACATAATTTGAAATTGGAAAAATATTACGAACTCTATCGATCAATATTTTAAAATCTTTTTTTAGATCAGTATCAAATCTATTATGGATTTGTTCATAAATATTTTTACCTTTTTTCATTTTAAATATATTTCTTTTTTTTACTCTCAAGAAATAACCAATAATCGAGGATCTAAAATCAACTATTTCATCGAATTTAAGTGGTGAAAGTTCTTTATAAAGTTTTAACCAATGTAGATTATATTTTTGTTTAGTAAGGTTAATCCTTCTAGAAATCATAGAATAATCATCATAAATAGGCATTGGCAAAGGACCAGAAACTAATGTTACCTCGATATTTTTCTTATATTTTCTGATGTATTTATTTAAAACTTGGAGGTTAATTAAGGAGTCACCTATTCTATTTGAAGAAATAAATAGTAAATGCATATATATACATATAGATAATATATTACATGCAAATTGAAACACTTAATCCAATAAAAATAAGAGTATTTGGGGAAGAAAGATTTGATTTCTTACAAAATATAATTACCAACGACTTAACTAAATTAAAGAAAGAGTTAAAGAGCTATATACTATCTCCACAAGGCAAGATTCTATATGAAATAATAATTACTAAATCAGACGAGTCATATGAATTAGTTTGCTCGAATGATCAAAATGATTTGGCTACATTCTTAAATAAATACGCCTTGTTATCTGACGTAAAACTCAGTATTGAAAAAGTTAATAAAAGAGAATTTGATAAAAATTATATTTTAGATCAACTTTCAACTGGAATAATTGACTCTAACCTGCTTAAACAGTCCTCTCTACTTCCATCTGAAGTCAATGATGAATTAGTAGACTATTCGAAAGGATGCTTTGTAGGTCAAGAGGTAGTTTCAAGGATTAAACATCGACAACTGAATAAGAAAAAACTTACAATTAAAGTTTTTGAGAAAAAACCTCAAAAACTTCCAAATAATTCAGAAATATTATTACAAATAAATAATTATTACATACTTAGGGAGCCTAGAGTTAATAAATAAATTACTTAAAGTATCCAGAGTAATAATTTGATATTTCAGAGAGTGATACTTTTTCTTGTTTCATAGTATCTCTATCTCGCACCGTAACTGTTTGATTTTCTAAAGTTTCAAAATCAATAGTAACACACAAAGGTGTCCCAATCTCATCATGTCTACGATAATTTTTTCCAATATTTCCTGTATTTTCAACCATAACTCTGCCAAGACCAAGTGATTGTAGCTCTGATTTGACATTATTTGCTGTATTGACCAAGTCAGAATTATTTCTTTTCAATGGTATAACTGCAGCCTTAAATGGTGATAAATGCGGTTTCAGTTTGAGTAATGTTCTTTTGTTAGCCTCATCTACAGTGTAAGCCTCATTTAAAACTGCCAACACTCCCCTTTCGACTCCAGCAGAGGGCTCTATAACAAATGGTATAAACCACTCTTTGTTTTCTAAATCTTGAATCGCTAACTTTGTTGTGGAATTTTTATTATCTTTTACTTTTGCTTTAATATTAAAATCTTTTTGGTTTTTAGAATGTGAACCTAAATCAAAATCAGTTCTATTTGCAATACCCTCAAGTTCCTCAAGGCCATGTGGAAAGTCATACATAATATCAAATGTTGCTTTGGAGTAATGTGATAAATCCTTTTTTTCTACCTCTAATAATTTTAATTTATCTGAGTTTACACCTTGATCGGCCCACCAATTTAAACGTTTATCTACCCAATATTTATGCCAACTTTCATCAGAACCAGGTTTAACAAAATACTCAAGTTCCATTTGTTCAAATTCCCTAACCCTAAAAATAAAGTTTCTAGGTGTGATTTCATTTCTAAATGCTTTCCCAATCTGAGCAATACCAAATGGAGGAACCCTACTTGTTGAGTCAACGATGTTTTTAAAATTTACAAATATTTGCTGAGCGGTTTCTGGTCTCAAATATGCAAATGAACTACCGTCATCAACTGGACCTATTGCAGTTTTAAACATTAAGTTAAATGGCCTAGGGTCAGTTAAATCCTTTGATTTACAGTTGTTTAATGAACCACCTCTAGGACATTCACTTTGTTCTAATTGATCTGCTCTAAATCTTGCTTTGCAGACTTTACAATCAACCAAAGGATCAGAAAATGTATCCTCGTGACCTGAATATTTTAAAACAGTAGGTGAGGTTAAAATAGTTGAGTCCAATCCCTCAACATCATCTCTTTCATAGACTATTGATTTCCACCAAGCTGATTTTAAATTTAATTTTAGCTCAACACCCATAGGCCCGAAATCATAGAGACCTTTCATGCCACCGTAGATGTCATTTGAAGGAAAAATAAATCCTCTTCTCTTACACAGAGATACTAAGTCTTCCATATTTTCTGCTGTCATTGATCAGATACCAAATTTGTTAAAAAGAAGCTCCTCTTTTAATTTAGTAATTAAATCTTCACTATTTAAAGAGTTAATACCTAGACCTAGCTTTTGTTTTAGAGACTTTGGTTGTTTTATTTTTTTAATTTTAGTCTTTTCACCAAATTTACTTTTAAAAAAAGACGACTCAGATGCAATACCATCAATTAAACCTAAGTCTTTTGCCTCGTTAGCTAACCAAAAGGAACCAGAGAATATAGTTTTTTTATTTTTTTCGCTAAGTTTCTTTTTTCTTCTCGAGGACACCCAATCAATAAAATTTTGATGTATTAACTTTTGAAGTTTTTTTAATTTTTCTTCATCTTTTTTATTAATTTTTAAAAATGGATCTAAAAAGCTTTTGTTCTCTCCAGCTGTAAATATCCTTCTCTCTACTCCAATTTTTTTTATTAGATCAGTAAATCCAAAACCACCTGATATAACACCTATTGAACCAACAATAGAATTTACATCTGCGTATAACTCATCTGCTGCACATGCAAGCCAATACCCTCCAGATGCAGCTACATCCTCAACAAAACAATAACATTTCACTTTTTTCTTATCTGAAATTTCTCTTATTTTTTGTGCAATTAAAGATGATTGCACCGGAGAACCGCCAGGAGAGTTAATGACAATTGATAGTGCATCAAATTTTATTTTCATTACCTTTGAGAAAAGTCCATTCAAATTATCCATATTCAATGGTGCTCTACTTCCAGATGCAATCATTCCTTTGAGATCAATTGAGATTACTGTTTTATTTGGACTGAACATTATTTAAACCAATTTTCTATATCTTTAGAATACTTTGATAAATTATCGTGGATTATAATTGCATTTGATGTTTTCTCTATAAAATAATTACTTTTAGTGATTTTTAGAAGGGCATTTTTAGGTTTTCTACCTTCAAAGGGTAATAAAGGTGTTGTTGTCACTTCTAGATTAAATTTTCTCAATATATCTAACATAAAATCCATGTTTTCAAATCTATTTATGATAAAAGCTGTCCCTTTTATTTTTAAATAAAGAATTATGTTGATAATCCATTTTTTCAAATTTGACTCAGTTATATATTTTGAGGCCATTATGGAAGGATTTTTGGACTTTAGTACTTTATTTGCAAAATAAAAAGGAGGGTTTGATAAAATTAAATCAAAGTAATTCTCATATTTTTTATCAAAAATGCAATTGTCTTGAACTTTAAATTTTAAATTTTTAAAGTTATTTTCTTTGTGATTTAAAATTGAAATTTTATGATGAGTTTCATTTTTTTCAAAACCAATGACTTCAGATTCTGGATTTCTATAAGCAGCAATTAGGGAAATAGAACCACAACCAGAACCCATATCTAAAATTTTATTGTGCTTTTTTTTTGCATTAGAAGCCAGAATAATAGGCTCTATACCGCTTCTATAGCCTTTCTTTAGTTGATAATATACAATTTTGCCATCTAGTAGAAAATCTTTGGAGTATAAATTCATAGCAAATGCAAAAAATTAATTTTGAACAAACTATAAAGTTAATTCATAAAGAAATTAATGTAAAGTTAGTTAAAACTAATAAAGAGCTTGATAGATTTCTAGTAAGTACTGTCCCTATTATTCCAAAATTAGGTAATTATTTTTTCAAAAAAAGGGGAAAGCAATTACGGCCAATTATATGTTTACTATCAAGTAAAATGATAAATAAAAATTATTCGCAAATATCAAGCGATATTAATATGTCTGCTGCAATAGAATTTATTCATGGGGCTACCCTCCTACATGATGATGTGATTGATGAGGGTAAATTACGAAGAGGCCAAAAGAGTATTAACACAATATGGAATAATAAGTTTAGTGTTTTGTTTGGCGATTTTTTATTTTCAAAGTCGTTTCAATTAATGACAAAAGCTAATTCTTTAAAAGCAATGGATTCACTGTCTCAAGTAAGTAGTAAAATTTCTGAAGGAGAATTTTTGCAACTTACAAATGAGAATAATATTTATATTACTGAGAGGAAATATATAGAGATTATATCCTTGAAAACTGCAGAATTATTTGCAGCATCAATGAAAATTCCTGCAATTTTAACTGGTAAAAATTTAATAATAATTTCAAGTTTAAACAAATTAGGTTTGTATTTTGGAATTATATTTCAAATCATGGACGATTACCTTGATTATTTTGGAGATAGAGTTACTGGAAAAAAGAATGGTAAAGATTTTTATGAAGGAAAAATTACTCTACCAATAATATTACTCTTAAAAAAATCAAATAAAACTGAAGTTAATTTTATTAAAAAAGTATTCAAAAAAAGCAAAAGATTAAAAAATGATTACACGGAAATAATGAATTTAATGAAAAAATATAAAATTAAAGATGATGTTAGAATTTTTTGTGATAAATATAATAAAAAATCTATAAAAATATTAAAACTATTTAAGGGTTATCAAAAGGATCTTTTTATAAATCTTCTTATAGGTTCGATTAATAGAACTTATTAGTCATATCTAAATTTTCTATTTGGAAATTTACTGTTATTAACCTCTTTAGAGTATTTTTTTACAGCAATTTTGATATTTTTTGATAAATCATCATATTTTTTTACAAATTTTGGATGGTTATTTCCATACATTCCAAGCATATCCTCAGATACTAATATTTGACCGTCACAAAATTCAGATGCACCAATTCCTATGGTAGGTATTGCTAATACTGTGGTAACTTGCTTTGCTATTTTTGTTAACATTCCCTCCAATAGGATGGATACAGCACCAGCCTTTTCTAAACACAAGGAGTCAGAAATTATTTTATTTAAATCCTCTTTCTTTTTTCCATATATCTTAAATTTTTTTGTAGAGCTAAATTTTTGTGGTTGTAAACCTAAATGTGCCATGACAGGAACTTTTTTTTTCTTTAAAAACTTTATTACATCTTCTAATTCAGTATTTCCTTCGATTTTTACGCCATCGCAAGAAGTTTTTTTCATAATAGATAAGACACGTTTTACAGTTTTAGCCTCACTAAAATCTCTATTGTAAGGCAGATCAAAAAAAACTAGAGATTTCTCTGCAGCTTTTTTTACTGCAGTAGCATGATTAATCATTATTTGATCGTCAATAGTTCTTGTTGAGTCCATCCCATACAGCACATTGCTCATTGAATCACCAACTAGAACTACATCAACTAAATCATCAATAATTTTTGTATAATTATAGCTATAAGACGTTAGACAAATAATTTTTTTTTTGTTTTTTTTATTAAATACTGATTTAATTGATCTTTTCATGAATAATGATTTAAAAAGTATTCGAATTATAAAAGACTTTCCAAAAAAAGGTATAGCTTTTTACGATATATCTACAATTTTATCAAATCCTAAAATTTTTAACAGAGTTGTAAACTCAATGTCAAAGGAGGTAAATAAATTAAATGCTAATACAATAGTTGGTATAGACTCAAGAGGATTTATTTTTGCCTCAGCTATTGCCTACAAATTAAAAAAAAAGTTAGTTATGATCAGAAAAAAAGGGAAATTACCAGGCAAGACCTTTAATACAAGTTACAAACTTGAGTACGGATCTAATCAATTAGAAATTCAAAGTGATATGATAAGAAATTTAGACAAAGTTGTGATAATTGACGACATTTTTGCAACAAGTGGGACAATACGTGCATCAATGAAATTAATTAAAAAAACTAAAGCTAAAATTAAAGGTATTGTAGTGCTCTTAGAATTAAGTTTTCTCGATGGAAGATCAAAAATTAAAAATAAACTTGTAAGTTTAAATAAGGTTAATACTTAGAGTATTCTTTTTCTTCTGTTATCTTTGAGTTAGACAAAAGATTAATCTCTTTTTTTATTGACGCCCTAATATCATTTTTAAAATGGACATCTCTTGATATTTTAATAAAAATCTCTCCAAATTCTTTATTTGCCTCACATTCTCTTTTAGCATTTTCTATATCCCAAAGCTCTTCATTTATATCTTGGAGTTTTTGAATGTTTTTTCTTAATTTTTCATCGTCTTTCAAAATTAATTGATTACTTTGTTGAACTAAAGTATCTAGCTCAATTTTTATATTTTTTAATTTGTTAGGATCATTAATTTTTTTTAATTTTATATTCAATATAGTAATTTTATCATAAAGCTCCCCAACAGAAATTTCAGCTAATATTTTCAATTTTTTCTTCCATAAATATCTGAGTATCTTTTTATATCTGACTCTAAAAATTTACTTCCAGTTTGCACCTCAATTAAAACTAATCTTTTTTTAGAGCTTTCATTTAAAACTCTATGTTTTGACTTTTTTGGAATAAATATGTTTTCATTTTCTGACTTATAAAATGTTCTATTATTAATAATAACTGTTGCTTTGCCCTCTATAATGATCCAATTTTCAGATCTAAAATTATGGGATTGATAGGACAGCACGCCTTCTGGATTTACAATAATTTTTTTAATTAAAAAATTTTTTGATTTACTAAGGACAACATATGATCCCCATGGTTTTTTAATTATTTTTGTCATGAAAACATTCTTTTTTTTTCGTTTATAGACATAAAATTTAATAATAGTGCACAAATTATTAAATTACTCAACAATGAACTTCCGCCATATGACATAAACGGTAGAGCAACTCCAACCACTGGCAATATTCCAATTGTCATAGATATATTTATCAAAAATTCAAAGAAAATTTTAAATGATAAAACAAATAAAATTATCTTATTAAACACTTGAGTGAGTTTAAAAGTCTTTAAAACTGGTATTAGAAACATAATAAAGAAAAGAACAATTAATAATATTGACCCAGTGAAACCAAACTGTTCAGAAAAAATTGCAAAAACAAAATCTGTTTCTTTTTCTGGAAGGAAATCTAAACTACTTTGAGAACCCTCAAGAAAACCATTACCTTTCAAACCACCAGAACCTATAGCAATCTTAGATTGGATAATATGATAACCTTTACCAAGTGGATCCAAATCGGGGTTTATAAAAATTTGGATTCTATTCTGCTGGTAGGGCTTCAAAAAATTCCATAATAGAGGGCTAATTGTTAAAATTCCAAATATTGCTAATAATGGATATATTATTTTAATACCTGCATAGAAAATAACAATTAGTCCCAGAGCTAAGATAATTACAGCAGTTCCTAAATCTGGCTGAACAGCAACCAATATAAAAAATATCAACGACACAATAAGAGGTAATACTGATTTGAAAAGACCTATGGTTTTTTCTGCATTTAATTTATGAAAATACTTGGCCATAAATATAACTATTGCTATTTTTGTAAATTCCGATACTTGCAAATTAAAACCAGCTATTCTTATCCATCTAGTAGCTCCCATTCCTGTAAAACCAAAGACAAGTGTAATTATCAATCCAATAAAAATTAAGATTAAAAAAATTTCTGCAAAATTAAAAATAAATTTTGGTTCCAACATCACAATTAAAAAAAATAAAGGAAGAAAAATTAAAAATCTAATTAATTGATTAGATGCCCATGGATCAAAAGAGCCCCCAGCAGCAGAATAAAGGTTAATCTCTCCAATCCAGAAAATAATTAAAATAATAAAAAAATATATCCAATTAAAATCATATAAACTTTTAAAGTCTTTAAACATTATTTTTATAAGCAAAATCTAAAATTTGATGAGCGATAGGAGCAGCAACTGCAGATCCAGACCCACCATTCTCAATTATGACTGAAGCAATATATTTTGGTTTATCGTAGGGAGCATACCCGACAAAAACTGAATGGTCTTTAAATTTCTCTTCAATTTCCTTCAATTTATACTGATCATCTTCTCTTTCACTTTCTTTTATTCTTACAACCTGTGAGGTTCCTGTTTTACCTCCTATTTTTACAAATGCTGGATTAGATAAAGTCAATTTATAGGCTGTTCCATTAGGCTCCTGAACAACGGCGTTGAGAGCGTTGATTATAATTTTTTGATGCTCGCTATTTAGTAATTTACCTTTAATTTTGATAGATGATTTTTTATCAAGCCTAGGAATAGGATATTTCCCTCTATTTAATAAGGCAGAGTATAATGTTGCGAGTTGAAGAGGTGATGTTTGATTATATCCTTGGCCTATACAGGTGATCAATGTTTCACCCTGATACCAACTTTTATCTAAAAAAGCTTTTTTCCATTTTTTACTCGGAACAAGTCCTTTACCTAAATTTGAAAGACCAATATCATACCCTTGATTAAGGCCTAAATTGCTGGATAAGTCAGATATATCATCAATATTTATTCTTTTAGCTAATTCATAGAAATACACATCACATGACTCTTTGATAGCTTTTTTTAAATTAACTTTTCCGTGTCCTTTTTTTTTCCAACAATAATAATTTCGGTCACCCAGTGAAGAATGGCCCTTACAAACAACTTCTGTTTGAGGATCTATTAAGTTACGTTGAAGACCGACTAAAGCTGAAATTGGTTTAAATACAGATCCTGGAGGGTAAAAACCTGAAAAAGCCCTATTAAATAAAGGTTTGCTATCATCATTAAGCAAATTATTAATCTTACTATTTTCCCTATCCTCAAAAATTTGAGCATTAAATGTAGGATTAGAGTTCATAGATAGAATTGATCCGTCTATAGCACTCACTACGACTATTGAGCCTTTTTTATTAGATGGAAGAATGGATTGGGCATAATTTTGTAGTTCCAAGTCTAGAGTTAGTTCAAGATCATTACCTTTAATTGATTTTTCAATAGATATCTCTCTAATTATTTTTCCTTTAGCATTTACTTCACTAAAAATTTTTCCAGGAGTGCCCTTCAAATGTGTTTCATAACTTTTTTCTAAATGAAATACTCCTTTTGAATAAAATTCATTTGGATTAGTTGGATCTCCCATATAGCCAATTATTTGTGAAAAATTTTTATGAGGGTAAAATCTCTTTTTCGACTCGACAATCTTAATAGAATTAAAAAGAAATTTATTTTTTTCAAATTCTACTATTTGTTTCCAATTAGCTCTGCTCAGGATGAAGCCTGAGTATTCATTAAAGTTTTTAATTCGTTCGGATATTTTACTTAAATTTAGTTTTAATTTAATAAGATTATTAAGTTTTTCAATTTCTTTAAAATAATCTTTGCTTAGATTTTTGTATATAATAAATTCGTATAATGATGTACTACCTGCAATCAATTTTTTTTTAGAGTCATAAATATCACCCCTAATTGGTGGGGTTAATTTTATAGACACTTTGTTTTCTACAGACTTTTTTTTGTAAAAACTAAAATTAATAACCTGCAATGAAAATAACCGCAAAGAAATAACAAGAGATATAATGCTTCCTAAAATTAAAATTATAAATGATCTTCTGTTAAGTATTTTAATACTATCTTCACTAGTATTATTTTTTTCCATATTTCGAAAGCCCTAAAAAAATAGTTGTTACAATGAGTATGCTTATTAAGTATTGAAAATTAAACAATCTAAAGAGAATTTTTTGATCGAAAATATAAAATATAATTAAACTTAATAAAAAAATTATCAAAGATCTTACAATTGTTGAAAGATTATAATTATTAATTAGATAATTAGACAAAATAAGAGGTATATATAAAAATACAAATCCTATTAGTATTGGAAGACCTACAAAAACTTCAATTACAAAAGTTGCCAATATGAATATAGAAATGTCTAGGTATTTAATTTTTTTTTCCTTAAGAATTGTAAAACAAGCTATATTTATCAATGATAAAATGATTATGTCGTTTAATTCAGCAGTCAAATTTCCATAGAGTATAAATAGTATTGCAATTGTAAATAATCTAATCATTAATAACTGCCCTTAAATTTTCAAAATTTATAATATCACTAGTCAGTAAAATAGGTTGTTTGTTTTCAAAACTAACGATACCAAGTCTTAAATTTATATTATTAAGATTAACTGTAGCAATGTCACCTGATTTAAAATCTGGTATTTCTTCACTATTTTTTTGTCTTAAAAAACTTAAATAATTATTGTTAGTTCCACTGACAATATAAGACTTTCCATTTATAAATACCTCGTCTCCATAATTAATACTCTTAATCGTTACTACTTCAGAAGTATTAAAATTAATATTTATAACTCGACCAACTATATTTAACCCATCAATAATATAATTTCCTAATGTAAGACCACTGTTAGAACCTTTATTAATAATAAAGTTGTTATTATAAGCTAAATTTTTATCGCCTATTATTTTAACTCCTACAGAAATCGGAATATCAACATTTGAGTTATGAAAAATTTTGTTTTGCTCTGAGTATTTTGAATTTAAAGTCAATAAATATTTGTTAATTGATCTAAGATAATCATTCTCAGACTCTAAAATTCTAATAGTTTCAAAATTATTAAAATTTAAATTCAGAACTCTAAAAATATTTCTGGTTTTATCAATCATATGAATAAAGGGAGACTCTATTTTTTCTTTAAAAGAATAAGTAAGTAATTTAGTTTTAGAATTATAATTTGGAAATAAAGTGAAAGTGAAAAAAATAAAAAAACAAATAATATAAATTAAAAAAACTTTTTTATTATTAATCACTTAAGAAAACATCTTGAAGGTTTTGGTTCTCTTCTAAGGCCATACCAGTTCCTCGAGCTACACATGTTAAAGGATCATCAGCTATTGAAACAGGCAGACCAGTAGTTACTCTTATTGCTTCGTCTAAACGTTGAAGTAGAGCTCCTCCTCCCGTTAACATAATTCCTTTGTCAACTATATCTGCAGCTAATTCTGGAGGAATAACCTCAAGTGCTCTTTTTAAAGCTGTAATAATTTGAGAAAGTGAGTCAGATAGAGCCTCGGCAACTTGCCTCTCTGATATTACAACCTCTCTTGGTAGGCCATTTATTAGGTCTCTTCCTTTAACTGTAAGTGTTTTTCCATCTCCACTGTCCGGAATTCCTGCACAGCCTATTTCTTTCTTTATTCTTTCTGCTGTTGACTCTCCAATAGCTAATTTATGAACACTTCTCATGAAGTTAACTATGGCATCATCCATAGTATCTCCACCAACTTTAATACTACTAGAATGAACAACACCTCCTAAAGATAAGACAGCTATTTCTGTTGTTCCACCACCTATATCAACAACCATAGACCCGGATGGTTCAGAAATCGGTAAACCAGCTCCTATTGCAGCAGCTACAGGTTCTTCAATGAGATAAACTTTTTTTGCACCAGCAGTTTCAGCAGACTCTTTAATAGCCCTTCTTTCAACATTCGTTGCTCCCGAAGGAACACAAATAACAATATTTGGATTAGCAAAAAAACTTTTTTTGTGAACTTTTTTTATAAAATGTTTGATCATTGCTTCTGCTATATCAAAATCTGCTATTACACCGTCTTTCATTGGTCTAATTGCTTCAATTTTTCCAGGAGTTCGTCCAAGCATCGATTTTGCCTCACTGCCAACTGCTAAGACTGATTTATTATTTCTATTATCGGTAGCAATTGAAACTACAGATGGTTCATTTAATATAATCCCTTTGCCCTTTACATAAACAAGAGTATTAGCAGTCCCTAAGTCTAATCCCATGTCTTCGCTTAAAAAGCCGCTAAAAGATTTTAACATTTATATTCCCTTTATATTTGAAATACTAATCTCTGAAATACCTTCTTGCATATTTGTATTTTTTTCAAAGTTTAATATTTTATTACATGCATTAATGTAAGATTTTGCTGATGCTACTATAATATCTATGTCAGAAGCTTTACCAATAAATTCTTTATTAAAATATTCAAGTTTTACAGTAACCTCTCCTTGTGCATCAGAGTCTGGTGTGATGGCATTGATATGATACAAGACTAACTTTGGAGCAAAACCAACCACTTTAGATATACAGCTAAAAACTGCATCAACAGGGCCATTTCCAGATCCACTTATCTCTTTTAATTCACCTTTAAATTCAAGTTCTAACGATGCAACGTGTTTAGAATTGGTTCCAGACATTATACTTAAATTTTGAAGTTTTAAAGTATTAGACTTATTAAAATGTGTATCATCAACAAGAGCAATTATATCTTCATCATATACATCCTTTTTTTTATCAGCTAAAAGTTTAAATTTTTCAAAAATTTCATTGATATAATTATCACCTACTTCATATCCTAAAATTTTTAGTTTTTCTTTGAAAGCGTGTTTACCAGAGTGTTTACCAAGAACCAAACTTGATTTTTTTAATCCAATTGTCTCTGGCGACATTATCTCATAAGTTTGTACATTTTTTAAAACTCCATCTTGATGAATGCCTGACTCATGAGCGAAAGCATTAGCGCCAACGATTGCTTTATTAGGTTGAACTGGGAAACCTGTAATTGATGATACAAGTTTCGATGTTTTAGAAATAGCACTAGTGTTAATATTAGATTGAACTTTTAAAAGATCTGATCTGACTTTCATAGCCATTACAACTTCCTCAAGGGCGGCATTACCTGCTCTTTCTCCTAATCCATTTATAGTACATTCAATTTGCCTTGCACCGTTTTCAACTGCGTTGAGAGAGTTTGCAACTGCTAAACCCAAATCATTATGACAATGAACAGAAATAATTGCTTTATCAATATTGGTAACATTATTTTTAACTTTTTTTATAATATCTCCAAATTCAAATGGTAAGGTATAACCAACTGTATCAGGAATATTTATTGTAGTAGCACCGCTTTCAATAGCTAATTCTATACATTTATAGAGAAAATCAATTGAGGATCTACCACCATCCTCACAACTCCACTCAATATTAGGACATAAATTTCTTGCAAATGAGACACTATCTTTAATTTTATCTAAAACTTCCTCTTCAGTTAACTTAAGTTTAAATTTCATATGAATTGGACTTGTAGCTATGAAAGTATGAATTCTTGGATTTTTTGCTTTTTTTACAGCATTCCAAGCTGTTTCAATATCCTCGTGCTTTGCCCTTGCTAATCCTGCTATCTGGCAGTCCTTTATTTCGCTAGCGATTGCTTGAACTGAGTTAAAGTCACCTTTAGAAGCTATTGGAAAACCAGCCTCTATTATATCAACCTTTAGATCCTCTAATAATCTTGCAATAGAGAGTTTTTCCTCTTGGTTCATCGAAGCCCCAGGAGACTGCTCTCCGTCTCTCAGGGTTGTATCAAATATTAATACTTTATCTGGCAATATTAGATATCCTTTACAAGTTTATTCGATGCAATCCATGGCATCATAGACCTTAATTTAGCCCCTACTTCTTCGATTTGATGCTTTGCACCCTGATCTCTCATTTGTTTGAATTTAATTTGTCCTGATTTATGTTCTGCCATCCATTCTTTTGTAAAAGTACCATCTTGTATTTCATTTAGAACTTTTTTCATTTCAGCTTTAGTTGCTTCATTAGGAACTACCCTAGGACCTCTGGTGTAATCTCCGTATTCAGCTGTATTAGATATGGAATACCTCATATTAGCCATGCCACCTTCATACATTAAATCAACAATTAATTTTACTTCATGTAAACATTCGAAATAAGCCATTTCGGGAGCATAACCAGCTTCAACAAGAGTTTCGAAACCATTTCTAACTAAAGACATCAAACCTCCACATAAAACTGTTTGTTCACCAAATAAGTCTGTTTCACATTCTTCTTTAAATGAAGTTTCAATTATTCCTGATTTACCTCCACCCAAAGCAGAAGCGTATGCAAGACCAATCTCTTTTGCGTTACCACTTACATTTTTATCAACTGCAAGTAAACATGGAACTCCACCACCTTTAAGATACTCTCCTCTAACTGTATGACCTGGTCCTTTTGGGGCAACCATAAAAACATCTAAATCCTCTCTTGGTGAAATAAGTTGAAAGTGAATATTCAAACCATGAGCAAAAGCTAATGCAGCACCATTTTTTATGTTATCGTGAATTTGATTTTGATAAATATCTTGTTGGTTTTCATCAGGAGCTAAGAACATTACTATATCAGCATCCTTTACTGCTTCTGCAGGTGTTTGAGTTTTTAGGCCGACATTTTTTGCTTTTTCAATTGATAAAGAACCTTCTCTCAGTCCCACAACCACATCAGAAGCCCCAGAGTCCATAAGATTTAATGCGTGAGCATGACCTTGGGATCCGAAACCTATTATGACAATTTTTTTGTCTTTTATTATGTTAAAATCAGCATCTTGTTCGTAATAAACCTTCATATTACCCCCTAAAACGTTATATTCCGAGCCCTATAGGCCCACTTCGAACTAGTTCGACTTTTATACCACCGATTGTGTCTAAGTCATCTAAAAATTTGTTTATTCGCTCGCTTGTGCCTGATATTTCATAAACAACAATATTTTGTCTTTTTTGAACAGTTCTGGAACGATAAATATCTGCAAAATTGAGTATTTTTTGATCTTGTTCCTCATTTTCAAATTCGATTTTAACCAGGCAAATTTCTGCCTCATAAGACTCACTTAAGTTTGCTAAATTAGTAGCACTATGAACGGGAACAAGTTTCTCTAGTTGTGCTATAATTTGACTAATTACTTTTTCTTCTCCTAAAGTTTCTATGGTAATTCGAGAAAGATTTTTCTTAACGTCTACAACTGTTACATTTAATGCTTCAATATTATAGCCTCTTCCTGAAAATAAACCTACAATACGTGCTAGAATACCAGGTTCGTTATCAACAATAACAGAAAGGACGCTTCTCTTAGACTGTTTAAAAGCATTGATAGGTGTAGGATAAACTGAAATAGAGGACATTATGAAAAAAATATTAAACTAGTACTTTTCCTTTTTCCTGATTTTCAGGATTTTCTTTATCGTATTTAGACAGTAACATTTCGTGATGCGCAGCTCCACTTGGTATCATAGGAAAACAATTTTCTTTTTTATCGACCCAAATATCAGCTATAACTGGCCTGTCAATCGAAATCATTTCATTAATTGTATCATCTAATTCAGAAATATTTTTAGCCCTTACTCCAACAGCATTGAAACTCTCTGCTAATTTTTTAAAATCAGGAAGAGCATCCACGTAACTCTCTGAATATCTACTACCATGTAATAGTTCCTGCCACTGTCGAACCATTCCCATATATTCATTATTTAGGATAAAAATTTTGATAGGTAACTTATATTGAACAGCTGTAGCTATTTCTTGAATGTTCATAAGAAAAGACGCCTCACCAGCTATATCTATAACTAGTGAGTCTGGATTTGCCATTTGTGCACCAACTGCAGCAGGCATACCGAAACCCATTGTGCCTAAACCACCTGATGTAATCCATCTGTTTGGTTTTGAAAACTTATAGTATTGAGCTGCCCACATTTGATGCTGACCAACTTCTGTAGTTACAAAAGTATCTTTTTGTTTTGTTAATTCATAAAGTCTGGAAATAGCGTGTTGCGGTTTGATCACATCATCGCCTTGTTCGTAATGGAGACATTCCTTTTTTCTCCATTCATTAATTTGTCCCCACCAATTAATATAATCTTTATGGCCAAAATTAATGTTATTGGAGTCTATAAATGAGTTAATTTCTTTTAGTGTTAGCGTAATGTCAGTATTTGTATGAAAATTAACTTTAACGTTTTTGTTGATTGAACTTTGATCAATATCTATATGAAATTTTATAGAGTCTGGTGAAAAAGCATCTAATCTGCCGGTAACTCGGTCATCAAATCTTGCTCCAACATTAATCATCAAATCACATTTGTTCATAGCCAAGTTAGCTTCGTAATTTCCATGCATGCCTAACATCCCAAGTGAACTTTTATCCTCACCTGGAAAGCATCCCAATCCATGAAGAGTTGTTGTAATTGGAATATTGGTTTTGTTTACGAGTTTAATAAGCTCTTGACTAGCTTGATGACCTGAGTTTAAACAACCACCACCAACATAAAATATAGGTCTCTCAGATTTTTTAATGTGGTTTACCAGTTCTTTGACAAAATTTTTATCTACGTTTTTGGAACCAGCTTTAATTCTGTGCTCTCTAAAACTGATGTCTTTCTTTGATATGTATTTTGACTTTGCAAACTGAACATCTTTAGGAATATCAATTAAAACAGGACCAGGTCTACCAGAGCTAGCAATTTTAAATGCCTCATGGATAGTCTCTGAGAGTTTACTTACATCCTTCACTAAATAATTGTGCTTGGTGCATGGTCTTGTAATTCCAGTTGTATCACATTCCTGAAATGCATCTGTCCCAATTAAATGTGATGGGACTTGACCACTGATACAGACAATCGGAATGCTATCCATCAATGCATCAGTTAGTCCAGTAACGACATTGGTCACACCAGGACCAGATGTTACTAACAATACACCTACTTTCCCACTCGATCTAGCATAGCCCTCTGCTGCATGAACCGCACCAGCCTCTTGCCTTACAAGAACATGTTTTAAAAAGTTTTGGCCAAATATTGCGTCATAAATTGGAAGAACAGCTCCGCCTGGATAACCAAATATTGTATCAACCTCTTGGTCTTTAAGGGCTTTAAGTAAAATATCTGCACCCGTGAATTCGTTTTCATTGTTCATTTAGGTATATACTTATATTTTCAATTGAATCTTTAGGGAAGCTTTTTTTATAGTTTATTCTCAAATTAAGTTGGCTAAATTTTTGGTTATTCCACCATGTAAACTGTCTTTTAATATACCTCTTGGTATTTTTAATTCCTAAATAAATAGCCTCATCTAAACTTAATTTATTTCTAACACAAGATAGCAATTCAGGTAGACCATGAGCTTTATAGAGAGTTTTTGATATTTTTTTATTTTCATAAAGTGATTTAACCTCTTCTAAAGCGCCCTTGTTTATCATTTGATGAAATCTTAATTCTGCTTTTTCATAAAGATCTTTCTTGGGTTTTGTAACTTGAATAACAAGTGAATTAGGAGTGATCGGTGCTTTGCTACCATAATTATTTTCCATTGTGTCATAATGCTCCAAGCAAAAAGCTAAACGACTTAATAATCTTTGTTTATCTTTTGGAAAAATTTTTTCTTTATAATATTTTTCTAAAATATTCAGGCAATGATCTGGGCCTTTGTCTTGAAATAAATCTTCTGCTTGTTTTTTAAATTTGTAACTAATTGATGGCATCACTGATAATCCCTCTATTAGTGATTGAATATAAAATCCAGTACCACCAACAAAAACAGGTATTTTATTTCTACTTTGAATATTTTTGATTACTTGTTTAACTTCATCTATCCAATGATTAACTGAATATTCTTTATTATTTACATGTCCATAGAGATGATGAGGTACTATCTTTAATTCTTGTTCTGTGGGTCTATTTGATAAAATCTTTAGTTGTTTATATACTTGTATACTATCAGCATTAATAACCTCTATATCTATTAATTTTGATAGTTCATATGTGTAATCATTTTTACCTGAACAAGTGGGGCCTACAACAAAAAGAAATTTATTCAATAACGAATGGGTTTATTAACCAAAATTCATTACCATCTCTAATAACTCTTAATAACAATTTATCTCGATTCAAATTAATACTATTAGATATGATCTTCTCAAAAGAACTTATATCTGTAATTTTTTCACTGGATACTTGAATAATAACATCATTCTTTAAAAGATTTTCGTTATTATCTCCTACTTCTGTAACCAAAATACCTTTAGTTTTTGAGTCTAACCCTAAAGAATTTATAGCATCTATTGTCAACTCAAGAACAGTAATATCTAACTCTTCTAAATAAACTCCGTCATTTTTAGCGAGTTTGCGACCCTCTTCTAATTCACCTACCCTTACCTTTATATCTATAATTTCACCGTTTCTCCAAACTTTAACAATAACTTCACTATCTATTGGAGTTTCAGCAACAACTTTAGGCAAATCTTTAAATGATGTGATTTTTTGATTGTTAAACTCAATTATTATATCTCCAGCTTGAATGTTTGATAACGCAGCAGGGCTATTTGGTTCAACAGAAGCAACAAATGCTCCCTCCGTTGAGTCATAGCCTAAACTCTCGGAAAATTCTTCAGTTAAATCTTGAATTTGAACACCAAGTCTTCCTCTTTTTGCCTGACCAAATGAGATTATTTGTTCAACAATTAATTTTGCTGTTTGAGAGGGAATAGAAAAACCCAAGCCAACACTTCCACCTGTTTGAGAGATAATCATTGAATTAATTCCAATTACATCTCCATCTAAATTAAATAAGGGTCCGCCGGAGTTACCTCTATTGATTGGTGCATCAGTTTGTATAAAGTCAACGTAAGGGCCGCCACCTATATCTCTATTTATAGATGATATTATTCCTGAAGTTACAGTACCGCCTAAACCCAGAGGGTTACCAATAGCTAGTACAATATCTCCAACTCTTGACAAATCCGAGTCTCCCCAATTAACACTTTGTATGTCAACAGTTGAGGGGTCAATTTTTAAAACAGCTATGTCAGTTTTTGGGTCAGTTCCAACAAGTTCTGCAGGAACTTCATCGATTCCATTATTAAAAATTACAGTAATCTGATCTGCTCCACTTATTACGTGATTATTTGTTACTACATAACCTTCATCGCTAATAATAAATCCTGACCCAAGACCAGTTAGATTTTCACGTTTTGGCATTTGATTGCCAAAAAAATCATCAAACATATCATTGAACGGATGGCCTTCTGGTAATTCAGGTAATTGCCTCGTTTGTCTTTCTACGGTTTGACTAGTAGCAATACTTACAACTGAAGGTAGAAGTTCATCAACTAAATCTGCGTAACCTCTCTCAAATTGTGCTGATGCATTTTGGATTATAAAAAATATACTGAAAAGAGATAAAACTAAGTGTCTTTTCATTTAAAAATTTTATTTAGTTGGCGCCCTCAGAGTTTTCAAAGTACTCAAAGAAGTCACTATCAGGAGAAATGACCATGGTAGTTGTACCGTCTTTAAAAGTATCTGCGTATGCTTCCATTGATCTAATAAATTCAAAAAATTCAGGGTCTTTTGCAAAGGCCTCATTTAAAATTTGGTTTCTTGCAGCCTCACCTTCACCTTTTAAGATGTTAGATTGTTTTTCTGCTTCAGCAATAATTTCAATTTTCTCTCTATCAGCAGTCGCCTTAATTTTTTGTGAGATCTCTTGACCTTCCGCTCTTAATAAATTCGCTTCTCTCTCTCTTTCCGTTCTCATCCTATCAAACACGTTAGATTGAACTTCTGGCGTAAGTTCAGTTCTTTTTAACCTTAAGTCAACAATTTCAATGCCAAAAGTATCTTGATCTTCACGAACATTCTCAAAAATCTCAGCCATAATTTTATCACGATCATCAGATAACAAATCATTTAATTGATACTGGGCAATTACACCTCTAACAGATGAGTTTACAATTCTTCCCAAACGATCATTAAGAGCTAACTCTGTTCTAGTTGTTTGAAAAAACTTTAGAGGATCTTTAATCATATATCGAACAATTGAATCGACCACTATACGCTTTTGGTCTCTAAGGATTACCTCTTCTTGAGCAGGATCTAGGTTTAACACCCTGCTGTCATAGTAAACGACGTTTTGTATAAATGGTAACTTAAATTTCAAACCAGGTGATTGATGCACAGCACGCGGTTCACCAAATTGCAAAACAATTACTTGTTTTGTTTGATCAACAACAAAGAAAAAGCCTGATGCAAACAAGATAAAGAAGAAAGATAATCCAACAATAATATAGTTTCTCATTTTCATTAGTTGCTACCTGTCTGCTTGCTCTTGTTTAACTCGTTTAAAGGCAAATACGGAACAACTCCGTTACCAGAATTCTGATCAATCATTATTTTACTAGATCCTGACAGGACGTCTCTTAATGTTTCTAAATAAATTCTTTTTTTTGTTGTCTCTTTAGATTGCTCATATGTGTCTAACACTTGAAGAAATCTACTTGCTTCACCTTCAGCTTGTTTAATTAGTTTATTTTTATAACCCTCTGCCTCTTGGAGTATTTTTTCAGCTTCACCTCTTGCCTCAGGCACAATTCTGTTACTGTAAGCCTCTGCTTGGTTGACTGTTCTCTCCTTATCCTGTCTTGCTTTTTGAACATCATCAAATGCATCTATAACCTCTCTTGGGGGGTTAACGTCTTGTAATTGTATAGATTGAATTAGTATTCCAACTTCATATTCATCCAAAAGTTCTTGTAGTAAAGATCTTGAGTCTCTTTCAACTGATTGTCTAGATACGGTTAGTAGGCCTTCTAAGTTAGTCTGACCTACAACTTCTCTTAAAACACTTTCAGATATAACTTTTACTGTTTCTTCAGGGTCTCTTAAATTAAATAAAAACTGCCCAGCATCTTTAATTCTGTATAGAACTGTATAATCTAAATCAGATATATTTTGGTCGGATGTTAACATCATACTTTCTTCGAGTACATCTCTAGTAGAATTACCATTGGATCTAAAACCAACATTAATTTTCCTGATTGCCTCAACTTTAGGAGTTAAGACTTTTCCTATAGGTGTTGGGAAAAAATAATGGAGCCCTGGATCTGTTGTACTTTCATTCCATTTACCAAAAAGTAGTTCAACCCCTTGTTCATCAGGCTCAACTCTATAAAAACCTGTCGCAAGCCAAATTACAAAAGCTATTAATATTAAAAATGAAACACCCTTAAAACCACCTTTAAAAGGCATTTTAATTTTGTATTTATTCTTTAAATCTTTGAGAAGGTCATCAATTGAATCGTTGTTACCACCTGAGAAACCGCCGGAACCTCTATTTTTGTTCCCTGATGAAGGCCCCCATGGACCATCAAGTGCAAAAATTTTAAATTTGTTTTTGTTCACGATACATTATATGTAGTGTTTAATATATGAATATCAAGACTTGTTTTGGAATATCAAGCTGTAAAGGTGGTGTTGGTAAATCTACTGTAGCTTGCAATATCGCTATAACTTTAGCAAACCAAGGATACAAAGTTGGCCTTTTAGACGCAGACATTTATGGACCTAGTGTCCCAACATTACTTGGCATCGGAGATAAGGAACCTAAAGTTGAAGATGGGAAGTTTTTACCCTTTGAAGTATTTGGGATTAAAGCAATGTCAATAGGTTTTCTTGTCAATGAAGAACAAGCGATTGTTTGGCGAGGACCAATGTTAGCAAAAGGGCTTGATGGGCTTATTAACAAGACAATTTGGGGTGATTTAGACTATTTAATTGTTGATTTTCCCCCTGGTACCGGAGATGTACAAATATCAATGTCTCAAAAGCTCAAACTGGATGGAACTCTTATTATTACAACTCCACAGCTTCTATCTTTAAAAGATGTCATCAGAGGTATTAATATGTTTATCAAGGTTAATGTTCCAATACTTGGTGTAGTTGAAAATATGTCTTATTTAGAAGAACAAAATGAAAAAAAATATATTTTTGGTGAGTCAAAGACTAAGTCTCTACTACTCAAAGAAAATATAAATTTAATTGAAGAACTTCCTTTTAATTTAAATATCCCTAAAAGTTGTGATGACGGAAAGCCTTATTGTTTTGATTATAAAGATGATTATTCTCTAAAATTTGAAAATATAACAAACGCAATTACAAAAAAATTTCAAAGTTAAGATAATTTAATATTAAACTTTATTTCTAATTCTCTGAGCTCTCTTGGTGATAGCTTATAATTAGACTTCTTAATTTTTTTATTCGCTAATTTATCTTTAACAATTTTCAAAGCCTCTTTAGAGAGTTGGAAAGAGTCCGAACGGTAATCTTCAAAAGCTTCGTATGTTAAGGGTACCCACTTTTTTAAAATTTCAACCATTTTTTCAGCATAAATTTGTATTTCATACTGAGCATGGCTATCTGCTCGTAATCTTAAAAAATGCATAAGATTATGAAGGTCTACTTTCCAATACCATTGTGTGTAATAGTTTAATGGAAGAGTTGTTCGAGCTAGTTCTCTAGCTAGACCCTCCCCTTCAACGTATTCATCATTATTCAAAAGCTTACCATTCAATAAATTTTGGTAGTCATCATAGAGTTGTTCGGAATTCTTTTGAATTAAATCTTGGGCTTGTTTTGCAAACTTTTTATCTAAAGTATTTGATCTCCCTTGCTTGTTTGTAGTGGATTGAGATCCAAGCTGATCCATTTCTGGAACATAAAACTCTTTATCTAATACTGAATATCTCGCAGAGTATTCATTTACATTTGCAGTTCTGTGTCTAATCCATTGTCTTGCAACAAAAATAGGAAGTTTAATATGAAACTTAATTTCACACATCTCAAACGGAGTTGTATGCCAGTGACTTAAAAGATATCTTATAAGACCACGGTCCTCACGTAATTTTTTTGTTCCCTCACCGTAGGAGACTCTGGCTGCTTGGACTATTGACTGATCTGTTCCCATGTAATCAATAACCCTTATGAAACCATGGTCTAAAATTGGAATTTGTTTATATAGAATTTTTTCTAGAGCAGATGAAGTAGCTCTAGTAGTTTTAAAATCTTTAAATTTTGGCACTTTAGTGATTTTTTTCTTCATAGGTGTTTAAAGGATTCATTTATTAGACTATATTATCTTCGTTGTTTATCAACTATAGCAATAAACGCTATATGTAATAGGTGTATCGGACTCGGGGGCGGTACCCGACACCTCCACCATAAAAATATTTATGGGGGTGATATAGGTTTGACGTGCTCTGAAGGATATAGTTTTTGCTCGTTGTAAGCGTTTCTTCGACATAGAAACTTAAAATAATTGCTAACGATAATGAATTAGCACTCGCTGCTTAATCTAATTAGGTAAGCGCGGCTTTGGGGCGGCCGGGCAACAGAACGCCCCTTTCATTAAATTTGTAATTTTTATAAAATAATTTTGTATGTCCTAGAGTCTTTCTGATCACTAACTTCAATTATCTTAAACTTACCTGTTTTTTCTATCTTTACGCCTTTTGATGTAACAAAGGATTTCATTTTTTTTACTTCACCCTCTGACATTTTTCTTTGATATTTAAGTGTATGACTTTTGGAACCAATTTTAAAAATAGTTTTCATAATTGTAATTACGACTTTGAATTATGCTGGATGAAACTTAATTATGATTTATTTGCATAATGTGTTAATAAAAAATTAATATTTTTTTTAAATAATAAGCTAAAATAAACTTAATTAAGGAGAGTGTAATCATGGAAAAAATGATGTTAGCAATTGGTAGATTAAAAGAAGGTGAGGGTAAATTTGAAAAATTTATGGCTTTTTTTCAATCTGATGAGGGGATGGCAATGAGGAAAGCTGCAGCACATGTCGAAAAAACAGTTCCTGGAATTTTACCTGATAAAAGCGGTATCATGTTTAAAGTTCATGTTCATAATGAAGAGGAAATGATGGGTATTGTTAAAGGAACTAACCCTGTGATGAAGCCAATTTATGATGAATGTATACAAAGCATTGAATTGTTCGAATTAACACAAGTCTCATTAGACTAATAAAAAAAGGATTAAAAATGTCAATATTAAAAAAATATGATGAGGTCTTTATGAATAAAGATGAAGCTGGAATGAATGAGGTGCTTCATGATGATTATAAATTCACAATGCATGCTTCTGGAAAAGTTTTAACTAAACAAGATGTTATACAGTGGGCAATGAGCGATGATATTAATAGAGACAAGGTTCGAATTATTTATGAAAATGATGAAATTGGGATTGAGCACTCATTTGTAACTTTTTCAGATGGTAACACACAGGCAGTTATGGCGGTATTCACTTTCAAAGATGGTAAAATCTTTTCTTTAGAAACTGGTGCCACAAATATGCCAAAGTAATTAATTTAAATATTTTGAAAGGTCTGGTTTAAAATAATTTGGGCCTTTCATTACTTTTCCAGCCTCATTATATATGGGTTTTCCATCCTCACCTAATTTGCTCATATTAGAGTTTTGAACTTCATCAAAGCATTTATCTAAATCAATTCCAAAAGCATGGCCAGCCCCATAAGTGACATAAAGTATGTCTGTTAATGCGTCAGCTACCTCAAGTAGGTTTTTATCATTCATTGCTTGAGTTAATTCCTCTAATTCTTCTTTTATAAGGTCAATTCTTAATTTGTTTGTCTTTGCATCACTAAATTCAGCTTTATCTTTTACTTCTTGACCATATGTTTTCATAAATAACCTTACTTTTTCAAAATTTGTCATTAATTACCTCTAATCATTTTATTATTGAAAATAATTTTATTTCATTTTCATTTTAAATTTATAGGATCTTATTATAGGAGAAAATATGGCAACTTACGAATGTTCAAATTGTGGAATGTCAGTAAATGCAACATGTGGAAAATGTGATGCGCCTTTGGTTGATGATGTGCTAAAGCTAGATAATGGATCAGAAGTGCAGATATCCAAGTGCCCAAAAGATCACGGTAAAATTAAATCTCCAACCTGTTGTGGAAACGATATGTCCTGTACAGCAGATAATTAATTTTTACTAGTAAAAAGAAACTATTTGTAATAAGAATTATGCGCTATGGCCAGATAGCTCAGTCGGTAGAGCAGAGGACTGAAAATCCTCGTGTCGGCGGTTCGATTCCGTCTCTGGCCACCATTAGGTAAGGCTATTGAAGATTTAACTCATCAATAGATCGATCGTTTCTTGATCTACTGAGTTCTAAAAGCCCGCCCCTTGTATAGCCATAAACATTAGTAATGCTCAAATCGTCTCTAAATTCATTCTTTAACATACCTACAAGTTTTCTGAGTGTATTTTGATCACTTGCTACAGGGTCAATAACTACTTTCCCAGATATATTTTTTAATTTTATGAGTTTAGAAATTAATTGAATGGCTTCTCTATTTGTATCAAATCTTTTTGCTGAGCCAGTGTTAACATCAATAGCTGTAAGCGCATCTGTTTTACCAATCATGATATTACCTCCACTAGGTAAATCGTAATTATGACCGATTAGATAATCTATCTTTTCACCTAAATTAAATACCTCTTCAATTTGTTCATTAGACATCTCTTCACAGAGATTTGCAAAAGTAGAGTCTAGTTTTTCATCCCAGTTTTTTACTCTTTCGAATCGATCGTTGTCACTAAAGATAATTTGATCAGTATTTTTGTCAGAGTAATCACAAACAAAATTTTGATCAAAATATGTATTTTGAAAAACAAGTCCCTCATCACTTAATTCTTTTGCATTTAATTCTATTTCTTTCCATTGATTATTTAAATCATTCAACTCAGATTGAGCTATTTCTATGTTTTCAGGAATAAGATTATGCCTAGCTATCAATCCTACTTCAGACTCGCTCAGAGCATCCATAATTTTATCTTGTTGATTTGTGTCTAAGTTTTTTCTTGTTCTTCTGCTTAAAATAATTTCGTCACCATATGGTAATAAATTTATAAATTTACCAGTTAAAATGACATTATTCGTAAAAAGATGAACTTTATCTTTGGAGCCTATACTTCTTACTTGAAGTAACAAAGATTGTCCTTCATGCGCCTTATCGCCATTAGGAAAGTTTATTCTTTTGAAAAAACCCCTTTGGTCTCCGTTACCGTAAGAGACAAATGCTCCACTATCATTAGGTAAAATTTCTGTAATTTTTACCTTATAGATATCTCCAATTTGAACATCTTCGTTGGGTTGAAAGCGAATATTAACCAATTCCCCTTCATTTAGTTTAACTCCGCACTTAAAATTTTTATAGTTTGTAACAATAAGTTTTGTAGACATGGCATTGCTCCTTTTAAAAAATTATTCATTAGTTCTTCGACCTAAATGTTATTCTGCCCTTAGTTAAATCATATGGCGTCATTTCAACTGTTACTCGGTCTCCTGCGAGTACTCTAATTCTATTTTTCCTCATTTTCCCAGATGTATGGGCTATGACTTCGTGGTCATTATCTAGCTTAACTTTAAACATAGCATTTGGAAGTAACTCTGAAACTACACCTTGAAATTCTATTGCATCTTCCTTGGACATATTATTGTATCTTATGGTTTGATCTTTCTAATTTCAACTGATAAAGCGTGTGCCTCCAAACCCTCTTGTCTTGCAAGATTAATTGTGTGATTTGCGATTTTCTTAAGAGTTTTTTTTCTAGGGTCAATGAAAACTGTTTTTTTAGTGTAATCTTCAACACCCAAACCAGATGAAAATTTCGCAGTTTGATCTGTTGGTAATACGTGATTAGTTCCAATAGTATAATCTCCCAAAGCAACTGGGGATTTTTCACCTAAAAATACAGATCCAGCGTTTTTAATATTTTTTAATATATTTTTATTAAATTTTTCATGAATATGAAGATGTTCTGGAGCAATGAAATTTGAAATTTCATATATCTCTTTTTGACTCTTAGCTAAAATTAAATTGCAATTATTTTTTATAGATTGATCAACATTTTTAAATTTTGTCTCTTCCATAATTCTTTTAAGTTCATTTTTAACTTTAATTAAAATATTTTTGGATTTAGATAAAACATACGTTTTTGCATTAGGGTCATGTTCACCTTGGGCGAGAACATCGTAGGCTATCCAAGTAGGATTAGAATTATTATTTGCTATTACTAAGACCTCAGATGGACCAGCTGGTAAGTCTATTCCTATAACTCCAAATAATTGTTTTTTTGCCTCAGCTACGTATTGGTTTCCTGGGCCAAATACTTTATCCGCCTTTTTTATAATTTTTGTGCCAAAAGCGAGAGCTGCGATTGCTTGAGCACCACCAACGTTGTAAACAACATTTACACCACATAAATATGCAGCTGCAAGAGTTAGTTTTGATGTTTGACCATTTTGAGATGGAACACAAATCATAATATTTGGGACCTCGGCTATTTTTGCAGGTATAGCTGTCATTAAAACAGTTGATGGATAAGAAGCTAAGCCACCAGGGATGTATAAACCAACATTTTCTATTGGTTTCCATTCAATATAAAACTTTGAGTCGAGTTGATCTTTGAAAGAATATGATGTTTTTTTTTGTTTTGAGTGATAATAAAAAATTCTTTTGTAAGCTAATTTAAGAGACTTTTTACTTTCATTTGAAAGAGAGTTATAAGCATCCTTTAAAGTTTTTTTTGGAATTATTATGCTTTTTAAATTTGCTTTTTTGTTCTCAAACTTTTTTACATACTTTAATAAAGCTACATCCTTATTTTTTTTTATGTCCTGTATAATTTTTTTTACAGTCGAAGTTACAGTAGGATTTGTATTTACAGATGAGTTGAGATTATCAAAAATCCATTTTTTATTTACAACTTTCACTATAAACCTTGCATTAAAAGTTTTTTAATAAATTTTTTTTTTAAATCGTATGCAAAATAACTACTAATTATTACAGTTGATATATCATTGTTTATTACTACATTTTCATAAAGCTGATTGTCTTTTAATGTCTTACCTGATTGAACTAAATCTAAGATAAAATCAGCTATTCCATATTTTACTGCAAGCTCGATAGAGCCATTTAATTTTATTGTTTCAGTCTGTATATTTAAATCTTTAAAATAATTCTCAGAAATATTTTTAAATTTTGTTGCAACTTTAAAAATTTTCTTTTCCGAAAAATTAATTTTTTTTTTATTTGAAGCTATAGATATTCTACACTTTCCTATTTTAGTCTTTTTTAAAAGAACAATATTTTCTGAGCTATTTTCAAGAATCTCGTCATATCCAACAAATCCAATATCAGCTGCTCCTAGCATAATATATGACCGAATATCAGATGGTTTTAACTTGATTACTTTAATCTCGTTAAGGTTTGTATCAAAAGTTAATTTTCTAACACTATCCTTGAAGAAAGCCTCTTCTATTCTTAAACCTCTTTCAAACAAAAATTTTACAACTTTTTCTTCAAGCCTACCTTTTGGGCAGGCAATTATTAAATTTTGATTTTTCATTTTTTTCTACTAATGTTTACGCCACATTTTTTTAATTTTAAATCAAAATCTTCATATCCTCTGTCAAGGTGATAAATTCTATTTATTACAGTTTTTCCCTTTGACATCATTGCTGCGATTATTAGGGAAAAACTGGCCCTTATATCTGTCGCCATGACCTCTGCACCCAGTAAATTAGATGTTTTATCTATTGTTACTGTTTTTCCTTTAATTGATAAATTGGCACCAAATCTTCTCAGCTCTGGAATATGTATAAATCTATTTTCAAATATATTTTCGACCACTTTTGACTTTAAACCAGACTTTAGTTGTGTTGCTATTAGCTGAGCCTGTAAATCTGTTGGATATCCTGGAAATTCTTTAGTAGAAATTTTTTTAAAAGGTTTAAGTGTTTTGCAATAAATTTCATAAGAGGAATTAGATAGCTTTTTTATTTTTAAACCCATTGCTTTGTAAAGTTTCAAAGGAAGAGCCAGGTCTTTTGGATTGAAGTTATTCATTTTGAGTCTCCCTTTTGTTGCCATAGTTGCTAAAATATATGAACCGGCTTCTATCCTGTCAGGTATTACTTTGTAATCCTGAAGTTTTAGTTCTTCCACTCCTCTAACTGTAATTGTCCTGTTTTTTACTTTTATAAGTGCGCCACATTTATTTAAAAAATTAATTAAATCTATGACTTCGGGCTCGATTGCACAATTTTTTAATGTACTTTTTCCACTTGCAAGACTAGCTGCCATTAAAATATTTTGTGTTGCACCTACACTAATTTTTGGAAATTTATGGTCAATTGAGTTTAAATTATTTTTTTTCCTCTCAGCAATTACATATCCATTTTTTATTGAGATTTTTACACCCATTAACTTTAGAGCATTTAAGTGCAAATCAATTCCTCTAGTGCCAATCGAGCAACCACCAGGAAGGGCTATTTTAAATTTTTTATATCTTGAAATCGCAGGTCCTAAAATAACAATAGATGCTCTCATTTGACGAACATATTCGTAATCAGCTGATTTTTTTGTAATGGCAGAACTTTTAATTAATAGAGTGTTTTTTTGAAAATCAACATCACACCCTAAATCTTTTAAAATTGAGATTAAAAATCTTGTATCTCTAAGGTTAGGTACATTATGAATAAGGCACTCACCTTTTGCCAACAGAGTTGAAATGATAATAGGTAAAGAAGCATTTTTTGAACCAGAGATTTTTATTTGCCCTTTCAAGGTTGAAGGACCTTTTATAACTACCGTTTGCATTCTTTATTTCTTAATTTTTTTTCTTTTTTTTAGATTTTCTCTTAATTTTTGAGCTAATTTATCTTTTTTTTGTTGTTCAAAATTTTTTTTTATTAGGTCTTGTTTCTTCATAAATTATTACCAAATAAATTATATGATGAATTTTGAAAAATATACTAATAGTTCAAAAAAAATTATTAATTCTGCACAAAATTTAGCATTAAGTAAAAAACATCAAAAAATTGCTCCTATTCATATTTTTAATGAATTATTAAATTCCAATCATGAATTAATTAACAAAATTTTTGAGAAAATTAACACCAGTATAATTAAAACAACTATTTCTGAAATATTATCTAAAGAACAAGTAAATAACTCAAACAGTAGTCAAATTTATGCTGATCCTAAATTATTGAGTCTTTTTGAAAATGCAGAAAAAATTGCAAAATCTAATCAAGATAGTTTTGTATCAATCGACTCTTTATTTTTGAGTTGTATAAAATCAGATGACCAAATTGAAAAAATATTAAAAAAAAATGGGCTAAGTCTTGGATTAGTTAAAACAAAAATTCAAGAGTTTAGAAAAGATGGAAAATCTGAAAGCGAAAATTCTGATGATAATTTTAACGCTTTAGAAAAGTATACAATCAATGTTACTCAAAAGGCACAAAAAAGAGAGTTAGATCCGGTTATTGGAAGAGATGAGGAAATTAGAAGAACTATTCAAGTTTTATCAAGGAGAACTAAAAATAATCCAATATTAATTGGAGACCCTGGTGTAGGTAAAACTGCATTGATAGAGGGTTTAGCACAAAGAATAGCAAATAAAGATGTTCCACGCTCATTAGAAAATAAGGTTATTCGTATTCTTGATCTTGGATTATTGCTTGCTGGTGCCAAGTATCGTGGAGAATTTGAAGAAAGACTTCAAAACGTTTTAAAAGAAATTCATAAACAAAATGGTTCAATTATTTTATTTATAGATGAAATTCATACGCTTGTTGGTGCTGGAAAGACAGATGGAGCGATGGATGCATCCAACATGTTAAAGCCAGCATTGGCTAGAGGTGAATTACATTGCGTTGGTGCAACAACTTTAGATGAGTATAAAAAATATTTTGAGAAAGATGCAGCTTTAACTAGACGTTTTCAACCAGTTTTTGTTAATGAGCCCTCTTCAACGGATGCTGTTGCTATTTTAAGAGGTCTAAAAGAAAAATATGAAATCCATCATGGAATAAGAATTAGTGATGAGGCTATTTTATCATCAGTTCAATTATCTGATCGATATATAACTGATCGTTTTCTGCCTGATAAAGCTATTGATTTAATGGATGAGGCTGCGAGTAAAGTTAAAATGGAAATTGACAGCAAACCTGAGGAAATAGACCAGCTTGACAGAGATCTTATTAAACTGCAGATGGAAAAAAACGTTCTTTCAAAAGATAATGAAAAAGATGAGAAAAAAAATGAAAAAATTGATAGTCAAATATCAGATATTCAAGAAAAACTAAACATACTCAATAGCACTTGGGAGTCAGAAAAAAAGATACTAGATACAAAAAGAAATTTAAATGAACGAATTGATCAAGCAAAAGAAGACCTCGAGGGCGCTCAAAGAAGTGGTGATTTAACAAAAGCAAGTGAAATCATGTATGGCTTGCTCCCTAGTCTTCAAAAAGAGTATGAAGAGTTGAATAAAAAAGAGCAGGCTACAATAATAAATGAAGTGATTAATGCTGAAGATATCGCAAGTGTGGTATCAAAGTGGACGGGTATACCTTTAGAAAAACTTATCGGAGGCGAAAAAGATAAGTTAATAAACATAGAAAAACTGTTAGAAAAAAGAGTTATTGGCCAACAAGATGCTATTGAGAAAGTATCTAAGGCAATTAAGATTTCAAAAGCAGGTCTTCAAGATCCTGATAAACCTTTAGGGTCATTCCTTTTTTTAGGCCCAACTGGTGTAGGAAAAACTGAATTATCAAAAGCACTTGCAGAGTATGTTTTTGATAACGAAAAGCAAATGCTAAGACTTGACATGTCCGAGTATATGGAAAAACACTCAGTTAGTAAGCTTATTGGATCTCCTCCAGGTTATGTTGGTTACGATGATGGTGGGAAGTTAACTGACTCTATTCGCAGACGCCCCTACCAAGTAATTTTGTTTGATGAAATTGAAAAAGCGCACCCTGATGTATTTAATATTCTACTACAAATTTTAGATGATGGTAGGTTAACAGACTCAAAAGGAAAAATAGTAAATTTTAAAAATACCCTTATCATTATGACTTCTAACATTGGCTCACAAATTCCTATTGATGACAATTTTGACTATACAACAAAAAAGAACTTAGCCCTTGAAGAGCTTAAAAATCATTTTCGACTAGAATTTTTAAATAGAATTGATGACATAATACTCTTTAACAAATTATCAAAAGAAAATATTAGTGCGATTTTAAATAACCAAATTCAATTAATTGAACATAGAATCTCTTCAAAAGGTATTTCAATTGGTTTTACTGATGAAGCCTTTAACTACTTGAAAGAAAAAGGTTTTGATCCGTTATTTGGTGCCAGACCTTTGAAAAGATTATTACAAGATGAAGTTTTAAACCCCTTATCAGAGGTAATTTTAGATATAGGCGAGAATATTGAAGATAAATTAATTTTCACTAAAGATAAATACGGATTAGTAATTGCTAATAAAAACCTTAGGGTTTTGAGATCATAACTTTCAACTTAAAGCAAAATTTGTATAATTAATTTATGAAATGGATATTTTTAATTGGAGCATTTGCTTTAATATTCTTTGTATTGTTCCTTTCAATAATGACTATCAGAAAAATTAGAAAAAAATAATTTTTGGACCTTTTTTTTACAGACTCTCTTTATAACACGAAGGTTTTTATTGTTTCGATTATTTTAACAATAATTTTTTTTATTCTACTTTTAACAAGAAAAATTTATAAAAAAAAATTAACAGTTTCAAATTTATCAATATATTCCTCTCTTTTTTTATTATTTATTGCTTTTGCTAGCTTATTTGTTGTAAATTTTTTTGGTAAATTTACTTACGTTCTTTTTATTGCAGCTACAATAACAATAATATATTCAGAAATAAGTTTTCTTCTTGGAAAATATTTTTTCCCTAATTTTGTAAGTGAAAATGTTTCTAAAGAAATTGTTTATATGTTTAGTTTTATCGTATTCATAAATGCAGGTTATTTTACCTTTATGTTAATATTAGATATTTTAAAAGCTGAAACTTATATTTAAGTGTAGGTAATTTGATAATATTAATTTCATATTTTCAATTATTTATAATAAGTTTTTTAGCAGCTACAATTCTCCCGCTCTCCTCTGAATTAGTTTTATCAACAATGCTATTAACAGACTCATTTGATAAATATTTACTTTTGATTGTTGCAAGTTTTGGAAATATTCTTGGTTCATCAGTTAATTGGTATTTAGGAAAAAAAATATTAATTTTTAAAGATAAGAAGTGGTTCCCAGCCAATGAGAGGCAAATTGCAAAAGGTGAAATATATTTTAAAAAATATGGTATTTGGTCATTGTTATTGGCATGGGTACCAATCATTGGAGATCCACTTACAATAGTAGCAGGAATATTAAGAGTAAAGTTTTTTACTTTTTTAATTCTTGTCAGTATCTCAAAAATATCTAGGTATATTTTTTTAATATTTATTATTTTTAAATGATTAAAATAATTACTTTAGAGATTGGTAATTCATCTTGGTGGAAAAATAAAAAATACAGAAAAGAGGCCTCTATAGAGTTAAGAAAACTAAGAAATAAATATAAGTCGGTAAGAGTTGTAAAAAAATATAGACTCAACAGTAGTAATACAATTATATACGGTGATTATGCTTTAAAAAATTAATTTTTTTTACAGTTATTTGGATAGCTTTATAAATATATCACCCATCCCAGAAATAAGCTCATCTTCTTTAGTAGAGTTTCTAATCTTACATTGTTGCCCAACTACAAGGTGGTTGTTAATTGCTAAAAGATCACTGCTATTACAACTAGTTGGTTTGTGCAATAAGCCAATTATCATTTTTTGATCAACTGCAAAGACTTGATCTAAATTCATCTTTTCGTCAATACAAAAATAATCTCGATTTACCTCAAGTGGAAATTCCTCTTTACCACAGGGGTTATCAATAGTCATAACAGTAAATTTTTCCTCAACACCTTGAAATTTATGTGATATTTCCATAGCTTTTGCATATTTCATTGAATCACAAACACATGGCCAACAACAGCGATACATATCCCCACAAATCTTATTATCTGAGTCTACTTCATTCATGCTTATAAATGCTGGCTCAGATCCGGGCGCTATCAATGAACCAGACACTGGGCAATATCTTTTGTTGAATTCAACAAAATCATCGAAGCTGAGATCTTTGTCAATTAAATACTTAAAAAATTTTGGCCCTGCAGCATTTCTATTTCCATCAGGGAATATGCTACTCCAATTAACTCGCAACATTTCATAATAATATTCTTCATTTTTTATAGTATTTTCTGAGGCATTTAATGATTTATTTAAAAACAAAAATAACAATAAGATGGGAAAAATTACCATAAATTCATTAATTCTAAATGAGAAATGTTTCAAATACATTTTGTTAATTACACAGCTTATAGAAATCTAGATCATTGGATATTAAGTAGTAAATGTATGAAACTTATCAATTTTTCATGTTTAGTATTTTTTGTTTTTTATTCTATGACTTCATTTGCTGATAAAAGCTTTTTTAAAGATATTAGCAACCTTCTACCCGATCAAAAACCAAGACTGAGCTATGGTGTTGCAGTTACTGATTTTGACAAGGATGGTTTAGATGAATTTATAGTCACGGGTTTTGGTTATGAAAATCTTGCTTTAGGTTTTGATGGTAAAAGTCTTAAAAATAAAATCAAAGAAAATATTTTTAGTGATTTTAATAGATCCACAATAGGTGTAGCTGCATGTGATATTGACAAAGACGGTCATGAAGAAATTTATTTTTTAAATACGGATACATACAGCGGTCAAAAAATGTACTCAGATAGATTATTAAACATTGAAAATAAAAAAATAGTCGATTTGTTTGAAAAAGATATTAATCAAGACGAATTAAATTTAACTGCTGGACGATCAGTTGTATGTGTTGATAGAGAAGGTAAAGGTAATTATGGAGTTTATGTTGCTAATTATGGAGGTCCAACTAGATACTACGAATATATTGAGGATAGAGTAGTAGACTTAGCTGAAAGTCTTAACTTAGATGAAATAACTGGTGGCAGAGCTGTAGTTGCTGGGCACATACTAACAGATCAAATAGATATATTCGCAGCAAATGAGAGAGGTCCAAATTTCCTATATTTTAATAAAAATGGAAAATTTTTAGATGTAGCAGGACAAATGAATGTCAGAGATATTTATCAAAATGGAAGAGGTACTGCTTTATCTGACATACTATACAGAGGAAGACTTGACATTCTTAATGGAAATTGGGGGGGATATCATAGAGCTTATGTTTATAAAGACTATAAATTTAAAGATATAGCTGTTCCCTCTTTTGATGAGCCCTCCAGAATCAGAACAGTTATCTCAGCAGATTTTGATAATGACGGTTATGATGAAGTGTTTTTGAATAACATAGGTGAACCAAATAGACTTTATAAAATTGTTGAAGATGGTGTTTTTAAAGAAATAGAACTAGAACACGCTCTTGAGCCAAATGGTCTCGGAACAGGAGCGGCAGTAGCAGATATTGATAATGATGGAATACTTGAACTACTGATCTCTCATGGTGAGTCAGGATTACAGCCACTTACTTTATTTAAACATAACAGTCAGGAAAAAAGATCTTTCTTAAGAGTTAGGCCATTAAATACACATGGGGCTCCAGCAAGAGGTGCAACCGTAACTTTATACACAAATAAAAGAACACATTCTAAAACAATTGATGCTGGATCAGGCTATCTATGTCAAATGGAACCCGTTGCTCACTATGGAATTAGAGATAATGAAAATGACTTTAAAATTAAAATCAAATGGACTAATGGTAATGAGGAGTTGTTAGAGGTTGAAAATTTAAATCAAACTATAGTTGTGAAGCAAAAGATTTAAAATTTAATCCTCTACAATCATAGTGTCTTTCGAACCTCCACCCTGTGAACTATTAACTATCGTACTTCCTTTTTTAAGAGCAACTCTTGTCAAACCACCCATGGTTACATATGTCTCTCTTCCAGAAAGAATAAATGGTCGTAAATCTTGATGTCGAGGTTCAATTAAATTCCTCTGCAAAGTTGGTGTCGTTGATAATATTTCTAAAGGTTGAGCTATAAAGTTTCTTGGGTTATGTAAAATTTTTCTAATATATGCATCTCTCTCAGATTTAGAGGATTTAGGTCCTACTATAATTCCATAACCACCAGATCCATCAGCTGGTTTAACTATCATTTTTGATATATTTGATATTACGTAATCTCTTTCTGCTTTATTGTGACATAAATATGTCTCTACTTGGTCCAATTTAGGCTCTTCATCTAAATAGTATTTAATTATTTTAGGAACATATGAGTATATAACCTTATCATCTGCTACCCCACTTCCAGGTGCATTTAGAAGTCCAACATTACCTTTTCTGTAAGATTTGTATAAACCCGCTACACCTAACAAAGATCCTTTAAAAAAAGTTTTGGGATCTAAAAAAGTATCATCAATCCTTCTATATATACAATCAACTCTTAAACCCCCTTTAACTGTCTTTACGTAAACTTTGTCATTTTCGACATAAAGATCTTTTCCCTCAACAAGAGCAATTCCCATTTGTTGTGCTAAAAATGAATGCTCAAAGTATGCAGAGTTATAAACTCCTGGTGTTAATACAACCATTGTTGGGTTATTTTTTTTATAAGGTATTGCATCTAACATACAATGATAGAGTCTATTACAATAGTGATTGATCGGTGAAACTCGATAGCGCGTAAATAATTCAGGAAACACCTCTCCCATTACCATTCTATTTTCAAGCATATATGAAACACCTGATGGAACACGAAGGTTATCTTCTAATACTAAAAATTTTCCATCAATGTTTCTTATTAAATCTATTCCTGAAATATGAGACCAAATTTTTCTTTTAGGCATAAATCCTTCACATTGTTTTAAATAATTTTGAGATTTAAATACTAAATCTTTTGGAACAATGTTGTCTTTAAATATTTTTTTTTGATTATAGACATCGTTTATAAATAAATTTAAAGCTTTGCACCTTTGTATTAGCCCTTTTCTTACCTTTAGCCATTGAGATTTCAATATAATCCTAGGAATTATATCCAATGGCCATTTTTTTTCCTCTGCAGCTTTTTTATCAGCAGAGTAAACTTTAAAATTGATGCCGCGAGAACTTATCGTACTTTGACAATTTTGTTCAATTCTTTCTAAATCTTTGACTGAGTAACTATTTAATATTTTAGAAATTACTTTAGCTTCTTTTCTAAGAGTTTTTTCTGGGGTTAAATACTCATCATAGCTGTTTTTTGAATTGTAATTTTTCCAATTTATACTCATTGTATAAAAATACTATAAATGCCTATTAGTAGTTATGCATAGTTTAGATTGAAGGTATGTAAATAATCGTTTGTATTTTTAAAAAATTAGCTATTTAATTAAAATGTGACTTACTGTGTAGGAATAAAAGTAAATGAAGGGATGGTTTTTGCATCTGACAGAAGGACAAATGCAGGCCTGGATAACTTTAACTCTTATTCTAAAATGTATGTTCATAAAGGCATTGATAGAAATATAATAATTTTAACTTCAGGAAATTTAGCTACTTCTCAAGCAGTCTTTAATTCGATTACTAAAGATTTAGAAGATGATAAAAATGGGAATAATTTAAATAACTTATTTAATTTAAATGAAATAGCAAAATATATTGGGAGATTAAATGTTAAACATTCCTCACCAGATGGTATTAATCAAGAGACTATTGAATTAGGTTCAACTTTTATAGTTGGCGGACATATAAAAAATCAAGAGTCGGAATTATATTTGGTTTACCCACAGGGTAACTTTATTAAATCAAGTGAATTCAAACCTTACCTTGTCATTGGAGAAATAAAGTATGGTAAGCCAATATTAGACAGAGTTGTCAAGTCAGATACTTATCTTGGAGATGCAGCAAGATGTGCGTTAATAAGTATGGATAGTACAATGAAAGCAGATTTATCTGTTGGTCCGCCAATAGACTTAGTTGTATATAAAAATAATTTATCAGAAATAGTTTACCAACAATCTCTTGAAATTAATGATGACGATTATCAATACATATCTAAACAATGGGAAAAAGGAATATTTGAAATTTTTAAATCTTTCGATCGTTTTAAATGGGAAGAATAATAAATGGAGCCCTCTTCTTTTGTAACAAACTTATCGAGCATTGTAGTAATTACTTTAGCTTTAATCTCTTTTTATCTAATGGCCAGAAAAAAAGGAAAATACGTAGACATAATATTCGGTTTTATTTTAGGAATAATTGTTCTTGTTAAAATTATTTATTGACAACAACCGTCACCACATGTGCAACAGCATGAGCAAGAACAACCACAATCAGGTTTTGGTTTATTATTATCCATAAAATTTAAATATCATCATTTTACAAAAATTACAATATGATGAAGATTAATTGGTAAGTGACAATAAATTAGCTAGTTTTTAAATTTAAATGAAATCTCTTCGTAAAGGCATTGGTAACAAAAAAGACATAGAAAAATATTATGATAACTGGTCTAGTTCATATGATGAGACATTGTATAAATGGAACTACAAAGCGCCATTACAATCAGTTAAAATTTTAAAGAAATATATCAAAACAAAACCAAAATTTATTTTAGATTTAGCATGTGGCACAGGACTTTTTGTTGATGAATTTTTACGAGTCTACCCTCACTGTATTTGTGATGGATCTGATATTTCTAAAAAAATATTAGATATATCTAAAAGAAATGGAAAATACAGATATCTTTATAAAAGAAGTTTTGAGAATAAAATTCAAATAGTAAATAAGTACACTGTGGTAAGTCTTATTGGTGCAATGACATATTGTGAAAATCATCAATCACTTTTTAAACTAGTTTCTTATTATCTCGCAAAAAATGGTTATTTTATATTTACACATAGAGTAGATTTATGGAAAGAATTAAACTTTGATAGTGTCTTGAAAAAAATAACTGATTTTAACTCAATCTATATATCAAGACCTTTAAATTATCTTCCAAACAATAAAGATTTTGGTTCAGATATTAAAATTAGGATAGTTTTATTAAAAAAGAAATAATTAAATTTAGAAAATGATTTGGGAAATTATTTTTTGGTTATTTTTAATCCCCTTAATTGTGTGGGGACTTCATAAATTATTTAGATACAGTGCTTTCGGGATACCCTTCATTAGAAATAACAAAAAACTATATTGGGTATTTATGATTGGATTAGTCTTGTTAATAAACTATCTGGTAGATAAGTTTTACCTTGTGAATTAATAATGTCAGTTATCATTGAGTTAACAAAAAACCCTAATTTAATGTGGTTTGTATCATTTGTTTTTTTGGCAATTACTTTTGCTACATGGCGTGTTAGTCAAAATAATAATAAATGTAAAATTCTTTATGAAATATCTAAATACCTGACAGCAGGATGTCTTTTGATAATGTTTTTTAATATGTATTAATAGTCTATAATTTTAAAAATGCCGCCGTAGCTCAGTGGTAGAGCACACCCTTGGTAAGGGTGGGGTCGGAAGTTCAATTCTTCTCGGCGGCACCATTTATAAAACGAATTTATATATAGTGATTTTTTATGAAATTAATTAAAAGAAACGAAAATTTATTGGGAATACTTATAGTTATTTCTTTGATTCTAATATCAAGTCAAAAATACTATTTTAATGGTGAAAATTTAGGTTACTGGTATTTTGCTAAACAGTTTATTAATAATTTTGATTTTGTAATAAAAGATAGATCTCCTTTATATACAGTTTATATATCTCCTTTAATTCTATTAGATTATCCTTACAACCTTTACACTGAATATTTAGTTAATAGATCTATATTATTTTTATCTTTTTTTTTATTTTTTAAAGAATATTTAAACAACAAATTAATATTTCTAATATTTATTACTTGGATCCCTTTTTTTAATGTAGTAATACCTGAGCCTCAAATTATAGCTTTATCTCTTTTGAATATTGCTTTTTTCATAAGATATAAAAGAAATAACAATTTAGCATTTTACCTAATATTATTTGTAGCTTACTTAGTTAGACAAGTTTTTATAATACCACTAATTCTATTTATACTTTTTGATACAGCATTTGTGATAAAAGAAAAATTTGAGAAAATAAATCTAAAAAAAATATTTGTATTTATGTTTTTTTTTGTATCAATACTTATTACAATTTCGTATAACCAGTCGAAAAGCACTTACAATAACTTTAATTTTATTGATACAAAATATCTACCTACTTCTTTTAAATCCTCTTTAAATGGCGGATTTATTCAAACTTATTTGCACAATTATTATGATGATGGTTTTTCAAAATCTAAAAATAGAGAATTAATAAATATTAAAAAAGCAGATTTTCCTAATTCTAATAATTTTCTTCAATATATAACAGCAAAGCCATATTTTTTTTTGTATCATTTGAAAGATAATATAGTTGATCTATCTGAGGTTTATTCAAGAGCTTTTAAAAATAATTTAAAAGAAAATAATACGAATTTATTTTTGTTTCTTTTGGTAATAGCTACATTAATTTTACAAAGGAAAAAAATAAGTACAAAAAATTTCTATTTAAAAGATTACAAATACTTATTTAGTGGGGTTATCTTTTCAATGTTATTATTTATGATTACATATTTTTCTATTTCATATCTATTCTTTTTTTTATTTATTTGTATTTATCAAAGTTACAAATACTCATTATCCCTCTTTCTCTACTCAATCTCTATAATATTAATGGATATATCTACTATTTTATCACAACCTCAGGAAAGATATCTATTTGGAATGATGGGTTTAGTAACTGTAATTATTATATATTTAATTTATGAAATAAAAAAATTTACTAGAAGTAAGTATATTTTATCAATTTTAATAATTTCATCTATTTTGATATTTTCTCCTACACAAAAATATATTTCAGATAGTGACTCACCCCACACATGGTTAGAATTTATTTTGAAAAGTAAAAATAGTGATTTTTATGGAGATAACAAAAATATATTAACAACTGTGCTTAAAGAAAATTGTTCAAAAATCTTGGCAAGAAATGGTCATTTTTTTAATTCATTTTATGGTTATGATATTAAAAATGTTATTTTTATTAGTTCAATTAATCCTAATTTAAATAATTTTGTTGACTCTGATATATTAATTAATGAGGTTAATTGTATATACAATCCTAATGAGCTTAAAAATGGTAGTAACTTAGCTATACAAAATTTCGTAGATAAAAAAATTAAAGAGGATTATAAAAAATTTAAGGTTTATAACGGTGAATTAATTATTTTTAAATAATTTTAGATATGAAAGATTTTTTTGAACTAATTAGAGTGGATTACTGGCCTAAAAATATTATGGTAATTCCTGGATTTCTTATATTTGTCTTGTTGTCAGGTGAAATTAATAATTATTCATTAATAAATCCATTAAATATAATTTTCTCAATTGTATCTATCTTATTAGTCTGCTCTTCAAACTATGTATTAAATGAAATTTTAGATAGAAATTATGATAAACATCACCCAGAAAAAAAACATAGACCAATGGTTCGTGGGAGATTTACTCTTAGATTTGCATATCTTACATATTTTTCATTCTCATTATTTAGTTTTCTATTTGCCTATGTAGTGAATTTTAATTTTTTAATTGTAATCTTTTTACTTTTTATAATGGGGTTAATTTACAATGTGAAACCAATTAGAGCTAAAGATATACCTTATATAGATGTTGTTTCAGAGTCATTTAATAATGTATTAAGATTTTTTTTAGGTTGGTTCATAATTGATCATAATTATCTCCCACCTATAAGTATAATTATAATATTTTGGACTTCAGGAGCATTTCTAATGACTATAAAAAGGTTTTCTGAAATGAAGGCTAACCAAAAAAGATCTATTTCAAAATATAGAAAGACATTCTTAAAATATACTCCTAACAAACTTTTATTAATCAGTATTTTTTATTGCATATTATGTAATCTCTTTTTGGGAATATTTTTAATAAAATATAATGTGGGATTAATACTTTTATTTCCTCTAATAGCTATTATTTTTGTACATTATCTGTCACTTAGTCTGGAAGATAATCCAATTACACAACATCCTGAAAAGATTTTTTTTGACAAAACATTGATATGGTACATCATTGCTTCAAGTATTTTACTGATAATAATATTGATATATCCATTTTCTTTTTTAGATTTTTTAAAGAATACTAAGTTAATTATTATTTGAAAATAAAACTCAATCATGGAGGAACATACCTATACAAAGAAATGATAATGAACCAGAATTATCTTTATGGCATTGGTTACAAAAGATTAATGATAGGGAAGGATATTTATTTTCTTGGAGGTTTGTAGGACAAAAAAAGAATACTAATAATGGATTAATACCAAGATGGAGAGAAATGTTAAGTTTTGCTAATGTCGATCAAAATAAAAAAAGACATTCATTAAGACATACTTTTGCTTCAGAGCTTTCAAACAAAGGTGCATCTACTAATGATATTATGGCAGTAGGTGGATGGAAGTCTGAGACTATGGTTTATAACTATGCAAAAGTAGATAAGAAAAGAAAACAGAATCTTATCAATAGTTTGTAAAATAGGTGTAAAATGCGACCACATTTAAAAATTAATAAAAAACCTTTAATTATCAACCTAAATTAGGTGTTGACCTTTCATTGGTAAGGGTGGGGTCGGAAGTTCAATTCTTCTCGGCGGCACCACATACAAAAATAAAAATAAAAGTGTATTTGAAAATTTTTTTCAAGTGTAATGATAAACTATTTAATGTAAGAAATTCAATCATTAAGCCTGGGGCTAAAAACAGAAAAGAGCCTCGGTTGTCTCGACATAGTTCCGGTTTCCCTTCTCTAGGCCTCTACTACTTTGGCTCTTTTCTTTGTTTTGGGAAGTTTCCTACCCTCTACATTGACTACTCTAAAATAAATTATTTTTTTTGACAATAACAAAAGATAAAAAAATAAATTTTTCTGTTTATAATTTGTGAATAAGTATTTTGGATTAAATTAAATATTAGATAGTTCGTTAATTACATTTTTTACATGATCTTTTACTCTGACATTACTCCAAGTTTTTACAATTTTGCCTTTTTCATTAATTAATACTGTAGTTCTAATTATACCATAATATTCCTTTCCTAAAAATTTCTTAAGTCCCCAAGCTTTGTATTTTTTTAAGACCTTTATTTTTTCATCAAATAACAAATCAAATTTTAATTTATTTTTTTTTTTAAATTTTTGATGACTTTCAATTGAGTCTTTTGAAACACCTACTACAATGCAATTATATTTATTTATAGCTTTGAGAGAGTTATTGAAATCAATTGCCTCTAAAGAACATCCTTTTGTATTGTCTCTTGGGTAAAAATACAAAATTATGTTTTTCCCTAAATAATCACTTAGTTGAAATATTCCAGATGTGCTTGGCAACTTAAAATTAGGCGCTTTCATTATTATTTCTATTTTTTTATAGTATATTTTTCACATATAAATTCGGCCATAGCAAAAGAAGATGTCCATGCTGGAGATATAGCATTAAGAATATGTATGATGTTATTTTGCTTAATAACTACAAAATCATTAAATAGTTTTTTACTATTTTTATCAAACATTTGAGATCTAATCCCTACTTTACTACTTAATTCAATTTTTACTGGTTTATGCTTAAAGTAAACATTAGAAGATTTCATGATACTAGATAAAAATAGATTTTTAAACTCACTGATAGCTAAATTTCTAAGGTTATTCTCATTAAAAATTATTTTCAAAATGAATTTATAACTTAAGGCACAAAACTCTAAAAAATTAAATTTTCTAAAAGGCCTATAGGCTTCTCTTCCAAATACAGGGGTGCTACTAGGTCCTAAATAAAAGTTTCCATCTTTATCGTATACAGTGTGGACTCCTAAAAAAGGTTGGTCTAAATTTGGCACTGGATAAATTAATCTATTTGGAATTTCATTTTTCTCTTCAAAACTAATTTTCCAATATTTACCTTTAAAAGGTAAAGATGTGTATCTAGTTTTTAAATTTGATTTATTTGCCAAATAGTCTGCATGTAAACCTGCAGAGTTAATAATAAGATCGAAATTATGAATTTTATTATTTGATATAATAGTTGTATTATCAGATGAAATTGAGTCCACTTTTGTATCGTATTTAATTATCACGCCTCTTTTTTTTAAAATTTCAATCAATTTGTTTGATACCTCTTTTGGATCAGCTATGGCTGTTTCTTTAATAAAAAGAGCTTCATTAAATAAGGGATTGCTGTTTGGCTCTATTTTTAAAATCTCATCGAAACTATTTAATTTGATTGTTTCGACTCCTACCTCCTTTGATCTGTCATACAATAAATTAAGTGTTTCGATATCTTTTTTTGTTTTTGGAAGTAATAACTTTCCACAATTATTGATATAAAGATTGTTCTCACTAATAAATTTTTTCATTAACTTTGAACCTCTGATGCAGAGAGTTGACCTTAAAGTTTTAGGTTGATAGTAGATTCCAGAGTGAATAACTCCGCTATTTCTTCCAGTTCCATGTGATAGTGAGTCTCTCTCTTTCTCAAAAATAGTTATGTCGATATTTTCATTACTTAAGGTATATGCAATTGTGAGACCAACAATGCCCGACCCAATGATAGCAACTTTCATTTACTTTTTTAATTTATCTAAAAGGTAAAATTCTATTGGTGAGAATTGATTTTTATTTTCAGCTATGAAATCATCTACTAACTTTAATTTATAGTCTTCCATTTCAATAACTTTGCGGATACTTAAGTCAACATAAAGAGAGCAAACTTCAGATGTAGCTGCTCTAAAATTCCCACTTTTACTTACAATTTCCAATTGATATACAAATCTTTTTTTATCACGGTCCAAGAATAGTAAGTTTATATCAACTTCATCTCCCTCTTTAACCTCTTGAATATATTTAGTGTGGGATTCCACAGCAAATGTCGATCTTTTCTCATTTTTAGCTGACTCTCCTCCCATTTGAAATCTATCAAGCAACACATCCCATCCTTGATCGAATAAGTGGATATAAAAGGCTAAATTCATATGACCATTATAGTCTGTCCAATCTGAAATAATTTTTTCTGTTCTAAGGTAAATTGACATTATCTAATTTTATAAGAATTATTTAATATTAACATTGAAAAATAAAGTAATAGTATTTTGTTAAATAAAGGGGGTAGTGATGAAAATAGGTTTTGTTGGGTTGGGTAATGTGGGTGGAAAACTAGCAAATAATCTTATTGAAAATAATTTTCAAATATCAGTTTTTGATAAAAATCACATATCAATGGATGAGTTTAAATTAAAGGGTGCTGAGACAGCTAAATCAATAAAAGATCTTGTGATGAATTCTGATATTTTAATAACTTGTCTTCCCTCTCCCAAGATATGTGCAGAAGTTTTAGAGTCCAAAGATGGTATTATTGATACTATACAAAAAGATCAAATTTGGATTGAGATGAGTACAACTGAAGATGAACAACTAAAAAAACATGCATCATTAATTCAGCAAAAAAATGCAATAGCTTTAGAAGCCCCTGTAAGTGGGGGTTGTCATAGAGCTGCAACAGGAAACATTTCTATTTTTGTTGGAGGAAGTAGAGAGGGATTTGAAAAGGCTATGCCAGTGTTAAAATGTCTTGGTCGAAAAATTTTGTATACTGGAGACTTTGGAAGCGCATCCATTCTTAAAGTTATTACTAATTATCTAGCGACTGTTCACTTAGTTGCATTGGGAGAAGCTTGGACTATTGCGAGTAAATCAAATCTTGATTTGAACAAAACATTTAAAGGAATTGCAGCTTCTTCAGGTAACTCATTTGTCCATGAAACAGAGAGTCAAGTAATATTGAACGGTTCATATAATATAAATTTTACAATGGACTTAGTTGAGAAAGATGTTGGTCTTTTTCAGGATCTCGCCTCAAAACTTGGGGTCGAATTGGAAATTTCACCTTTAGTTCTTGATATTATTAAAGATGCAAAAAAGACTTTTGGTGATCGTGCATGGTCTTCGATGGTCGTAAAAAGGCTTGAAAATAAATACAATACTGCATTCAGAGCTGAGGGTTACCCTAAGGAATTGATTGATTTAGAGGAAAAAAGTCTCGGTTATGAGATATGATTATTTTGAGTTTTTGTTAATATCTATCTATGAATTTCATAACTGATGTAATTCTACCATTAGCCTTAGCTTTTATTATGTTCACTTTAGGCTTGGGTTTGACGTTTTCAGATTTTGCTAGAGTAGTGAAGGCACCTAAAAATTTTATCATAGGTTTAATTAGTCAATTAATTTTTCTTCCAATAGTTGCTTTAATAATTATTTTGGTTTGGCCACTTCAACCTGAATTAGCTATAGGTTTAATATTAATCGCTGCTGCTCCAGGTGGAGTAACTTCTAATATTCTTACATCTTTTGCTAAAGGGGATGTTGCTTTATCAATATCTTTAACTGCAGTAATGAGCCTTTTAAGTGTAATTTCTGTGCCTATTGTTTTGGGGATATCAATGGGATTGATTTCTGACAACTCTCTAGGCTCAATCTCACTATCAGGAATAGCTATAAGTATGTTTTTGATTGTGACATTACCTGTTTTAATTGGAATGACTTTCAGAGCTAGCTTGTCCTTTTTAACGATGAGAATTGAGAAGTTTGCTAGAATACTTTCAACTGCTTTATTTGTTTTAGTTTTGATTGGAGCTATTTTAGCTGAGAGAGAAAATTTAATTGATTATTTTGCACAAACTGGGTTGGTAGTCCTTTCTCTCAATTTATTAATGATGATAATTGCTTTTTATTGGGCAAAGTTTTTTGGGACAGGAGCCTCACAACAAAAAGCTATTTCAATAGAGTGTGGTCTTCAAAACGGAACTTTAGCTATTTTTGTAGGCACAAGTGTTTTTGGTGGCGGTCTATATATAATACCTGCTGCTACTTATAGCGTCATAATGTACTTAACGTCTTTAACATTTATTTATTTTATAAGAAATCGCTAAATATAAATCTTATCTGCTAATCCAAAACAAAGAATAGCCCAACCTAGTGCAAGACCACCTGTTGATAGCCATCCCTCTCTTGAATATTGGTCAGTTCTTCCTAATTTATCTATCTCACCAGTGTAAAAAGCTGATATTGCTATTATGGTCATGATTATAAACATAAAATTAAAGAATGCCCATGTAGCCTCTGTACCTCTAAATAAAATATATAACTGCATAAAAACAGCACCAACAATTACTGCTCCAGCAAACCTTGCAAAAAATGCGGCTGTTACATCAATTCCATATTTGCTTATGAAGTTTTTGGTATTAAACAAACAGTTATAACCGTAAAAAGCATTCATTACTAAAATAATTAAAAAAATTACTAAATAAAATATTCCGTTAAAATTTCCTATCATATGAATCTCCCATATCCAATTTTATCAGATTTTTAACTTTAATGACTATGAATTATTATTTTTTTATGTCATGAATATTGAAATAAATTTATGATCGAACTAGATATATTTTCAGATACTGTTTGCCCTTGGTGCTATATTGGGAAAAAAAGATTAGAAAAAGCTATTAGTAATCACAAAGATACAAAATTCAAACAAACTTGGAGACCTTTTCAATTAAATCCGGGAATGCCACCTGATGGTATGGATAGGCAAGAATATTTAATTTCGAAATTTGGAAGTGCTGATGCATCAAAGACGATTTATGACAATATCTATGATGAAGGACTTGTAGAAGGAATTAATTTTAACTTTGACTCTATTATGACAACCCCGAATTCCTTTAATTCACATAGACTTTTAGCTTTAGCATATAAACAGGGTGTACAGGAAAATGTTTTAGATAGTTTATTTGAGTCTTATTTCTTAAATGGTGAAGACATAGGTGACCCCAATGTATTGTTGGATATAGCTATAAAACATAAAATTGACGCTGAAGATTTTAAAAGTTATTTGTCAGATCAAGAAAATATTGAGCCACTCGCTAATGAAGAAATTCAAGCTAGAAAGATGGGTATAAATAGCGTTCCTACATTTATAATAAATAAACAAATTGTTATAAATGGCGCTCAGACATCAGAAAATTTTGAGATTATTTTTCAGAAGATTAAAAATAGTTTTAATTAAAAATTATTAGTAGTAATGCTTTTTTTCTATATATTTTGTAAATGCCTTTAAAACTTAAAGATTTATCTCAATATTTAAACTTTGCTAAAAAACTCGTTAATGCGTCAGAAAGAATAATAAAGAAAACACCATCTCATCGACTAAAAATAGATTTCAAATCAGATAAATCACCAGTAACTAAAATAGATATGAAAATTGAAAAAGAATTGCGATCAATGATCATTAAAAAATATCCTGGTCACGATATATACGGAGAGGAATACCAAAATAAATCAAATAACTCTCCATTTATTTGGGTAATCGATCCAATAGATGGAACAAAAAATTTTATTAATGGCAATGGTAATTTTGGCACATTAATTTCTTTGTGTATTGATAAAATACCCGTAATTGGAATTATTAACTGTCCTGACATAAACAAAACATGGATTGGAATTAGAGACAATGGTGCTTATTGTAATGGAAAAAAAATTAAGAAATCTCAAAATAATTTAAACTTATCTAAATTATATTTTAGTACCTCTGGAATGACAGCTTTCAAATCAAATAATAAGAATAAAAAATATAATGCTTTGATTAAAAAAACTAAATATGCAACCTTTGGTGGTGATTGTGTACAATACGGACTTTTAGCTGAAAAAAGAATACCCTTAGTAGTAGAGTCTTTCTTAAAACCTTATGATTATATCCCTTTAGTTAATATTGTAGAAGAGAGTGGTGGTATAATTAGTGATTGGAAAGGAAATTCTCTAAATTTTCAATCAAATGGTGATGTTGTTGCATCAATTTCAAAAAAAGCGCACCAACAATTTCTAAAAATTTAATATTTTCCGGCAATACAATTTAATATTAATTCTTGAAATCTTTCTACAGTCATCTCTAGTGGATTTGCACCAGTGCTTGGATCCTCTTGTGCTAATGGCGCCAATTTAATCTCATCTCCCTCATTAACACCCATATCTTTAAGTGTTTCAGGTATCTCCATTTCTTTTTTTAATTCAATAATCCAATCAACGATACCCTCGAAACCATTTTTAATATCTAGAAAGTTTGCCAATCTAGTAAATTTTTCTTCAATAGTGCTACGGTTATAATTCAAAACAAATGGCATAACTGTACCATTTGTTGTTCCATGATGAGTCTTGTATAAGGAATTTACTGGGTGTGTAATCGAGTGAATTGCCCCTAGACCCTTTTGAAATGCAGCTGCACCCATCATAGAAGCAACTAACATATGCGATCTTGCCTCAACATTATTTCCATTATGATAAACCTCTTGAATATTTTCTTTTACTAGTCTTAAACCCTCTAAAGCTGTGCCCTCTGCCATTGGATGATAAAAAGGAGATGAATAGGCTTCAATGCAGTGTGCCAATGCATCCATTCCTGTTCCAGCAGTAATGCTTTTTGGTAGATTTAATGTCAAAGATGGATCTAGTATCGCAATCTGTGGTAACATTTTTGGGTGAAAAATTATTTTCTTTTTATGATTTTCTTCATTTAAAAAAACAGCTGCTCTTCCCACTTCGGAACCTGTTCCTGCAGTCGTAGGTATAGCTATTATGGGTTTGATTACACTTGAGTCTGCTCTTGTCCACCAATCTCCAATATCTTCAAAATCCCAAAGTGGTCTTGATTGATGAGCTAAGAATGCTATCCCTTTGCCAGCATCCATTCCAGATCCACCACCTATGGCTATGACACCATCGTGATTTCCCTCTAAAAAAACTTTTACACCATTAGTTACGTTTGAACCAGTTGGGTTTCCTTGAACATCACTGTAAATTTGAGTATTTGATGAGAGACCACTATTGATTTCATCAATAATTGATGTTTGTAATAATCCAGGGTCTGTAACAATTAAAGGATTTTTAATACCTAAAGTATCACAAGCTTTTTGTATTCCTTTTGATCTATCAACTCCAAACCAAACATTTGTTGGATAGTTCCAATTCATATTTTGCATTTATAAACCTATTTATCCTCTCTCAAAATAACGACGGTGCTCCCAGTCATTTACAGACTTATCATATTCACTCTGCTCCCATTTTGCAGCATGAATATAGTGGTCTAAAACATCTGAATGGAAAATCTTTGGTAATAATTTTGATTTATTAGCGAGTTCAATTGCTTCATAAAGTGTACCAGGAACATTTTTTGCCTTTCTATTTTGATATATATTTCCAGATAATGGCTCTTCAAGTTCTAATTTATTCTCAATTCCATACAGACCTGCTTGAATCAATCCAGCAAAAGCAAGGTAGGGATTAACATCTGCCCCAGGAACTCTGCATTCAATTCTTATTGAACTTCCGTGTCCTGCTAATCTAAATCCAGCAGTTCTATTATCAATTCCCCAGGCGGCAGATGTTGGAGCAAAAGAGGACTCTTGAAATCTTTTATAAGAATTTACGTTTGGAGCTAAAAAAATTGATAAATCTCTCAAAAATAAAATTTGTCCAGCCACATAACTTTTAAAAATTTTAGACATTCCATATTTGTCTTTAGTATCGGAGAAAATATTTTTTTTTGTTTTTTTATCGAATAAAGAATTATGAATATGACAGGAACTTCCGCAGAAATCTTGTTTGTATTTTGCCATAAAACTAACTGCACGATTATGTTTAAAAGCAATCTCTTTTGCAGCATTTTTTATTAAAATATGGTTATCTGCCATACTAAGAGCGTCAGTAAAAACTACATTAATTTCTTGTTGACCAGGTGAGGCCTCCCCTTTAGTGCACTCAACATATATACCGGAGTCTAATAAACTATTTCTTAACTCTTGATTAAAAGGCTCCTCTTTTGAAGTTTGAAATATCATATAATCTTCTATGTACCATGATGTTTCTTTAAAATTTTTATAATAACTAGAATGAATATCTTCATAAGTTTGCTTGAAAAGAAAGAATTCTAATTCTGAACCTAACATCGGCTCAAAACCCATTTTATTAGCTTTTATAATTGCCTCTCTTAAAACTTGTCTTGTGGAATGCGAAACAGGAGTCTTTCCATCATGTTGAAAAGCATCGCCGAGAACTAAAGCTGTTTTTTCTAACCATGGTAAAACCTTTATGGTTCTTTGGTCAGGCTTTACAGTCATATCACCGTAGCCAGTCTCCCAAGAGGATGATTTAAAACCAGGCACTGTATACATGTCCATATCAACAGTATAAAGATAGTCACAAAAATGAGTTTCTTTGTGAACATAGTCTAAAAAAGCTTTACCTGTAACTCTTTTACCTACTAGTCGACCTTGCATATCGGATAGAGATACTAAAACTGTATCAATCTCTTTTGATCTTATTTTTTTTTCTAATTCTTTAAAACTAATGCTCATAATCGAAAACTAAATAATGTGATATACTAACATATTATTGGTGACTATGTAGCCTACCTTCTAGACTACTTTGCGCATATGAAAACTTTGTGGTCTTGTAAATTGATCAAATGCTAATACTGAAAGTGAGCAACCGATACCAGTGTCTTTTACGCCTGTCCATGCAAGTGCTGGATCTAAGTAATCACATCTATTCATGAAGAAAGTTCCTGTTTGAACATTTTTTCCAAATTCTTTAGCAAACTCCAAATCTTTTGTCCAAATAGATGCAGTTAGTCCATAAGGGCTATCATTCATCAAATTTTTTGCTTCTTTATCATCATCTACGGGCATAATTCCAACAGCAGGACCAAAAGTTTCCTCCATCATGAATCTCATATCATGATTGACATCAACCATTACTTGAGGGCTAACATAACAATTGTCTTCTCTGGATATTGTAAATTTACTCTCATCAATAAGACGTTTTGCTCCACTGCTCTCCGCTTCATTTATTTGAGCTCTAATAAAATTAGCTGCTGATTGTCTTACTACAGGGCCTAAATTTGTGTCAGGTTTTGTGGGATCGTTTAAATTATAATTTTCAGTAATGCTTTTGAAGCCATCTATAAACTCTTTATAAATTTTTTTATCTACATAAATTCTTTCTATACCACAACAAGATTGACCAGAATTAAATAGTGCACCGTCTGCGAGGTTTTCAATTGCGTGTTTTAAATCAGCATCTGCTCTTACATAGGCAGGATCTTTCCCTCCTAATTCTAGACCAGCATTAATAAATCGTGTTCCTATATATTTTTTTACCTCCTGACCCCCTCTTACAGAGCCAGTAAAAACAACGTGAGCTATTCTTGAGTCAGAGATTATTTTTTCACAAGCTTTATGATCAGTATGAATAAATTGGAAAACACCTTCGGGTATCCCCGTATTTTCAAAAGCTTGAAAAATTAGTTCTGCACATCTCGGTGTTTGAGATGAATGTTTTAAAATTAAACTATTACCTGAAATTATAGCAGGAACAATTGTGTTAGTTGCAGTAATAATCGGATAATTCCATGGGGCCATCACAAAAATCACCCCAAGAGGTGTTTTGTATATATAGTTGTCAAATTCTTCGTTTTGAGTGGCTGGAAGATTTTGTAATGAGTCTTTCGCAATATCTACCATGTGTCTTGAGCGCTCTTCAAAGCCTCTTAATTCTCCTGCACATTGAGATATGGGCCTTCCAATTTGCCAACAAATTTCCTTTGATATTTCATCTTTGAGATCGATTAAGTTATCAATAAATTTATTGACAATATTAATTCGGTCATCAAGAGATGTGTTTTTCCAAATTTCAAAACTTGTTGAAGCTGTAACTATGACTGAATTAATTTTACTATCTGAGGCTAATTCTCTCTCTAGGTAGACAGAATTATCAATAGGCGTTATAGTTTTCTGCAAATTCATCAATCCTCCTAAGCTTAAAAACCATTATAATGAATTAAAGTATTAGATGAAGAGAATTTATTAGTTTAAGACGTTCTTTTTGATGCGTATCTTGACATGAAGTTTTCAGCTAAATTCTTTAATATGCTTAATTGTTTGAGTCTTGAAACCCCATCAACTATTCCATCAACTGATTTGCTGATAAAGTTTTTGGTAGCAATGTCTTTTTCTGACTTATCGTTAAGCCAATAAATTAATGTGGCAAGATAAATCATTGAAAGTAAACCTCGCTTTGAGTAGTAACTAAAATCATTTGATTTATCACCTGATAAAATCCATATAAAGTCACTATTTTCATGAAGCATTTTAATAGACATTAATATGTTACCAGGTCTTAAAAGAAATTTTAGCATTTCAGGCAATGCTTTTTTTAAATGACTGTTATTTTCAAATTTCAATTCCATAATTGTTTTAATTTTATCTCTAGTTTTCAATCGTGAGTTGTTGAAGGAGTTGTAATTCTTCTCAACTTGAATGTTATTTTGAGCAATGATGAATTTTAAGACATCATATTCAAAAGATGGAAATAATTTTGCTAGAACAGATGTTGAAATTCTTTGCTTTTTTGCACATTGTAAGAGAGTTTCTCTAGACCAACCAAATTTGGGTACTTCGTTAATAAATAAGTTAGCTAATTTTTCTTGCTTTGACTTCATATTTATATATAAATTACGCCTTTATGAGGTTACTAGATTGGCAATAGAAGTTCAAGTCAGAGATAATAATGTTGAGGCTGCTATACGCGTACTCAAAAAAAAGCTTTTAAGAGAGGGTATTTTCAAAGAATTAAAGTTAAGAAAAAATTATGAAAAACCATCAGAAAGAAAGCTTCGCGAAAAAGCCGAATCAATTAAAAGATTTAAAAAACTTATGCGTAAGAAGAAATTCGACTAGTTCTCAAGTCCTTTAATTATATCTTCACAAACTTTCTTAGCATCTCCAAATAGCATTAAGGTATTGTCTCTGAAAAATAATTCATTTTGAACACCTGCATATCCACTAGCCATGCCTCTTTTAACGAAAAATACTTGACCAGCATTTTCCACATCTAAAATAGGCATACCATAAATGGCACTCGTCTTATCAGTTTTTGCAGCTGGGTTAGTTACATCATTAGCACCAATCACAAATGCAACATCAGTCTCAGAGAAATCTCTGTTAATTTCATCAAGTTCTAAAACTTCATCATAAGGAACATTTGCTTCTGCAAGTAAAACGTTCATGTGTCCCGGCATTCTTCCAGCTACAGGATGGATTGCATATCTTACTTCTGCACCTGCTGCTTTAAGTAAATCACCCATCTCTCTAAGTGCATGTTGTGCTTGAGCAACAGCCATTCCGTAACCAGGAACAATGATTATTGTTTTGCTATTTTTCATCATAAAAGCAGCATCAGCAGCGTTACCTTGTTTTGCTTGACGATCATCTTTTACTCCACCAGCACTAGCTGCTTGTTCACCACCAAATCCTCCAAGTAAAACGTTTAAAAAGGATCTATTCATTCCCTTACACATAATGTAACTCAAAATAGCTCCTGATGACCCAACAAGAGCTCCTGTAATAATCAATAAGTTATTTGACAGGGTAAACCCAATTCCAGCAGCTGCCCATCCGGAATATGAATTTAACATCGAAACAATAACGGGCATATCCGCTCCACCGATTGGAACAATTAAAAGTACTCCGATAACAAATGAGGCAAAAACGATAAGCCAGAATAATTCTTGGTTTTGATCAATACAAAACTTTACAATTAAAGCAATAATTCCAAGACCCAAAAGTAAATTAATAAAATGTTGACCTTTAAAGACTAAAGGGTTTCCTGAAACAAAACCCTGGAGCTTTCCAAAAGCTATTATAGATCCTGTAAAAGTAACAGCTCCTATTGCTGTTCCAATTGACATTTCTATTAAACTTCCCATCGGAATAGATCCGACAGTACCTATATTAAAGGCACTAGGATTGTAATATGCAGAAGCAGCAACAAACACAGCAGCTAATCCTACCAAGCTATGGAAAGCAGCAACTAATTGTGGTAATGCAGTCATTTGAATTTTAACTGCAATTGATGTTCCAATCAAACCACCTATTAAAAAAGCTATTCCAATTTCTTTATAGCTAAGTACACCAGGATTGGACAGTGTTGTGACTATGGCTATAGTCATTCCTAAAATTCCTAAAAAATTTCCTCTCCTTGCAGTTGAGGGATGTGATAACCCTCTAAGAGAAAGTATAAATAAAACCGATGATACTAAATATGCTGCAGTTGTTAAAGTTGACATTTTTTACCTATTGTTTCTTTTTAAACATGGCGAGCATTCGATTTGTTACAACGAACCCCCCAAATATGTTAACGGCAGCAAGAGTTACAGCAACTAAACCAAAATATTTAGAAATATTACTATCAACAGGACCTGCGGCCAATAAAGCTCCAACAATAATTACGGACGAAATAGCATTTGTGACACCCATTAAAGGACTGTGTAAAGCTGGGGTAACCGACCAAACTACATAATAACCTACAAAACAAGCCAATACCAAAACAGTTATACCAAAAATAATAAAGTCACTATGGCCTCCAGATGTTTCGGCCACACTAGATGCTAACTGGCTTGCTTCATTAGCAATTTGTTGTGCTTTGTATGATAAACTTTCTAATTGATTTGAAATTTCTGACATAGTAACTCCTTTTTATTTTATTAAAATCTTTCCAGCTGAGCAAATCATTGTAGCTTTAATAATTTCATCACTTTTATTAATCATAGATTTTTTCTTATCTTCAAAGTTCATTAATTTTAAAAAGTTAGAAATATTTTTTGAAAAAAGGCTTGAGGCATTATTTGCTACTCTGCCAGGAACGTTGGCATGACCTACAATCTTAAGACCATTTTTTGAAACGACTTTTCCAACTTGGCTAAATTCACAGTTCCCTCCTGACTCTACAGCTAGATCAACAATAACTGAACCATTTTGCATGTTCTCCAACATTTCTTTTTTTAAAATTAAAGGTGCTTTTCTTCCTGGTATTTGAGCAGTACATATTACAATATCCATTGTCTTTAAAGTTTCTGCCAATAAAGCCTCTTGTTTTTTTTGGTACTCTGCACTCATTTCTTTTGCATAACCACCCTTCGTTTCAGCATTCTTAGACTCCTCATCCTCGACCATAACAAATTTACCACCAAGACTCTCAACTTGCTCTTTTGAGGCTATTCTTACGTCAGTAGCAAAAACAATAGCACCTAATCTTTTAGCAGTTGCTATAGCTTGTAAACCTGCAACACCTGCACCTATGACTAAAACATTTGCCGGAGTAACTTTACCAGCAGCAGTCATAAATAATGGCAATACTCTGTTAAATTCTTGAGCAGCATCTATAACCGCATGATATCCTGCTAAATTTGCTTGAGAGGACAAAATATCCATATCTTGAGCTCGAGTAATTCTTGGGACTAGTTCTAAAGCAAACGCTGATATTTTTTTAGAATTTAAAATTTTAATACTGTCTTGGTTGTTCTGTATACTGATTTGAGAAATAACCATAGAATTATTTTTTATTAATTTAGATTCATCTGGAGTTGGGCAATTTATTTTTAAAATAATATCAGAATTCTTAAAAACTTCTTTTGAAGTGGATAGAGTCGCTCCAGACTCTTTATACGATTTATCATTAAAACCTGAAAGTGAACCTGCCCCCTTTTCAATAAATACTTGGTGACCAGCTTTTACATAGTTTTTTACATCATCAGGAGAAATAGAAACTCTATTCTCAAACTTTTTTTTTTCTTTAACTGCGCCTATTATCATTAACTTGTTCCTTTTAGAAGGTATGTTGTATATCAGATAAATCTAATTTGTTAAGTCTAAGATTTATAAAATTTATTAAACATTTGTTGAAAGTCTTCATAAACCGGCAAATTTAAATGCTTTTTTTTGATTGGACTCCACACTTTTAACTGAAAAATCTTTAATTAAGTCATGAAAAAGCTTGTACCAATTTATTTCAGCTTTTAAATGAATAAAGATTGACCCCAAACCAACCGCTGCTCGATCCATAAATACAAACTCTCTTGGAGGTTTAACGCCTCCATATTTTTTGAGCTCTTTATGGACTTCACTAGCTATTTTAGCTCCATAAATACCACTATCTGAGTCTTGTATTTTTCGAACCTCATTCTTTAAAATTGGATCATACAAAAATAATGCCCATTTATTTAAAACATTCATTAATTTATCATCAATGTCTTTAAACCCCCATACTTGATAGGCGGTTTTTATCTTCTCATTGTCTTTTTCTTTAAGGGCAAAATAAAGGTCTATTACGCCTTTAACAAACTTAGGTGGAAATATCCTTACACAGCCATAATCAAATAAATTTATATTGTTTTTATTATCTACTGAGTAATTACCTAAATGTGGATCTCCGTGAATTATACCGTATTTATAAAAGGGTAAATACCATGCCATAAATAATTTTTTTGCTAATTCATTTCTAATTTTTTGTGGTGCGTTTTTGTATTCAATTAATTTTTTGCCATTAAGAAATTCCATAACTAAAAGTCTGTTTGTAGATATTTTTTCGTAAACATTTGGAATTTTGATATAAGAATTATTTTTATGAATAAATTTAAAAATTTTTAAATGTTTATTTTCTAAACTATAATTTAATTCTTCTTTTAGTCTTGCTTCTATTTCTTTATAGATCTCTCTAATTTGAATTGATTTATTATAACTAGAGTAAATCTTAAATATAATTTTTAATTGATTTAAGTCAGCTTCTACTGCTGAGGACATATCAGGATACTGGAGCTTACACGCTACATAATCATTGGTTTTCAATTTGGCCTTGTGAACCTGACCTAAAGAGGCAGCAAAACTTGCTTCTTGATTAAATTCTTTGAAGTTATTTTGCCAATTTTCACCTAATTCAGCTTTCATTCTTCTTTTTACAAACACCCATGACATCGGAGGTGCATTTGACTGTAATTCAGCTAATTTTCTCGCATACTCTTCAGGCAGTAAATCAGGAATAGTAGCGCTTAACTGTGCTACCTTCATCAAAGGTCCTTTTAAATTACCTAAAATCTCTGTAATTTGAGCCGCATACTTTTGATCACTTAAATCAAAATTTAAATATTTTTTACCTGCAAATTTCGTAGCTAAAGAAGTCATGGAAGTTGTGACTTTTGAGTACCTTTTTACTCTTGATACTAAATTATTTTCTTCTTTCATTTTAAACTAAATACTTTTTTCAAACTCATCAATTAAACCTGAAATCATTGAGAGGCCTTTTTCCCAACTATTTTTTTGTTTTAGATCCACATTAAATGGTTTTAAAACTTCACTATAGTGTTTCGAGCCGCCGCTTTTTAAAAGATTAATGTAACTTTCCTTAAAGTTTGGTAGGCCCTCATCATAAAGTTGAATCAAAATATTTACTAAACAATCTCCAAAAGCATATGCATATACATAAAAAGGAGTGTGAATAAAATGAGGTATGTATGTCCAAAAATATCTATATCCATCTGTTAATTCAATATTAGGCCCAAGACTTTCTGATTGTGTTTTCATCCAAAAATCACAAAGTTGATCAGATGATAATTCTCCTTTTTTTCTCTCATTGTGAACTAACTTTTCAAATTCAAAAAATGATATTTGCCTGACAACAGTATTAATCATATCTTCTATTTTTGATGCTAAAAGATATTTTCTGGCACTCTTATCACTATCTTCAAGTAATGTTCGAAAAGTCATCATCTCTCCAAAGACACTTGCGGTCTCTGCTAGAGTAAGTGGGGTGCTGGATAAGAGCAAACCTTGTTTAGCAGACAAATATTGATGACATCCATGTCCGAGTTCATGAGCTAATGTCATTACATCTCTGGTTTTACCATGGAAGTTTGTCAAAATGTAAGGGTGTATTGATGGTATGGTAGAAGCTGCAAATGCTCCTGGAGATTTACCTGATTTTAATTCTGCATCAATCCAACTGTTATTAAAAAATAATAATACAATATCTTTAAAACTTTTATCAAAGTTAGCATATGAACGGATTACAATGTCTTTTGCCTCAGACCAATTTATCTTTTTATTTGGTGAGTTAGGATAAGGCGCATTTCTATCCCAATAATTTAATTTTTCTTGGTTAAATAGTTTGGCCTTAATTTTATAGTAACGATGTGAGATGTTCTTGTAGTTGGAAGTAACACTCTCAGTAAGTGCGTCAACAACTTCATTTTCAACATTATTCGCTAAATTTCTTGAATCTGTTGGAGAGTTGTATTTTCTCCACTTATCATTAATAATTTTATCTTTTGCTAAAGTATTAGTTATAAAAGTAAAAGTTTTTACATTTGATTTGAAAACATCCTCTATACTTTCAGCAGCTTTTTCTCTGATCATTGCGTTATGATCAGATAATAAATTTAATGCTTCTGAGCTATTTACCTCTTTATCATCAATTTTAAATTTTAAATCGTTAATTTGCTCTTGAAAGAATCTAATCCATGAGTTTGAGGTTAAATCTTTATCTAAAAAAATCATTTCACTCTTTTCATCGAGTTGATGTTCTTTGAATCTTCGAATATTTATTAACCAATTTTTATATTTACCAGCATTTGATAAAAATTTTTCAAATTCTAAGTCAGTTGTAATATTAATTTCATTTTTAAAAAAAATTAAATTAGAATTTAAATCAGTAAGCTTTTCATAAATCCCCTGATAAAATTGAACAATTTCATTATTGTTCATATTTGTTTCGTAAATTAAAGAGGCGTAACTTGCTAACTTACCTCCCAATTCATTTATATCCTCGAACTCTTTTATAATGCTTTCAATCTTTTGAATTTGTTGAATTAATTTTCCTTTGTATTTTTTATTAAAAGATTTGGAGAGATTTTTATATTTTTCGAGATCAAGATCAATTCCTTCATCTTTTATAGAAGAGTAAAAATCTCCTAAATTCCAGTTCGGCAATTTCTCGGTCATCAAAACTATTTTTTTTTAAATTGTTCTACTTGTTCTTTTGTTGCCTCTGATTGATATTTACTTTTCCATTCAGAGTAAGCCATTCCATAAATAATCTTTCTTGATTCCTCATAGTCTAGATCATAGTTTTCCTCTTTTGCATATTTTACATACCATTTTGATAAACAATTTCTGCAAAATCCACTCAGATTCATCAGGTCAATATTTTGTACATCAGTCCTTTCTCTTAAATGATTAATTAAATGATCAAGCACGTTAGCTTTAATTTTGTACTCTTGCTCTTTTGATATTTTACTCATGGTAATTTACTAATATCATGTTATTTATTAATTTCTAAACAAATCAAATGAAACTTAGAAACCGTAAAGCCAAAATTGTTGCAACTTTAGGACCAGCCTGTGAGACTGAAAAAGCTATTGAGAAATTATTTTTATCTGGTGCTGACGTATTTCGTCTAAATTTTAGTCATGGTGACCATGAGGATCACAAAAAAAAAGTTAAAATTATTCGAAATTTAGAAAAAAAACATAATCGTTATATTTGTATTTTAGGTGACTTGCAGGGTCCAAAATTCAGAGTTGGTAGATTTATAAATGTTAAAGAACAACTAAAAAAAAACCAAATATTTACTTTTGATCAAAATAGAAAAGATGGTGATAGTTCCAGGGTCTACTTACCACATAAAGAAATTTTCAAATCTATAGCAATAGGGCAAAGGCTGTTAATCAATGATGGTAAGGTAAGGTTAAAAGTAAAATCAAAATCTGCTTCTGCAATTAAATGCGTTGTAACAAATGGTGGAGAAATTTCTAATAACAAAGGATTAAATATTCCAGATACAAAGCTTGATTTAAAAATAATTACTCCAAAAGATAAAAAAGATTTAGAGCTAGCTATTAAACTTGATGTTGATTGGATTGCTCTTTCATTTATTCAAACTACAAAAGATTTATTAACAGCAAAAAAACTTATTCCTGCAAAATTTAAAGTAATGGTTAAAGTTGAAAAACCGTCTGCAATGGAAGAAATTGATTCGATAACTGAAAACTCTGATGGAATTATGGTTGCTAGAGGAGATCTAGGTGTAGAAACAAATCCAGAAGATGTGCCAATTCATCAAAGAACAATGGTAGCTGCATGTAGAAAATATGGAAAGCCTTGTATTGTTGCAACCCAAATGCTTGAGAGTATGATTGACTCACCTACTCCAACAAGAGCAGAGGCCTCTGATGTTGCTACAGCAGTATTTCAAGGGGTAGACGCTGTAATGTTATCTGCAGAGTCAGCTGCCGGTAATTATCCAAAAGAGTCTGTAGAAATGATGGATAAAATAATTAAACGTGTTGAAAGTGATCCTAAATATTTAGCTAATATTCAAAATTACAATTTAAATATTGTAAAAACATCTACAGAGGCTATTGCTACTGCAGCACTTGAAGTAGCTACCATTGCTGAATGCAATTGTATCGCAACATTTTCTCAATCAGGAAGATCTGTTTTAAGAGTCGCAAGGATGAGGCCTGATGTGACATTAATAGGATTAACAACAAATAAAAAAGTTGCTCGTCAAAATGCTTTAACTTGGGGTACTTTTATGGATGTTGTGGATGAAATTTCATCTTCAACTGAGATGGTTGACCGTGCCTGTAAAATAGCAAAGGTAAGAAAAATTCTAAAACATGGTGAAAAAATAATAATCACAGCTGGAGTACCTTTTGGAAAAGTTGGAAATACAAATATTCTTCGAATAGCTAAAATTATTTCTAATAGTAAATTAACTTAATTTAGAACAAGCAGTTTTAATTCTTTGGCAGGCATCCTCTAATATTGAGTCAGAAGTTGCATAAGAAATTCTAAAGAAACCCTCTAATCCAAATGCAGAACCTTGTACACCTGCAACACCAACCTCTTCAAGAAGATAATCCATAAAGTCACCATCAGTTAAGAGTTTTTTACCAGACTCTGTTGTCTTACCTAAAACTCCTTTACATGAAGCAAAAACATAAAAAGCACCCTCTGGATTTCTGCAAGACAATCCAGGTGTTTCATTTAAATGTTTTACAACTAAATTACGCCTTCTAAGAAAAGATTCATTGTTTGATATGATAAAACTTTGGTCACCATTTAATGCCTCAACAGAAGCTGCCATTGATATTGATGCTGTAGAAGATACGTTTTGTGATTGAACTTTGTTCATTGCATTGATGAGACTGACTGGACCTGCTGCGTAGCCTACTCTCCAGCCTGTCATACAATAAGACTTGGATAATCCATTCATCGTTAACGTTCTTTCTTTTAAAAATGGGCAAACTTCAGCTATTGTTTTAAACTCATTGGTGTCGTAAACGATCTTTTCATAAATATCATCTGATAAAATATAAATATTTTCGTAACTTTTAAGAACATCTCCTATAGCTACCAATTCCTCTTTGGTATACATAGATCCAGTCGGATTACTTGGGCTATTTAGCATCAACCATTTTGTTTTTGAAGATATATTTTTCTCCAAATCCTCAGGTGTGATTTTAAAACCATTTTGCTCACCACACTGAACTATGATAGGTTTTCCATCATTTAAAATTACAATATCTGGGTAACTCACCCAATATGGAGCAGGGATTATAACTTCATCACCTTGATTAATTGTTGCTGAGAAAGCAT
>CACMXD010000004.1:0-102153 GCA_902617485.1 uncultured Alphaproteobacteria bacterium | reverse complement strand
GATGATGCAATTAAGGCTGAGGAACTTTTAAATACTATGATTAATAAACAATCAAAATTTTTAGGATACTTAAACTAATGGCGGATATTGAACTCAACTCAATTAATAAATTTTTTGGAAAAACCCATGTTATCAAGGATTTTTCACTCAAAATTAAAAGTCAGTCATTCACAACACTTGTTGGGCCATCTGGATGTGGAAAGTCTACATTATTAAGAATGATAGCTGGGTTAGAAGAAACTAATTCAGGTAAAATATCGATTGGTGGAGAAGAAGTAAATAACCTCCCTCCTAAAGAAAGAAATATTGCCATGGTTTTTCAATCTTATGCTCTTTATCCCCATATGACTGTTTTTGATAATATGGCATTTGGACTGAAATTAGAAAAAAGGCCTAAAGATGAAGTTAAAGATAGAGTACATGAGGCTGCAAAAATTTTACAAATTGAAGATTATCTTCTAAGAAAGCCTAAACAGCTATCAGGAGGTCAAAGACAAAGAGTTGCTATTGGTAGAGCAATAACTAGAAAACCTAAAGTCTTTTTATTTGATGAACCTTTATCTAATTTAGATGCCGCTTTAAGAGTTCAAATGAGAATTGAATTAGCAAAATTACATGACCACTTGGATGCAACCATGGTTTATGTGACTCATGACCAAACTGAGGCAATGACTTTATCTGATGAGATTATTGTGTTAGATCAAGGTGAGATTTCTCAACAAGGTAAGCCTATAGAATTATATAATAACCCAAAAAATTTATTTGTTGCAGGTTTCATTGGTTCTCCAAAGATGAATTTTGTCAATGCTAAAATTTCATCAATAGATCAAAATAAAGTTGAAATTAATGTTTTAGGTTCAAAAATTACAATTTCAAAAACAATTAAGTCAAATGAAAGTACTGATATAATTTTTGGTATAAGACCTGAGGATATAATTATTACTGATGACTCAGATTGTGATTTCCAAGGCAAAGCTTTCGTTGTGGAGAAATTAGGTTCAAACACTTTTATTTATTTAAATAATGAGGGCGACCCAATAGTAGTTGAGACATCAGGAGATAGCCAAATTAAGGTTGGTGATGATGTTAAAATTAAATTTGATTTAAACAAAACTAATTTATTTAATTCTAGTAACAAAATTAGAATTGATTAACTTATCTTTTCTTCAAGACTTTCCTAAAGATTTTAAATTTGGAGTTGCTACATCCTCTTATCAGATTGAAGGAACGATGTTCGGTAATTGTGGTAAATCAATTTGGGACGATTTTGCTGAGAGAAAATTAAATGGCATTGATGGGAAACTTGCTTGTAATCATATTGAATATTTCAAAGAGGATATTAAACTTATAAAGGACGCGGGTTTTAAGGCATATCGTTTCTCATTTGCTTGGCCAAGATTATTTCCAGACAACAATAAAGATGTAAATTTAAAGGGTGTAGACTTTTACAAGCAATTATTAGAGGAAATAAATAATTGTGATTTAGAGGCATTCCCAACAATTTATCATTGGGATCTTCCCATAAGATTTCAAAAAATTAAAGGTTGGGAAGATCAAGAAACCTGTAAGCATTTTGGAGATCTATCTTTTTTCATATCAAAAACATTCGGAGATCAATTTGAAAAAATTTCAACCATTAATGAACCTTGGTGTGTTTCTTGGTTGAGTCATTATCTAGGAGAGCATGCGCCAGGTATTAAAAATATCCAATCAGCTGCTAAAACTATGCATAATATTTTATATGCGCACTCGCAATCTGTTGAAGCATTAAGGTCATGTAATGATCATCAGATCGGAATAGTTTTAAATAATCAATTTGGTCAACCTATAGATAGTAATGAAGAAAATATTCAAGCAACAAAACTGTTTGATGAAATTCATAATAGATGGTTTTCCGATGCTATCTTTAAAGGTAAATATCCAGAATTAGCTTTATCCATCCTAGAAAAATTCCTCCCAGAAAATTACAAAACACAATTAGAATTAATATCTTCACCAATTGACTGGATAGGATTGAATTATTACACCCGGTCTTTAATCAAATACAAAAAATCAGATGATGGTGTCAATTATGAATGTAATAGTGGGACGCTAAAAAAAACAGATATGGGGTGGGAATTTTATCCTGAGGGATTGAGCTACTTTATTAAAAGAATTAATAAAGAATACGATAATAATATTCCAATCTATATTACAGAAAATGGGATGGCTAATAATGACAAATTATCTTTAGGAAATAGTATTAAAGATCATGATAGAATAGAATTTTTCAATATACACTTAAAAGAGGTGTTAGATTGCGTGAATGAAAAATTACCAGTCAAAGGGTATTTTGCTTGGTCATTACTTGATAACTATGAGTGGGCCTTTGGTTACTCAAAAAGATTTGGTTTAGTTTTTACTGATTTCCAAAACTTTAAGAGAATACCCAAAAATTCTTATTATGAATTTCAAAAATACTTGAAATAAGTCTCTACCTTATACTTCTTCCACCATCTACTGGTATTGTCAAACCCGTCATAAAAGATGCACTCTCACTTGCTAAAAAATATATTACATTGGCCACTTCTTTTGGTTTGCCAACCCTTCCTATGGGATGGTTTTCTCTCATTCTTTTTTGATACTCTTTCAGTGATAAATCTTTTTTAAAGGAAGCCAACATTGGTGTTTCAATGGCCCCTGGAGCAACAGCGTTTACTCTGATTTTATTTTTTGTTAAATCCAGAGCAAGTGACGCTGTAAAAGATATTACCGCACTTTTAGAAGTAGCGTATGCCAACATATTTTTTGCTCCTCTAATACTGTTTATTGATGCAACATTTATAATTGAAGAATTTTTAGCTTTTTTAAGAAAAGGTAAAATATACTTACAAGCAAGAAAGGTACCTGTTACGTTATTATTGAGATGGTATGACCAATCACTCATAGACGTGGTCTCTAAATTTCCACTCAATCTGACACCTGCACTATTCACTAAGACATCAATTTTTTTAAATTTTTTTTTAATATACAGAGCTAGATTTTCCCAATCCTTATTCTTAGTAATATCAATGCGATGATATTCAATATCTTTAGTATTTTTGTTATTATTATTTTTAAGGTAAGTACAAATAACTTTGTATTCGTTATCTAAAAAAATTTTAGATGTACTTTTTCCTATACCTGACTCAGCGCCTGTTATTAAGACAACTCTTTTTTTAGATGTCAAAAATTAAACACCCTTACGCTGTTTGCTCTTTCCAGACTCAAAATCCTCAAGGGCACTTTTATTATTATCAGTAATTGGATCTTGTAATGTGGGACTTTCCCAAAATGCAGTCCCCTCTAACCATTCATAACCATGAGTTTTAATTGTAATAACATAAGTTTTATCTGAGTCTTTGGCTCTTTTATAGGCTGCCTCTAACTCTGAGGTTGAGCTTACAGTCTCTGCATTAGCTCCCATACTTTTTGCGTGATTTTCAAAATCTACAAATTTAAGGTTGGTAGCTCTAGCGGCACGAAGATTACAAATGTATTCTTTTCCTCCTTTAGCTAATTGAAGGCGATTAATGACCATATGCCCTCCATTATCACATACTATAATAATGAGCTTTTGATCATAGATAACTGAACTATATATATCTGTATTGTTTAATAAGTAAGAACCATCACCAACAAATACCACTACATCTTGATCGGGTTTAGCCATTTTAATTCCTAGTGCGCCTGAAATTTCATATCCCATACAACTAAAGCCCCACTCAGTTTCAAAGGTATTAAGTTGCTTTGGTTTCCAAACTTGTACAACTTCTCCAACAAGTCCCCCTGCTGCTGTTACTACAATATCACTTGGATCTGAATTTCTATAAACCGCACCTACCGCGTGAGCATAGGAGGGTTCCTCTTGATTGGTGGGTCCACTTTGTTTTTCAACATAAGCATCCCATTCATTCTTTTCCTTAATTGCTTTTTTATACCAGTCATCAGGAGCTTTCCAATCACCAAGAGCTTCAGATATTTTCTGAAGACCTACTTTAGCATCGCTTATAACAGGGGTTGCTAAATGTTTTGTAGTGTCGTATCGAGCTGTATTTACGGAAACTAATTTGAAATTAGGATTTTCAAAATTTGCCCATGAGCCTGTTGTAAAATCTGCGAGCTTTGTACCAATGGCTAAAGCTAAGTCGGTATCTTTAGATAAACTATTTGATGAGCCTTCTCCTAACGCACCAACCGCACTAATATAATACGGATCATCTTTAGTCATACAACCAATACCCATTACCGTTGATGTGACAGGAATGTTATGTTTTTTTGCAAATTTTGAAAGTTCTTGCTCTGCTTCAGAGTAGAGAACACCTCCTCCCGAAATAATAATAGGTTGTTTTGAGTTTTTTATTTTTTCGACCGCTTGATTGATCTGACTTGGATCTGGATGAACTCTTCTTATCTCGTGTACTTTTTCTTCGAAAAATACTTCAGGGTAATCAAATGACTCTCCTTGAACATCTTGTGACATTGCAATAGTTGCTGGTCCACAGTCAGAGGGGTCAAGCATAACTTGGATAGCCTGAGGAATAGAAGCAAGAATTTGTTCTGGTCTTGTAATTCTATCGAAATACTTTGAAACAGGTTTAAAAGCATCATTTGCGGTTTCAATAGGTGAGTTGAAATTTTCAACTTGTTGCAAAACAGGATCAGGAAATCGACTAGCAAAAGTATCTCCTGGTAATAACAATATTGGAAGTCGATTGCTCAGAGCTACTGCTGCAGCTGTAACCATATTTGTTGCCCCAGGACCTACTGATGAGGTGGCAATAAAAATTTGTTTTCTTCTCATGGCTCTCGCATATCCAATACCAGTCAAAGCCATACTTTGTTCATGATGACCTCTGAAACCAGGAAGGTCAGACTGGAACTCTTCCATTGCTTGGCCTAAACAAGCAACATTACCATGGCCATAAATAGCAAAAGCTCCTGGGAATAGTGGAGCTTTCTTACCATCAATGATAGTTTTTTGCGCAATTAAATATTTAAACAGTGCGTGAGCACAAGACAATTTGATGGTTTTCATTATTCCTCCAAAAAACTTAACCGTTAGTTGATATTACACGATAGAAAGATAATTTGAATGAAAAACCTTTTAAAATTTGCACTTTTTTGACATAACTTTGAATCAAGAGAAAATATGAAAGTTGCTGTACTAGGTAAAGTTGACCAAAAAGGCTTATCGTTTTTGAGAGAAAACGAATTCAAGGTCATTGAAATTGAGAATTTTGAAATACAAAACTTAAAGGAACAATTAAAAGATGTTGATGGAATTTTATTAAGAACTACAAAACTTGATAAAGAAATTTTACAATATTGTGACAATTTAAAAATCATATCAAGACATGGAGTTGGTTACGATAATGTTGATCTTGATTTTCTCAATGAAAATAAAATTGCGCTTGGTATTACATCTACTTCTAATGCTGTAAGTGTTGCTGAACATGTATTATCATTTTTTATTTATTTAACAAAAAATTTATCCCTATCAGATAGACTGGTTAAAGAAGGTAATTTTGAAAAAAGATCTAATTTACCCAATTTTTTTGAATTGTATAAAAAAAAAGTACTTATTATTGGTTTTGGTAGAATAGGAAAAGAAGTTGCTAAGAGATGTCTCGGATTTGATATGGAAGTATATGTATATGATCCTTTTTTAGATAATGAAATAATAATTATAAATCAATGTATACCGATTGAGAAAAACCAAGGTTTAGCTATAGCTGATTTTATTACTATCCATTTACCATTAAATGGAGACACTAAGAACTTTATCTCCCAAAAAGAGTTAAATGTGATGAAGAAAAACTCTATTCTTGTAAATACATCAAGAGGTGGGATCGTTAACGAAAATGACTTATGTATAGCTTTAGAGTCAAAAAAAATTCAAGGTGCAGGAATGGATGTGTTTGTATCTGAGCCACCTGAGTCGAGTCATCCTTTTTTTAAGTTAGATAATATTTTGCTGACACCTCACAATGCAGCATTAACATTAGAATGTAGGGAAAGGATGTCCTTAGAAGCTTCACAAAATATTGTTTTTTTCTTAAAGAACATAAGCGAATTAAATGTAGAAAATTTAGTGAATAAAAAATATTTATAAAAATCAAAAATCAGCCAAAAGTTGCTTTGAACCTTGAGTCCCTGTTTCAATTTTATAGAGATTTCCGTCAGCACTATCGTTAATAGGATCTGCTCTTAGAGAGGTCACATATAGACATGATAAATCAGAATTTCCAAATGTTACACAAGTAGGTGTCCTTGTAGGGAGATCAATTTTTTCAATGATTTTGCCATTTTTTGTATCAATACATATAATACATTTTCCCCTAACTCTTGCTGACCAATAGTTGTCATCAATATCCAAAGTGGCGCCATCTGGTTCTCCAACATCTTTGAAGATCATATTTGACTCTAATTCATTTAGTTTTTTAAAATCTTGATTGTAGCTAAATTTTTGTATCCGGCCGGTTGGGGTGTCTGCAAAATACATAATATTGTCCTTTTGAGAGAAAGCTAATCCATTGGAAACAGTGATATTTGATAGTAGATGGGTTAAGGATAAATCTGGAGCCAGTCTATAAAGATTTGCTATAGGTTTTCTATTTTTTTTGTCAGAGTCCTCATTATAAGTTCCAAATACAATACCACCATATGGATCTACTTTTGCATCATTAATACGCGTCCCTTTTATGCCTATTTCAACTTCACATATTTTTTCAAATGATGAAAAGTCTTTATTAGATATAACAATAGATTTGGGAAACCCAATTACATATCCTTCATTTTTTCTAGGTAAAATAAAACCTGCTCTATCAGACAGGTTAAAATTAAAACTTTGATTTTTATTATCAAGTTTCCAAATTTTTTTTCCTTCTATGTCTGACCAGAATAATGAATTATTTCTAAAATCCCAGAAGCAACTTTCTCCAAGAATATTTTTACATTTTAGGGCTATTGAAATATTTTTAGTGTTCATATAATTCTTATTGATAATTAATTTATATTCTTTATACAATTTTCTAAAATAGGTGGCAGAAAATCAAAATTGTTTGACCAAGCATAATGTATTTCCATTCTCATAAATTCAATATCTTCTAATGGAAAATGCCCTTCCTCATATTTATCTAATATTTTTTGCTTTCTTAAATAAATTTCGTTGGAAGTTTTTTCATCTTTCATTTGTTTAAAAAAATCTACTGCGAGCTCGTATGTTGCAATACAAATAATTTCATCCTCGTTATAAGCAGATAAGTTGTTACTAAAAAACAAAAAGGCTAATAATAATATTTTACGCACAAGATAAACATAAATCAAAGCTAGGGTTTTAAAACAAATAAATTTGAGTCTCTCTCATCAGCAATAACATATATATTGCCTAATTGGTCTATCTCTACATCTCTTACTCTTCCAATTCTATCTTTAAAAATTATCTCCTCTTTAACAAATTTATTATCTTTTCTGTGTAAAACAGAAAGATATTTATATTTTAGTGAAGATACTAAGAGTGAATTTTGCCAATCTGGAAAGGCATCTCCATTATAAAACTTAATACCACTAACTGCTATTGATGGCACCCAAATATAATCAGGTTTTATAAATCCAGGCTCCCACGCATTACCGTCACCTATTTTAGTACCTGAGTAATTGGTTCCACCCCAACCTATTTTTTTCCAACCATAATTAGATCCACTTACAACTTTTCCTATGAAGTCGCCTCCTTTAGGTCCATGATTAGATATGTAAATTGAATTTGTTTGAGGATCCAATGTCATCCCTTGAGGGTTTCTAACACCAATTTGGTATAACTCAGGTAACCAGTTATTGCCTAAAATAAAAGGATTATCATCAGGTAATTGGCCATTTTTGTGAATTCTGATTATTGCTCCAATAGAGTTTGAAAAGTCTTGGGCAATCATACCCTTGCCTCTTTCCCCGATACTTGCATAAAGATAATCATCAAGAATTTCTATTCGTGAACCAAAATGCTTACCATTACTGAAGTATGGTAGTGCTTCATAAATAAGTTTTTCATTTATGAGGATATTGTTTTTAAACTCAGCACGATAAATGGCAGTAGTGTATTTACCATTTTTTTTTATAGAACCAGAGACCCATATGATATTTTTATCACTTACTATATCTAGAAGTCCTCCTTGTCCATGTTGAACAAAGGGAATTTTATGATCAATTTTTATTTTTGTATAATCATTTGTATTAACAAGATAAATTTCACCTGATTTTTGTGTGATCAATAATTGATCATCCATCCAGCTCATACCCCAAGGATTGTTTAACGATACTGGTGTTTTCTCTAAAGTTATAGAATGCGTATTTGCACTAAATAATAAAAGACAAAATGTAAATAAAAAAGTTTTTTTAAATGAGTTTATTATCTTCATATATGCAGCAATGTTCTGCTGGTAATTTTAGAATAACTTTTTCTGACGGTATGTCTAATTCTCTTTTAACTTTTGCTTTTATTTTAAATGAGTCAAAAGATGCTGTAACAAGTTTATAATTTCCAAAATCTTCGACTTCGATTACGTCTGCTTCTAATGAATTATCACTATGTTCATTTTCAACTGTAATATACTCAGAACGGATTCCTAGTTTTAGGTTTTCCGAATTAGAATTATTAATATTTGTTTGAACTTTGAATGAATTAGCTCCTATACTAATTTCGTTTTTAGAACTTGCGGAGCATTCATATAAATTCATTGCAGGTGAACCAATAAAATAACCAACGAATGTTGTTTGAGGTCTTTCAAAAAGATCCTTTGGTGATCCTGCCTGCACAACTTCACCTTGATCCATGACAATAATATTATCTGCAAATGTCATAGCCTCATTCTGATCATGAGTTACATATATCAATGTTGTCTTGTACTTATCATTTATTTCTTTTAATTTTCTTCTAAGACGAAATTTTAAGTCAGGATCAATAACTGTCAGTGGTTCATCCATTAATATAGCAGCTACATCCTCCCGAACTAAACCTCTTCCGAGAGAAATTAATTGCTTTTGATCTGCTGTTAATCCTTTTGCTCGATTGTTCAAATAATCTTGTAAATTCAGTATTTCTGCAACTTCTTTGACTTTTCTTTCTATTTGATCCTCTGGAAACTGTCGACATTTTAGAGGAAAAGCAAGATTTTCGAATACTGTCATTGTTCCGTAAATTACTGGAAATTGAAACACTTGGGCGATGTTTCTTTCTTCAGTAATCATTGAGGTTACTTCTCTTTCATCGAAAAATACTTTTCCATGGGAAGGATTTACTAAACCACTCATAATGTTTAACATTGTTGTCTTTCCACAACCTGAGGGACCAAGCAGTGCATAACGTCCACCATCTGCCCAAGAAAGAGACATTTCTTTCAAAGCAAATATTGGGTTGCTTGCATTGGGCTCATAAGTGTGTGCAATATTATCTAAAATTATTTTAGCCATTATTGTTGATAGGGAGAATGTCGCAGTTCCCCGGACTCCTCAAATAAATAAATTTTTGATTTATCAAAATTAATTTTTACAACCTCATTTGTATTATAGGTTTTTACCTCTTCAATTGTGGCAACACATTTTAAATTTTTATTACGTAAGTGAAGAAAGGTCTCTGAACCTGATATTTCAGAAATTTCTACGTCAAAAGGAAAACCTTGATCATCAAGAAATATATCTGTAGCCCTAATGCCTACTAAATACTTTCCGTTAGGTACAGACTTGAGTTCATCAGGGATTTGGATTTGAACGCTATCATTCATTATCAAAGAATTATCTTGTATAAGACATTTATTGATATTCATTGCAGGGTCATTAGTAATTTCAGCAACTTTAGCAGTTGCAGGATTTTCAAATACATCTTTAGCTGTACCTGTCTGAAGTATTTTACCTTCATCAATTACAATAATATCACCGTTGAGTTGCATCGCCTCCAAAGGGTCTGTGCTAGCATAAATTAAAATTGAGTTTGACTCATCAGATACATTGAAAAGTTTTTTAAATTCCTCTCGAAGGCCCTCTCTTAATTTGTAATCAAGGTTAACGAGAGGTTCATCTAATAAAAGTATTTTAGCTTTTTTTGCCAGAGACCTTGCGAGAGCAACTCTTTGTTGCTGTCCACCAGATAGTTCTTGGATTTTTCTTGACTCAAAACCGATCAAACCAACTTTCTCCATCGCAACTTTGACTTCTTTTTCAATTAAATTTTCATCCATTTTCCTTTGTTTTAGTGGAAAGGCGATGTTATCTCTGACATTTAAATGCGGATAATTTATAAATTGCTGATACACCATCGCTACATTTCTTTTCCAAACAGGAATTGACAAAAAATCTGTATCTTCAAAATTTATAGATCCCGAGTCAGGTGTTTGAAGACCAGCAATAGTTTTCAAAAGTGTAGTTTTGCCTGATAAAGTTCTACCTAATATCGTATACATTTTTCCTGAGTCAAATCTCAAACTAATATCATTTAAATGGTATTCCTCTGTTGGTTTAAAAGAAATATGGTCAAGCAATAAAGACATTATTTTAAAGCTCCAGATAAATTACCCTTTGATAAATAACGCTCTACAATAAACGCCACTATTATTAACGGTGCAACAGATACAAGTGCTGCTGCAGATAAACTCCACCATGGTGTAATTGAAGAATTTAGTGCAACAATTTTGACTGGAAGCAATTGTACTTTTGTAAAAGTTAAAATAAAGGCAAAGAAAAAATCAATCCAACCAAATATAATACAAAACAAACCTGCCACTAACATACCTGGAACTGAGTTAGGGAGAACCACTTTAAAAAAAGCTTGGAATGGGTTACATCCATCAATTAAAGCTGTTTCATCAATTTCTCTGGGAACACGATTAAAAAAATCAACCATAATCCAAACAGCGATTGGCATTAATAAAACAATATAAACAAGTATTAAACCAGCGAGACTGTCTAGAAGCCCTAAGGAGCTTAAGAAAATAAAAAAAGGAATTGACAATACAACAGGAGGCATAATTCTTTGAGATATAAAAAAGAATGTAATGTCATTATTTTTTACAATTCCAGCTTTGAAAGTGTAACGAGATAAAGCATAAGCAGCTAATGTGCCTAAGACAATGCTGATCAAACTCGCCGTTAATGTAACAAAAATACTATTAAAATATGGTCCAATAATATTTATGCCACCTTGAGAACCAGGTTTAAATAAAACACTCCATCCATCTAAAGTTGGTTCAAACTGTAACCACGGTATATAAGTCGCTCCTCCTGTAACTGAATTGAAATCCTTAAAAGAAGTTGATATGGCCCATAGAAAAGGAGCAATAACAAAGCAAGCCCATAGTACAACAAAAAAATATTTCAAAAATGTATATAACTTAGGCATTTTATTCCCTCATCAAAACCTTCGTTAAAACTTTAACAATAATTGTCAAGCTTATGATCATGATAATAAGGTAAGTAAAAGATGCGGTTGCGGCGTACCCCATTTGGAATTCTCGAAGACCTTTTATAAAAATGAAAAAGCTTGATGTTTCCGTGGATGTACCTGGGCCTCCGCTGGTCAAAACAAAAACTGTATCCATAATTTTAGAAGCCTCAATAAGCCTTATTATTATAGCTCCTATAGATATGGGTGCCATCAGGGGAAAAGTGACATATATAAATTTTTTAAACGGGGAGGCGCCGTCAACAGCTGCAGCTAAAAAAGGTTCTTTAGGTAAACTTAAAAGTCCAGCCAACATCAATAGAAACATAAACGATGTCCACTGCCAAACTTCTACTACAATAATGGAGACTTTTGCTAAACCAGGGCTAGATAACCATGGGGGTTGTACTCCAAAAATACTCAGAAAATCATTTAAAGGTCCCAAAGATTCATGAAAAAAAGTTCTCCAAATAACAGTCATAATTACTGGAGTTGTCATCATAGGAATGAGAAACAAAACTCTAAAAAATCTTTTAAACTTAACGTCCTTCCAGACCATGTGGGCCAAAGCAAACCCAATTATATATTGAAGAAAAACCGTAGTTATTGCTAAAAAACTTAATCTAAAAAATGACTGCCAAAAACGAGGGTCATCAGTAAATAATCGAATATAATTTTTAAGACCTATAAAATCTAATCCAGGATTAAAACTATTCCATCCTGATAAACTTAACCTTACAGTAAAAATTATTGGAAAAATTAGTATACCAATTAAAACTATTAAACCGGGAAGTAAAAATACATATTTATGTTTAAAGTTCATTCAGTAATAAATATTTTATAAAATTAATCTTTGGGGTGATCGCTCAGTATTATGAGCGATCACTAAGTTAAATCAAATTAATAATTTATAATTCGTTATCTTCCATTTTGACACCAACAGCGTATGCATCTCTAACGTTATCAGCACCAACTCTATCGAGAATTGATACCCACTCTGCATAAACTTCGTCAAGTGCCTCTTGAGGAGATAATTGTCCTGCTAAAGCTTTTGCCGTTCCAGTTGCTAATGCACTGTTGAACTCAAAAGTACCAGGAACTCTTAATGGAAATACTCTGTTAGTACTTTTTTCCATATCAGCAAGTGTGTCGACATATGATTGAGCAATATCTGAATCCCAACCAATTTGTGTCCAAACATCAGCTTTAAAGTCCTCTTCCATAAATGGGTTTACACCAAATCGACCAATTCCGATATCTGCTTGGTGATTAGCGCCATTTGCAAAGAAGCAAAGATAATCAAAAGCGACATCTTTATTTTCTGACTTTCCTGCAACACCAACTGCCCATCCCCATACGAAGAAAGGAGCTTGATTGTATCTTGCTTCCCAGGCACCCATCCCTCTGTTCCAAACTTTTTCGGCACCAGGAAGTTGTGCGGCACCAACTTGGTTTGCAATTGGACTATCTGGTTGCATTGCTGCTACAAAAGCATCGTCCCATGAGAAACTAAATAAGGTCTGGCCTCCACCAAAAGAGTTAATTTCATCTCCTAGACCAAAGTTAATTCCTCCAGGTGGTACATAGTTAACTGCATCAACCCAATCTGTGAGAGCTTCAACAAATCCAGGGTTATTAATTAGTGGTTCCATAGTTTCTAAATCAAAGAAGAAACCTCCCGGGGTGCTCTCATTTTTGGCGTAAGCAACTGAACGAGAATAGAAAGCAGCATACATAAGGTCATCTTTTTTCATAACCTCAGCAGAACCATATTCTAGTTCTCCGTCACCATCCCAGTCCCAACCATTAAAGTAAGAAGCCATTTCTCCGTACTCTTTCCAAGTTGTTGGAACTTTTAATTCCTTACCTGTATCAGCTTTATACTTAGCTTGCATCTCAGGATTATCGATGACGTCTTTTCTATATTTTAAATAGTGTCTGTCACCATCAACAGGATACTGATACATAACACCGTCCCATGAAGCGATAGCCTTGTGTGAGGCTGATACACCATCCATTTGGTCCACATATTCTTGTGGCACAGGCGCTAAATATCTTTTCCAGTCATTGATAAAGTTTGAAAAACCAAAGACGATATCATATGGAGCCTGACCAGCTTGGAAAGGAACCATTGCCTTTGAGTAAAGGTCACCAGCAGGAGTATGTGTTACTTCTACTTTAGCACCTGTTAATTTTTCAAACTGCTCAGCGTGAAGAGCGGTTGGCTCTCCCATAACAGGGATAGCGTGTGTATTTATAGTAAGTGTTCTTCCGCTATAGTCTTTTTGAGACATAGACTCATAGGAACACATTCCAGGAATGTCTCCTGTAGCAGCGATGTGTGGAAATTGATCTCCCCACTTGTCTGCATTTGCAACTTGGCTGCCGATCAAGAGGACAGACGCCAAGGCGCTTATCAAAGTTTTAAGTTTCATATATTTCCCTCCCTTAATACTTCGTTTTTTGCTCAGAACTTAATCTGATAACAAACTTTTTATGGTACTAATACTGCTCTTCCTTTTACAAGACCGTTATTAAGATCATGCAGAGCTTTATTGGCTTCGCTAAGCTTGTACTCCTGCATGGATAACCTTACTAGGTCTTTATTCGCTAATTCCATTAGCTCATAAAGTTCGGACCATGTACCAATTAAATTTCCTATAATATTTCTCTCAGAAATAATCATATCAACGGATTTGATTTTAATATCTTCTCCGTAACCAACTATATAATAAGACCCAGTGTTTTTAGTCATACTAAGACCCATTGAAGTTGAACCTTTTTCTCCCACCATATCGATGACTGCTTCAGCACCAAGACCTTTAGTTAACTCCATAACTCTCTCTACTTCATTGCCATCAATTAAAACACCATGATCTCCACCAAGAGGCATAGCATGCTTAAGTGCAGTTTCAGATTTTTCTACAATAATTATATTTGCAGCACACATTGCTTTTAAACATTGGATAGCTATGTGACCCAAACCACCTGCACCTATAACAACACAGTTCTCACCTGGTAAAAGATGTCTTGTTGCTTTTTTTGCAACACGATATGCAGTTAAACCCGCATCAGAAAATGGTGCGACATCCTTAGGGGTTAGTGTGTTCGGAATCTTTATAAGATTTCTTACACTTGTTTTTAATAATTCAGAGTATCCACCTTCTTTAACATTTAATCCTGGAAAAATTCCGTTCTCGGCGTGAGTGTCTAAACCTTTTCTACAACTTAAACAAGTGCCATTGGTTCCAGAGATAATTGGATGGAGAATAACTGAGTCACCTTTTTTAAATCCCTCTACATCACTTCCAACTTCCTCAATCCATCCAGCGTTTTCGTGACCCATTACACATGGTAAAAGTTTATCATCAGGGTCCTGGATATGTCTCCACTCACCTTCGATGACATGTAAATCTGTTCTGCAGACACCTGCTGCTCCAATCTTAACAATGACGTCAGATGCCTTTTCAAGTTTTGGGTTTGGAACTTCCTCTTCCTGTACCCAAACGTCCTGTTTCATCTCAGGGTCATAGCTATGTAATACTTGTGCTTTCATCAATTCCTCCCAAAATTACGTTTATTTAACTATAAAAAGTCCACAGATCCAATGTTCAAAATTGATGCATACTCTTATTTAAAAGAAAAAAAACAAAAAATTGTTCATTTTTTGAACAATCTTAGAAGTTGTAATAATTTTATGAAATTGCTAATTTTCAAAAATGCAATCTTACAGACAGTTAATTGAAAGAACTCGTCTTTTGGAAAAGGATAGAAACATATCCTTAGATTTTACAGGTAAAAAAATTGTTGATAGTTGGATTAGATGTTTTGAAAATGGTTTAAGTCCTGAGAGAAATTCTATTGAAAGTGTAATAAGTGCATCAAGATTAAATGAACTCCAAGATGAGTATAACGATATCAGAGGTTTTATTTTACCAGAATTAGAACTTCTTCATTCCCAAATTGCTGGAACAAACTTTATGGTTGCTTTTGCGAACAGCGAGGGAGTTGTTCTCGACACACTTTATGATAATGAATTTTATAATAGTAAAGCAAGAAAGGTTGTTATACCTGGTTCAGTTTGGAAAGAAGAGTATAGAGGAACGAATGGGTTAGGATTAACACTTAAAACAAAGTCTGCATCAATAGTTGCTGGAGGTGAGCATTTTTTTAATGAACATTGTCACCTCTCCTGTTTTGCAAGTCCAATTTTTGACCATAACCAAAATATTGTTGGTATAATAGACGCTTCAACTGACACATCATCAAGACAAGATCATACTTTGGCTCTAGTTAAACTATCTGCAAAATCTGTAGAACAGAAATTATTTTTGAATTCATTTCAGCACACTAACATTTACTCTTTTCACCCAAGAAGCGAATACCTGAATACAAACAGTATAGGTTTGATTGCTGTTAATGATGATGGAGAAATAGAAGGAGTAAATTCTAACGCAAGAGTTATGCTAAGTGGTATTTTTAAAGATACAACAAATGATTTTTTTAATATCTTTACTACTCCATATCATAAAATTGCTTATGATTTAAATTTAGATAAAGTTTTAAAAGTAAAAGATTGGTTGGGCTCAAGTCTTTTTATTAAGTTATTTCAAAGGCAAGTATTAAATTCTAATAGGGTAAATAATAATTTAAAACAGCCATATAAGCCTTGTGTTAATTGCGAAGGATCTGCAATTAAAGAAAGGCAGTGTATCCTTATTCAAAAAACATATAAGCAAACTGGCGAAAAAGTTAGCAGTGTTTCAAGAACTTTAAATATCTCGAGAACGACTGTTTATAAGCATTTATCTTAGTTATTTTACGCCAAGTTTTTTTTGTAAGTCACTAGAAGAGGTGGTGTACCTAAACACGTATTTCTTATCACTATGACAGTATTCAAACATTTTTTTTGCTGCAAGAGCTGCTTCATGAAAGCCACTTAAAATTAACTTTAATTTACCAGGATAAATACAAATATCTCCAACAGCAAAAACTCTTGGAACAGAAGTTTCAAAATTCTCAGTATTCACTGATATTAAATTTTTTTCTAAATTTAAGCCCCAATCTGCTATTGGGCCTAACTCTATTTTTAATCCAAAAAACGGAAAAATGGCGTCAATATCACTTAGTGTTGTCTCATCATCAAGTGTCACTGTGACTTTACCGTTATCATTTTTTTCAACCTTTTTTAAACTTCCCATGTTGAAGTTTACATCGCCTTTATCAACTAAAGACATAACTTTATTTACAGAGTCTTGAACTCCTTTAAATTCTTTTCTTCTGTGGACCAAAGAAACTTTTTTGGCTATTCCTTGAAATCCCATAACATAATCAAGCGCAGAGTCACCACCGCCAATTATTAAAATATTCTTATCTTGAAAATCAGATCTTTTTTTAACAGAGTAAAAAATATTTTTATTTTCTAGCTCCTGAGAGCCCTCTGCAGGAAGTTTTCTTGGAACAAAACTACCTGCTCCAGCAGCTATGACAACAGATTTACACTTAATTGAGGTGCCTTTATCTGTTTCTACTGAAATATCGTTTTCATTAATTTCAATCTTCGAAGTTAACTGATTTAAATGATAAGAGGGATTAAAAGGCTCAGCTTGTTTAATTAGATCATCAGTTAACTCTTGGCCTGTGATTGCCGGTCTACTTGGAATATCATATAAGTTTTTATCAGGATAAAGCTCAGCACATTGTCCCCCAATCTTGTCTAGATTGTCAATAAGATGAGATTTCATATCTAAAAGACCCAGCTCAAATACTTGGAAGAGACCACATGGCCCTGCCCCAATTATGACTACATCTGTTTCGTGACTGGATCCTGGATTTACAATATTATTCATGTCTTATATTATAGTAATATATTAAATTTAAGATCAAACAGTTATATATTATCAATAATTAATGAGGAGGAATGAACAAATGAAGACTTTTCCAGAGCTTTTAGAAGAAGCAAATGCTGAAATCAAATCAGTGAATGCAGAAGAATTAAAACAACAATTAGATAATGAAGAAATTATCCTTGTTGATGTACGCTCAAAAGATGTCATCGAGGCTGAGGGTCAAATAGAAGGGTCAATTCATGTTCCAAGAGATATGCTAGAATTTCACGCTGATCAAAGACCAGACAACCCTCTTAGAAAAGAAGAGCTTAATCCTGAAAAAAAGATTGTCGTTTATTGTGGTGTGGGTGGTCAAGGAACTTTGTCTACTAAAACTCTTCAAGATATGGGTTATAGTGATGTGTCTAATCTCACAGGTGGAACGAAAGCTTGGGTTAAAGCAGGATTTAATTTAAAAAAATAAATTATTGTAATTTTTGAAACGTGAAAATTAGCTTAATTAATTTTTATAACAATCTTGCCTATAAATTTTTTTTCTAAAAATTTTTTTTGAGCTTTTTGAATATCTATTAAAGGAAAAGATTTAGCTACTAAAGGCTTAATTTGACCCTCCTCTATGTAACGAATAACGTTCTCAAAAACATATGGATCATTTACTGTAGCACCATAAAAAGTGAGGTCTTTTAAATAAAGACTTCTTAAATCTAGATCTACAACGGGGCCTGCTATGGCACCAGAGACGATATACTTTCCTCCAGGTTTTAAGATATCCAATAGTTGGGGCCAACAACTGCCTCCTACTAAGTCGAGTACAGCATCCACAGAATTTTTTCCAAGCACTTTTAATAAGTCATCATCTCGGTTTACTGTATGATTGGCACCTAGGGCTTTGAGATCTGAGGCTTTGTGAGATGAGCATTGAGCTATAATGCTGGCACCTCGAATTTTTGCTAGTTGGATAGCAGCAGAGCCCACTCCGCCTGAAGCACCTGTAATTAAAATCTTTTCATTTTTAATATTGGCACGACATAGCATTCCCTCAGCAGTAGAATAAGAAATAGGTATTGATGCTAATTCAATATCTGACCAGTTGCAATTAACAGGATATGCCTCTTTAGCTAATGTAACACAATACTGAGCAAACCCCCCGTCTATCTCTGAGCCTACTGTCTGCATTGCAAATGGGTTATTAGAGTTTGGCGAGTTTTGCATGGACCGAACTATTACTCTACTGCCAATACATTTGGGTTCAACGCCTTCACCAACTTGTACTACACGACCACAAATATCACCTCCTTGAATTCTAGGAAATTGCAAAGGGGCCCCTGTCCATGACGCATCTTCACCGTTAAATTCAACTAAACCCTTTTCTCCAGTTGAATTAGTATCACTTGTAACCCTTTTAGAATACCAACCTAAACGAGTATTGATATCGGTGTTATTAACACCTGCACCATTAACTTTAATAAGCACCTCTCCAGACTTAGGCGTGGGTACTGGGATGTCTTCTTTGTACACAAGTTTTTCAAAACCTCCGTGTCCTGTTAAATAGACACCGGACATTTTTTTGGGTATATCGCTCATCAATTATATGGCGCTTAGTATTTTTTTAGCATACCAATCGTGAAAGACATGAGTGGGTTCATCCATTACTGGAGAAAACCTCCCACCATCAAAACCTTTAGCGTAACGTCCTCTTTGCATTCCCTCTACTACAAAAATATCCTCCTCAAATACAGTCTTCCAGAGATTTGCATTTTCTTTTCGAGTTTGTTGATATTCATCCCCTAACATAGATGGATCAGAATAGTATAGTTCAATATGCTCTTTAATTCTATTTGGAGCCAAGGGTTCTATAATTAGGTTGAAAACATGATCTTTTTGAACACCTAAAATTAAGTTTGGAAACAAAACTATATATTCTCCTTTAGTCTTCCACTCAGATCCTAGGTTTTTAAATTCTTTAAAATATTTTCCAGTTGTATATCGAGGAATATATTTATTACTAATTTGTCCTGCGTAGTGACCATACTCAACGATATTTTCATGGTCTTCTAATTTAGAATAGCTATTAAGGCCTGGATGAATCCAAGGGAGGTGATAAGACTCTAAGTAATTCTCTACCGCTAATTTCCAATTTGTTTGAACATCTAGACTAAAAGAAGAGTCTTTCATATCTGAATACATGGGTTGATCAAAAACAGACCAGCGATCTAATAGGGGTTTGTGGACTTCTTCGAAGGGCGGTGCTATTCCATTGGGGTTGACGAAAATAACATCTCTCCAGATATGTGATCGAACTTCAATCAATGATAATTCCATTTTATCTATCTTTGTGTGATAGTTATAGCCTGGACCACCAATATGAGGAGTGGCTACGACTTCTCCAGTTTGTTTATAACACCACGAATGGTAAGGACAACGAATGGCACCTTTTAAAACTGTAGTCTCTTCAATAAGAGTCATGCCTCGATGACGACATACATTTTGAAAAACACGAATTTTTTGATCTTGAGTACTTCGAATTAAGAAAAGAGGATTTTTGAAATAATTAACAGGTTTTACCGATCCAGGTTGAGGGAGGTCTTTTACAAACCCAACAGCAAACCAACCTTTATTAAATAATTGTTCGCCCTCCATTTCAAAGCACTCCGGTCTGACATAATAATCATTAGGTATACCACGTGCCTCATGGATAGGTTTAATACATTTTTCTAATTCATTGCGATGAGGTATGAAGATTTTTTCAATTAAACTTTTATCGACTCCGTCTTGTTTCATGATGTAACCAATCCCAATAAAATTCTAGATTAATTTGCTAATTTTAAAAAGAAAATACGGGAGAGCCAAATAAAGTTTCATCAATAACAACCCCTAATCCTGAACCTTCTGGAACAGTGATATGGCCCTGAATAATTTTTATGCCATTATCTTTGTCATAATTTCCTTCAATATAAGGTGCGGCTAGCCAGGAACCCTCTAGTAAATTTTCTTTAACAGTTGAAGCTACATGGGTACAGGCTGCTGCTATGATATCCCCACCCCAACTATCATCACAGGTGTGAGGTAAACCAGAGTTCTCACATATATCTCGAAATATTTTCATAGGCTCTAAGCCACCAATTCTAGTAACTTTCATCCCAAATCCATCAACAATCCCTCTATCTACAACACTACGAACTACTTTTAGAGAAGTACTATTCTCATCCATATAAAGTGAGTGGTTAATTTGAGTTTTAATTTGCTGAAGATCTTCAATGGTATCACAGGGTTGCTCCATCACAAAAGGTACATCTGAGCACTCTCGACTTACTTGAATAGCTTCCTCAGTACTCCAGCCTCTATTTGCATCTACTGCCATTCGTATATCCTTACCCTCTATGGACTCCCAGACTTTTTTAATTGTTTCTATATCACTCTCAATAGGCTTTCCTCCTACTTTGATTTGGATACGAGGATAACCCTCTAAGATTTTTTCTCTAACTACTCTTAATACTTCATCTGTTGGGCCCACACCTGTCGCATAATAAGAGGGGACTTTTTTTCGTAAGGCACCTCCTAGAAGTGAAGAAACACTCACTCCTAAAATTTTCCCTAAAGCATCATGTGATGCTATATCAATCGCAGCTTTAGCATAATTATGACCATTCAAAAGAGAGTCCATTTTGGCATGAATAACTTTGGGTTCAATGGAACACCCAATGAGCCCTGGAGCCATTTCTTCTAAAGCTGCCCTAGCTCCTTTAGCATGAGCTTCGGCATAGGTTGGTCCAACAGGGCATGTCTCACCCCAGCCTATTTGACCTGACTTGGTAATTATTTTTACTAGTGTTGTATCTAAAGAATAAACTTTTGCGTTAGCCATAGAGTAAGGGCCATTCTTTACAGGTAGATCAAGTTGGAAAATATGGATCTCGGCAATTTCCATATAATTTTTATTTTTTGTTATAAAGCATTGTAGCTATAGCCAAAACTGCACCAAAAATTCCTAATCGAAGCCAGGTCTCTAAGTTCACTTTAAGTCAATCCAGATGGTCTTAAGTTCACAATACTGATCATGTGCTGCTAAAGATTTATCCCTACCCCCAAAGCCGGAGAGTTTATAACCCCCAAAAGGAGTAGTGATATCACCCTCACCATAACAATTAACAGCTACAGTCCCGGCCTTAATTTTTCTTGCTGCTACATGAGCTGTTTTGTTAGAACTAGTAAAAACAGAGGCGGCTAATCCGTATTTATTTTGATTGGCAAGGGCTATGGCTTCTTCCGAGTTCTTAAAGGTTGTGATCCCTAAGACAGGGCCAAAAACTTCTTCAGAAAATATAGTATTATCAGGCTTTACGTCATCAAATATCGTTGGCTGAACAAAAAATCCACCTGAGTCCTCTCTAGTTCTTCTACCTCCAATAACTAATTTATTTTTATCCTGGTTAGCTTGATCAATAAAACCCATGACCTTGTCTAAATGTGCTTGTTCAATCATAGGGCCGATCTTTGTTGCAGCATCTAAGGGGTCTCCCACTACCCATTCTTTGGATTTCTCGACGATTAATTCTAAAAATTGATCTTTGATTGATTGATGGACAAGTAAACGGGAATTAGAAGAACAGTTTTCTCCCATATTCCAAAATATAGAATTGGTGGCATGGTCTGCAGCTGTATCTAAATCGTCAGTATCTTCCATGACAATAAAGGGATTTTTTCCACCACACTCCAATAGAACTCTTTTCAGGTTAGTATCGGCAGAGTAGCGAAGAAACATTCGCCCAGTTTCAGTAGAACCAGTAAAAGCGACACAATCAACATCAAGATGCTCACCTAGCATTTTTCCCACTGTTTCACCAAAACCACAAACAACATTTATAACACCATCGGGAATACCAGCCTCTACAGCAAGCTCTCCAATTCGAATAGTTGAGAGAGATGTTTGTTCAGCAGGTTTCAGAACCACAGTGTTTCCTGTTGCAAGAATGGGGCCAAGTTTCCACGCAGCCATCATTGCAGGGAAATTCCAAGGTAGAATAGCCGCGACAACACCCATCGGCTCTCTAACAATCATCGAAAGAACACTTGGGTCGCTTGGAGAAATTTGATCATACAGCTTATCAATAGCTTCTGCGTGCCAGCGAATAGTATTAATTGTTTCTGGCATATCTATTTCTAAACAATCAGTTATTGGCTTGCCTGCTTCCATAGCTTCCATCATCGCTAACTCTTCTGCATGAGCCTCTATGACTGTTGCAAATCTCAATAAAACTTTTTTCCTTTCAGAAGGTGCCATCTTAGACCAAGGGCCCTCCTCAAAAGCTTTTCTTGCTGCGGACACAGCTTTATTAATATCTTCACCTGAAGCCTCAGCGATACTTGCTAAAACCTTTCCGTTGGCAGGATTAATCGTTTCAAATGTTTTGCCTTCAGATCCAGGAAGAGGTCTACCTCCTATGATCAATTGTGTTGAAAAATCAACCGTTTTGGACATTAATAACTCCTTAATTAGTTCCTTTTAATTGAAGACTGGATTAACCAATCTTTCTCTTCCTGCCAATCTCTCCAAACCAATCTATTATTAGTAGTATGGTTGATTGGTAGTTTTGACATAGCAATTCTTAAATCATGGCGTGCAGGTGCTGCTACATTTGGTAGAGGTTTACGGGGTGGTCCCATGTCTCTGCCTGATAAATTTGCTGCTGCTTTAATTCCTGTAAGGTAATCTACCTCGTGTCTATTTCCGCCCAGCCATAAGCAAACAGGCTCCATCAATTTCCATAAATCCATAGCTTCTAAATATTTTTTTTCTTCGATTAAATTAAATAATTTAACACATTCATGAGGCATAAAATTTACCGCTCCCCAAATCATTCCAGTACAACCGCTCATTAATGCGAATGGGGCAAAGGAGTCAATACCGCAGAAAACTCTACCTCCTGTCTTGATAAATTTTTGTAAATTTAAAAAGTCTCCAGAACTATCCTTTATATAATCTAAATTTTCTATTGCTAATAATTTACGATAAGTGTCTTCAGAGAGTGGTGCAGCTTGTTGCGGGACATTGTACATCACGATAGGAACTCTCACTGCTTTTGCTATAGCCTCATAGTGATAAATTACTCCACGTTCTGAGGGTGGTTCCAAAAAAGGAGGCATAACCATTATTGCAGTTGCACCTGCATCTTCTGCAGCCCTTGCTTTGTTGATACACTCGTTAGTACTTAGAGCAGTAGTTTGTGCTATAGTATTACACCTACCATTAATATGTTTAACACCCTCTGTAATTAAGGTTTGTTTCTCATCATCTGTTAGATAAGCGTATTCACCGGTGCCAGAACATAAGACTAAACCATGTACACCCGCTTCTAATAAGTCATCAATATGAGAGTGGTAACGCTTTAGATCTATTCCCTCTCCACTCTCTTGGAATGGGGTGCACATAGCTCCATAAATACCTTTCAAAATAGTCACTTTCCCTAAGTCTCCTTATTTAGATCGTCCAATGTATCATAGTTGGTAATCATTTCTTTTATAAATCCCTTCCAGCAGTCATTTCTCGAGACTTAATTCTTAAATTGGCACCTATTTGTGTTAAAAAATTAGTTGGCAGAAGACTAGGTTTTTCAATATTTTCATACTTAACAAGCTGAAATGAATTTGATTTGCAAGCCTTATCAATAATAAATTTTCCAGCTAATGTTCCTTTGACAGTCCCTAGACCATTAGAACAACAAGCTGAGAAAAGATTTTCGTCTAACTCACCAAAAGCAGGTGCGCCGTTTAAAGAAAGACAAACCCGTCCTCCCCAACTAAATTCAAAAGGTATGTCATGTAAATTAGGAAATCGCTCTATAAAACTCTTTCGGTGTTTTTTACATGAATTTTCGAAATCTGAATTAAGCGATACAAGATTTTGACGACATCTCCAAGTATTCCTAATAAGAAGTCTAGATTGTTTTTCACTAACCTTAATTTTTCTGACTGTAGTTCCAATTGGATTTGAGGATGTCAAACCCCATGAAGGATCACCTTTTAAGATACTATCATCAAATTTTCTACTAAGAGAGGAATAAGTAAAAATATGTATAAGTTGATTTTTGTAAAAACCAAAATTAGTTATGTGACCATTAACTGCAAAAATAATATTTTTAGTTATAATTTTTCCCTTAGAAGTTTGCGCTTCCCAAGTATTACGTTTTTTTTCAATTTTTTTAATTGGGCTATTTTGGAAAACTTTGATTTTATCACTAAGTCTTTCTACTATCCTTTTTATATATTCTGCAGGCTGAATTAAAATTGTTCCAGGAGTATAAATCCCTTGCTCATAATAGTTAGATCCTGTGATATCAGATAATTGTTTAGAGTCCAAAGACTCATAGTCCTCTCCTAGCGCCTCTAACTGTTTCTTGTAGTCTTTATTAAATGAAATACCTTTTGGTGTTGCTGCACCATTCAGCTTACCTATTTTATTGTATACATTTTGTGGAATATCATACTCCTCAACCATTTGAGAAGAAAATTCGATAGCTTCTCTATGAAGAGAAATTGTGTCCTTGTCCTTTTTAATAGAACTCAAATAATCGCCTTTTGCATTTATGTTGTGGGGAACATCAATCATGAAACCACTATTTTGACCAGCTGCACCTTCACCAATACCAATAGCATCTATAAGAATTATCTTGTCACCACTTCGCAGTTCAGTGAGCCTTTTTGCTGCAGATACTCCTGCAAAACCACTGCCTATTACAAGCCAGTCACAGATAATATCTTGATCAAGAAAAGGAGCGCTATATTGGCTATTACTTATTTTTAACCAGCCATTTTGCCCTATTTCCAAAGGAAATCTTTTAGATGAGTAAGCTGTCAAGATATTCTAAATAGTTATATCACCCTTTAGGTAACCACTTTGCTTCAGCTTTGTATTTATCTTGATGCTTGGTGTTAATGCTACTTAGGGTTTTATCTGTTCCTAAAATAAAATGTTTGCTCATATCGGGGTAGTATTTGTAAGAAATGGGTTTACGGCCTAATGCAACAGCCATCTCTCTTACATGGTGCGGGGCTGCCCCGCAGCAGACTCCAATGAAATTAATATTTTTACTTTGGCAGTCTTTAGCAAACTCAGCCATCTCATATCTATTACAATAAAGATTATCAATTCCAACAGGAAAAGGTCTATTGTCTGGAATACAATTACAACCCTCATCTGGTAAGGAAAACCAAACAGGAAATTCATCTGTAGTTCTTACAGGAACTGGTAACCCCGATACATGACAAGATACTTTTTCTCGGATTTTGATTAAGTGCTTCATTGTGTGATAAGGTCCTCGAAAACAATTCAAACCAACAACATCTGCGCCATTATCTTCAAATTTTTTACAGGCATCTTCAGGAGTGTCGTCATCCCTAGTTAAATCATTTGCTGGGATAGCTAAATTTACAACGGCAATTAAACCTGCCTCTTTTATTTTTTTCAGTGCAATCAAAGCCTCACCGGTCCATTGGATTGTTTCAGCTATGATAAAATCCACTCCAGCATCCTTAGCCCAACCAATTTGCTCCTCATACATTTTTTCAACTTCAATTAATATACCTTTATCACTCGGATCATATATATTTGTGTTAGCCACATCTCCAGCTACCATTAAGTCTAATTCTGGAAATTCTGCAGCAGCATTTTTTGCTATTTTAAGGGCATTTGATTGAAGAGGTTCAAGTAATTCCTCTTTGCCAATCAATCTAAGTTTTTCACGATGTCCATAATAAGTAAATGCTTGAACAACATCGCTACCTGCTCGAATAAATTCTCGGTGAAGTTGAGTAACAACTTCTGGGTGTTCTAATACAACTTCGGGTACAAAAGCACCTGCTTGTAAGTAACCTCTTTTTTCCATTTCAAATAAATAGCCTTCTGCACAAAGAACTGGGCCCTTATCTAATCTCTGAACTAGATCCATATAATTTTTTCCTCCAAATTATTAAAACTCTATTATGGAAATAAATGTATTTCTAGTTTAAAAAAATACACAGATAGTTAGGAGAGGAATTGTAAAGGTGGGAGCTAAAAAATCAGATTTTTTCGACTCAAGAGACAAATATCTATCCTTTGTAAATTCTACTAATGAAAAAAGTAGAATAGCTTTTGAACTAGCTAAATACCTTAAAAAATCAAAAATTACTAAGGATGCTTTCAGAATTTTCGATGCTGGAACAGGAGATGGCTCAGTTATCTGTACATTGCTATCTGCTGTTCATGCCAAATTCCCTGAAGATCCAATTATAGTTGTTGGAAAAGAAATTAGTATTGATGATATTAACAGTCTTTTAAATTATCTAGGTTATAGATTTTTTGAACATAAGAATTTAGTTTTTTGTATTACGAATGCATCCTACAGGGAAATCAATGATAATCGATTTACAGATTGTAAGTTAATTAAAAAAGAATTAGTTGGAAATTCAAGTTTCAGTTTTAATCAGCAACTTATGAATATGGGTGAGGTCATTAGAAAAAATTGGGATATAAAAGAGGATACAACTTCAACCATATTGAGGCCGAAGCAAAAGACACTGATGGTTATTTATAGAAAGGATCAAAAAATTGCATTAAAGCATTTGATACCAAGAAAGTTAGAGAGTATTCCAAAGTTTTATGACTATATAATTGCATCTCAAGCTTTCAGGCTAAGGTCTCCTTACGACAGAACACTTAAACTAGTTCTTATTCCTCTATTAAAAATGTTAGATGTAAAAGGTCAGCTGTTTTTTATTTATTCATCTGGAAACGATTTTTCAAGAAAGCTTCTCAAATTATTCTTTCCAAAAATTAATCCCTATCAATTTAGTGATCCCAAAAAATTTGTAGAAAGCCTGAATAAAAATATACCTCATTTTAAAAAAAAATTTAAAGTGTCTGCAACCTCATTTTTATTTTCATTTATAAACCTATCATTATCCTCTAAGAAAAAATTTTCACCGATGAACTCCCTTGGATTATGGAATGCTATTACTTATGTTGGTCAAATATCCGAAAATGAACAAAAAAGTATAAAAATTAGTATTAATTTCCTTGATAAAATTAGTAATAGTGCAAAAAAACTCAAATTGCAATTTAGTGATAATCTTTTAAGATTTGAAAAGAATAATATTAAAAGTCATTTAGATGAGTAATTTTACAAGTAAGTTTGCTGACCGTAAAATTGGCCCAAAGTTTTTCGAAACAATTAACCAAAATTTTGAAAATCAAGTTTACAAACCTAGACTCTACGAAGAAAAAATAGACTTCGACCGTTTGCGTATGTACCGACTCAATAGAGTTTTAGAACAACTACGATTAAATAATGTTGGTGCTTGCATATTATTTGATCCGATCAATATAAGGTATGCAACCGACAGTAGGAATATGAGTTTATTTACAATGCATGAACTTGTGCGATTTGTATTTATTTCTGCAGAGGGAAAAGTAATACTATTTGATTATCCAAAGAGCGAACATCTCTCAGAGCATTTATGCACGATTGATGAGATAAGAGCCGTTGACAGCTGGGATTTTTTTTCAGCAAGTAATTTTGTTGATAAAAATGCAAAAAAATGGGCTGACACTGTTCAAGTTTTAATGAGAGAACATTCACCTGATAATAATTGCCTTGCAATAGATGTTTCCGATCCAGTTGGAATACAAATGTTACTGAAACAGTTTAACGTTAAACTAGTGAACGCTCAAAAGTACATTGAGCTTGCAAGATCTATTAAATCTGATGATGAATTAATTTGCATGAGAGCTTCAATTGAAACTGCTGAAAAAGGAATGTGGCTAATGAAAGATAAACTTCATGCAGGTATGACAGAGGAGGAACTTTGGTCATACATGCATAAAGTCAATATTGAAAATGGTGGGGAATGGTTTGAGACTCGTCTTTTAGTGTCTGGACCACGAACAAATCCTTGGCTTCAAGAATGCAGTAACAGAGTAATTGAGTCTGGAGATTTAGTTGCTTTTGATACAGATATGGTTGGACCGTATGGTTACTGTGCTGATATCTCTAGAACCTTTGTTGAAGGCAATCGTCTCAATGATGAACAAAAAAGGCTTTACTCAATGTCTTTAGAGCATATTAATCATAACAAATCTCTAATTAAAGCTGGTTTAAATTTTAGAGAATTTGCAGAAAAATCATGGAAATTGCCAGATAATTCCTATGATAATCATTACCCTTGCATTATTCATGGTGTCGGTCTTTGTGATGAATGGCCGCATGTTGCTTACCCAAATAAAGATTTTAGCAATGCGGATTACTCAGCCAACTTTGAGGAAAATATGACTATCTGTGTAGAGAGTTATATTGGTGAAGTTGGCGGTAAAGAAGGAATTAAACTTGAGGATCAGTTCGTTGTAACCAAAGATGGCTTGGAGCAACTAAGCTCATTCCCCTATGAAATAGATATATAACTTTATTCGAAATATAATCTCGTTTAATAAAGTATGTTTTGATATGTATATCTTCTAAAGTTTACTATTAATCCAATCTCTTAAGTCTGCTTCGGAGCCTAAACCGATCTTTGTGTCAGCCAATGATCCATCTTTAAAGAGTATCATTGTGGGTATGCTTCTAATACTGAAGTTTGCTGGGGCTTGAGGGTTTTCATCTATATTAATTTTTTTTATAGATATCTTTTCGCTCATTTCAGAGGCTAAATTATCTAAGATGGGGGCAATAGCCTTACATGGACCACACCACTCAGCCCAAAAATCTACTAAAACGGGCTTATCTTTTGATCCTTCAAGAACTTTTTGATTAAATTCATCGTCATTTATTTGTTCAACTGTCATATACTTTATATGGTAATGATTATTTGTATTTCAAATACTCACCTTTAGTTCCAACATGAGCATTGATTACAGTGGTCTCATATCCATAGATTTTTTCATTTAAAGAACAATCTTTCCAAAAATCTTGAATGTTAAAAATTTCAGGATAAGGATGCAAAGAATTTTTTCTTATAATATGACAACCTTGAAATGAAGTATTGTGAATTTTTGATGGAAAGTTAATAAGTCCATCATTATTTACTTCAAGATCATAATTATAATTTTTAGAATTTATAAGGAGGACATTATCAAAATTTTTATTTTCATCAAAAAATTTAATTGATTCTTCTAATTCATTTTCAAAGGACTGGTCCCATAAATTATCTGTATTTAGAATTACTGTGTCGTTTTTTTGAATTTTTTTGATACCACCTCCTGTTCCTAAGATAGTTTCTTCATAAGAAATTGAAATATCAGGGTAATTTTCAGAGACAAATCTCTCCAACATATTATGTTTATAGTGAGTATTGATATAAATTTTATCAAACGACATGTTTTTAATTAGATCAATTGCATAGCTAATAAGTGTTTTATTTTTTATTTTTAATAAGGGTTTAGGGATATCTTTGGTTAAGTTATCCATTCGCATTCCATAACCTGCAGCTAATATTAGAGCATCCATTTAACTTGTTTTGTTATATATCTCCATAAATATTTCTCTTAGATCCCAAAGTCTTAAATATTCAACATGTTTAAATATTTGAGCCCATGTATTTTTTCTAAAGACTTTAAGATATTTTGGTTTTCCGGCATTATATAATTGCACCCAATTACCAAGTATTCTTAGATTACGTAAAAGACTAATCATATGAATATCTGACCTAAGTACCTTGAGATTAAGTTTCATTCTTCTTGCATAAAGCTTCAATAATTTATCTTCGACTTTGGTAGAGTAAGATCTCCTAGCATCAAAAATCAATGAAGAAATATCTAATAATGGATGATTGTAGTGAGTATCTTGATGGTCAATAACATAAACTTTTTGATTGTAATAAATTAAATTATCTAAAAAAAAATCACCGTGAGTTAAAGTTGGCTTAAATTTTCTATATTTTTCGGTACTTTTTTTCAAAGATACTTTAACAAGTTTATTAAGGTAAAAACCAATTTGGATCTTATGATCATAGTGGTCAATAAAAGTTTCAATACCATTCAAAGCATCCTTGAGTAAATTATTTTGTGATTTTACCAGAACGCCTGAAAAATTTTTCTTGGGTTTTTGAAGATTTGTAAGAGCTCTCACAGCCAACGGAAGTATTTTTTTAATTTGTGGTTTTTGGAAATATTTTGATGCATTTGCAATTGGGAAATAATCTATGATTACAAACTTATATAAATTACTTTGATCAATTATTTTTGGTGTGTTAACATTTTGAGAAATTAAAATTTCAGTTGCTTTAACATATTTTTTATAATCGCTAGGTTTATTTAAAAAGGAGAGGACAAGAAGTGATTGATTTGCTGTTCTACACAATTTAAAAATTTTTTCTGACGCATCAGACTTGAAATCTAAAAATCCCCCTATTTTAAAGTTTTTATTTTGAAGGTGGTTTTTTATTTTGATTAGATTTATTTTATTTTGTGAAGCCATTTTTTATTACTTGATTTTATCTCTATATTTCTTTTTTCTTCAGTAACCGAAATATTAATAGATAAGGCCATATGGTTATATTTTTTCATAAGATTTTCTAAAGGCCACTCAATAAGAATACAATTATCATTAAAATACTCATCCAAATCTAGTTTGTTATTTTGAACTTGATAAAAATCAAAGTGAATAATATTAAACTTATTAAAATTGTAAATATGTTCTCTTTGATACGTGGGGCTCCCTTGGAAGTAAAAAGTTTTTTTTTCTGACTTGCTAATTTCACTTAAGATATATCTAATTAAAGTTGTCTTACCAGAACCAGCCTCTCCCTCAAAAAAAATAATCTGGTTTTTAGAAATAGACCTAGATATATTTCTAGCTAGAGGTTTTAACTCAGTTTCATTAGGGACTGCAAATCTCAAACTCAATTAAGCTAGTGATTTGAAATCGGACACTAAATCTAGAGCTTCCCATGAAAAAGCTCCTGAAGAGCTATCATGTGTTCTACCAAAATGACCGTAAGCTGCTGTTTGTTCGTAAATTGGCTTATTTAACTGTAATTTCTCTCTGATTCCTCTTGGAGAAAGATTCATAATGTCAGGAATGGCAGACTCAATTTTTGCTTCATCTATTGTATTAGTGCCTTGGGTATTCACATAAATTGACAATGGTTTGGCTACACCGATTGCATAAGACAACTGGATAGTACACTGATCACATAAACCAGCAGCAACAATATTTTTTGCTAAGTATCGTGAAGCATAAGCAGCTGAGCGATCGACTTTTGTGGGATCTTTCCCAGAGAAAGCCCCTCCACCATGAGGTGCTGCACCACCATAGGTGTCGACAATAATTTTTCTTCCTGTTAATCCCGTATCACCATCTGGTCCTCCGATAACAAAATTACCTGTTGGATTTACGTAGTATTCTTTATCATCTAGATTTTTTAATAACTCTTCAGGGATAGACTCTTTTAATGCTGGGTTTACTATTTCTTTAACATCAGCAGGAGAGAGTCCATCAGAATGTTGTGTTGATATCACAACAGATGTAACTGCACTTGGTTTACCATCAACGTATTTAAGAGTTACTTGGCTTTTTGAGTCAGGCTCTAATCCTTTTAAGCTACCGTCTTTTCTTCCCTTAGCCATGATCTCTAAGATTTTATGAGAATAAAAAATTGGTGCCGGCATCAGCTCAGGTGTTTCCGTACAAGCGTATCCAAACATAATTCCTTGGTCACCCGCCCCCTCATCTTTGTCAGATGATGAGTCTACACCCATTGCAATATCTGCGGATTGTCCGTGAAGTAAATATTGGATATCTGCGGTTTGCCAATGAAAACCATCTTGCTCATAGCCGATGTCTTTAATGCACTCCCTTACTTTTGAAATAATTTCATCTTTGTCTTCTTGGACTGGCCCTCTTACTTCACCGGATAAAACAACTTTGTTGGTTGTTGTTAGTGTTTCACAAGCGACTCTAGCAAATGGGTCTTTGGAGATAAAATGATCGACAACCGCATCAGAAATTCGATCAGAAACTTTATCTGGGTGCCCCTCAGACACTGACTCAGATGTAAAAATGTAATTTTTTCTCATTTTAGTACCTATATGTATCTTTCTTAAATGGGCCCTGCTGTTCGACGCCTAAATAATCGCTTTGTTCCTTAGACATTTCAGTCAGTTTAGCACCAACTTTTTGCAGGTGAAACATCGCAACCATTTCATCTAGTTTTTTAGGAAGAACATAGACTTTATTTTCATAGTTTTTGTAATTCTCCCAAATTTCGATTTGAGCTAAAACCTGATTTGAGAATGATGCACTCATCACAAAACTAGGATGGCCAGTGGCATTACCTAGGTTCACCAACCTTCCCTTTGAAAGAATTATTAGCTTCTTACCATCTGGAAATGTTACTTGGTCAACTTGAGGTTTTATCTCTTCCCATTTATAGTTTTGCAAATCATCTATTTGAATTTCATTATCAAAGTGTCCAATATTACAGACAATTGCTCGGTCTTTCATTTCTCTCATGTGGTCTTGGGTAATGATATCTTTATTACCTGTTGCGGTTACAAAGATATCAGCATACTTACATGCATCATCCATAGTAACAACTTCATAGCCTTCCATTGCTGCTTGTAGTGCGCAAATAGGATCAACTTCTGTTACTTGAACTCTGGCTCCAGCCCCTCTTAATGAAGCTGCGCTACCTTTTCCAACATCTCCAAACCCAGCAACAACAGCAACTTTGCCCGCCATCATTACGTCAGTTCCTCTTCGGATTCCGTCTACTAAACTTTCCTTACAACCATATAAATTATCAAATTTACTTTTTGTTACAGAGTCATTTACATTTATAGCAGGAACTTGAAGAGTTCCTTTAGATGCCATTTGCTCTAAACGAAGGACACCTGTGGTAGTTTCTTCAGATAGTCCTCTAACATTTTTTAAAAGCTCAGGGTACTTCTCATGCATTCTAAGTGTTAAGTCTCCACCATCATCTAGTATCATATTAGGTTCCCACCCATCTGCCTCAATTGTTTGATCAATACACCACCAAAATTCCTCTTCATTCATACCCTTCCAGGCAAAAACAGGTGTACCGCTTTGGGCAATAGCAGCAGCTGCATGATCTTGAGTAGAGTAAATATTACAAGAACTCCATCGACATTTGGCGCCAAGTGCTACAAGTGTTTCAATTAGGACAGCAGTTTGGATGGTCATGTGAAGGCAGCCCATTATATTGGCTCCGGCCAACGGTTTTGACTCTCCATATTGTTCACGAATAGCCATTAATCCTGGCATTTCAGTTTCTGCTATTTCAATTTCTTGTCTCCCGAAAACATGCTGGGAAATATCTTTTACTTTGTAATCCACTTGACCCTCCTTTTAGATAGACTATTTAAAATAAGATATGATTTATTCTTCATTATCAAGCTCTTTTTATCCTTGGTCCCAGCTGCTGAATAACTTCTTCAGCCTTTCTATTACCATTCTTTAGCGCTTCATCGACAGGTTTTCCAGATAAATAAAAATCTAAAAATCCTGCAGCAAAATTATCTCCTGCACCTGTTGTGTCCAGGACATTTTCTATTTTTTGAGCAGATTGATGTTTTACATCTTCCTCAAAAAAATAGTATGCACCCTCGGCACCAGAGGTCATTACAATTTTTTTTCCAAAATTTTTAAAAAAAGAACTCACATCCGCCATTGACTCAGATTGTGAAAACATCTTTGCTTCATCAAAATTACAAAAAACTAAATCCACATTATCAGTTATAAAATTTTTTAATTCATCTCTATGTCGATCAACGCAAAAGGGGTCTGACAATGAAAGAGATATTTCTATATTTTTTGATTTTGCAATATCTGAAAATTTTTTGAGTGTTTTTTTTGTAAGTTCATGATCCCAAAGATATGACTCCATGTAAACATGATCAATTGAATTGAGTATATCTTCATTAACTTCGTCTGGATTTAATTGTGATCCTATTCCGATGTGTGTAGCCATGGTTCTTTCACCATCGGGTGAAACTAATATATTACAGCACCCAGTTGGGAGATCTGTTTTATTGGAGACACCTTTAAACGCGATATTTTCTTTTTGTAAATCTTGAACAAAAGCATTTCCATACTCATCATCATTGACCTTGCCGTAAAAACTTGCCTCATGAGAGCCAAAGTTTAATTCATGGATAGTATTACAAACTGATCCACCCGAAGTAATTAATGGATTATCGAAATTTGACCTAATTTCCTTAATTTGAGATTCCTCTATCAATGTCATAGAGCCTTTAGTTAATTTCAAATTATTGATGACACTATCCTCTACCTGGCATATGACATCAACTAAAGCAGTACCCACCCCTAGAATTTTTTTCACCACATGAAACTAAGGGATTTTAAACAGAGATCTATTAAAAAATGTTGGATTTCTTATGAAAGTTGGACATAAATGTGAATTATTTTTTTTGATGTGCATAATGCGAATCAGGTTAGAATTGTGGCTATAAAAATGGACCTAAATAATATTTTTTAAGAGATATTCGTAGTTTCGGAAAATTTGATAAAAACCTGTGAATATTTTCAAATTACTTGTTAATTGAATCTTTAATTTCCAATTGAATTTATTGGGTTTTAAGAATTTAATATAAAATAAATTGACTAAGATTGTCTATAGATTGTATAGTCACTAGGCAATAAACACTACATCTAGTGATTATTCAAAAAAGTACACTAAAACTTGGTAGGAAGAATGGAAACAAATAACGCAGAATCACTTGAAAATTCAACAAAAAACACAGTTATAAACAAGCAAAACGAAGAAATAAACCTGCTAAGTCTCAGTGTTGTAAGGCGTGATGGATCGATAACACCTTTTAAATCTGACAAAATTGCAAATGCTATAAGAAAAGCATTTTTGGCACAAACTGATCTTCGTGATAGCAAACAAATTGACAAAAATGTCTCAGCGTTAACTGAAACAGTCACCGCAGCTCTGACTAGACGTATCGCAAACGGTGATATGATTCATATCGAGGATATCCAAGACCAAGTGGAATTGGCCCTCATGAGAGGTGAGCATCATAAAGTAGCTCGCGCCTATGTACTCTATAGAGAACAAAGAGCTAACCAACGTTATAAGACTGCTCAACTGAATGAACAAATTGGTGCCAAAGTATCCACGATGGCTGTTACCAAAAGAGATGGGAACAAAGAGGATATCTCTTTAGAAAAAATTACAAATCGTATCTCTATTTTGTCAAACGGTTTAGAGATAGATCCCATTACAATAGCTCAAAAGGCAATTCAAGGTCTTTACGATGGTATCACAACAAATGAAATTGACACTTACCTAGCAGAAACAGCTGCTGCTCTGACAGTAGAACATCCTGATTACTCATATCTAGCTGGGAGAATTAAAGCTAATGCTCTGCATAAAGAGACACCAGGTTTTATAATTGCAACAAAAAATCTTTATGAGGATGGTTTATTGCGCGACGAATACTATGAAAAAGTAAAAGCTAACGCTGAAGAGATTGAAAAAATTATTGACTATGATCGTGATTATTACTTTGATTATTTTGCATTGACTACTTTGTTCAGAGCTTATCTTTTACAATCAAACAATAAAACAGCAGAAAGACCTCAGGATTTATGGATGAGAGTCGCTTTATGTGTGTCTGGAGATAAGTTTGATTTTTATCAAGTCAAGAAAACTTATGACAGCCTATCTCAAGGTTTCTACACACACGCAACTCCCACTCTATTTAATAGTGGTTTAAAGATGCAACAATTGTCGTCCTGTTTTCTAATTGGAATGGAAGATGACTCTATCGAAGGAATTTTTAATACTGTAAAAGACTGCGCTTTAATTTCAAAAACCGCTGGTGGCATTGGTCTTCATGCTCATAACATTAGAGGTGGCGGTAGCCGTATTAAGTCAACCAATGGCAAGTCTAATGGATTGATACCTTTCCTTAAAATTTTTAATGAAACAGCAAGGTCTGTTGATCAGGGTGGAGGTAAAAGAAAAGGCTCTTTTGCTGTCTATTTGGAGCCATGGCATGCAGACATTGAAGCTTTTTTAGAGCTTAGAAAAAATACAGGAGCTGAAGAATTTAGAGCCAGAGACTTATTCTATGCTTTATGGATCCCTGATTTATTTATGGAAAGAGTCGCAGAAGATGCCGATTGGACTCTCATGAGTGAACACGAGTGCCCTGGTTTATCAGATACATATGGCAAGGAGTTTGTTGGTCTTTATACAAAATATGAAAATGAAATGCCTGACTTAAAAAGAATAAAGGCAAGAGCATTAATGTCTAAAATCATTGAAGCCCAAATTGAAACTGGTCAGCCATACATGCTTTACAAAGATGCTGTTAATAACAAGTCTAACCAAAAAAATATTGGTGTCATTAAATCCTCTAATCTATGTGCAGAAATAGTGGAGTATTCTGAAAAAGATGAAACTGCTGTTTGTAACCTTGCATCAATTGCATTACCAAAATTTGTAACTGATGAAAGTAAATTTGATTATCAGAACTTATATCAGGTTGCAAAACTGGCGACTAAGAATTTAGATCAAGTTATTGATATAAATTTTTACCCTACTAATAAAACTGAAAACTCAAATAGTCGTCACCGTCCTATTGGTCTTGGTATACAAGGTTTAGCAGATGTTTATTTTAAAATGAATATTCCTTATGACTCCGTTCAAGCGCAAATAATTAACAAACAAATTTTTGAGACAATTTATTTTGGAGCTTTAGAAGCATCAATGGAACTTGCTACTGATAAGGGGCCTTACTCTACTTTTAAAGGTTCCCCTCTATCTGAAGGGAAATTCCAATTTGATCTTTGGGATGTGAAACCATCAAGTATGTGGGACTGGAAGGGATTAATGGAGAAGATCCAGAAGCATGGTGTTCGAAACTCTTTGACTACTGCATGTATGCCTACAGCCTCCACTGGTATTATCCTAGGAAATACTGAAACGTTCCAAGTACAAACATCAAACATTTATAAAAGACAAACTCTCTCAGGTGAATTTTTATTAGTAAATCGTCACCTTGTTAAAGAGCTTATGAAGAGAAACTTATGGAGCAAAGAATTACGTGATCAAATTATTTTGGAAAATGGCTCTGTACAAAATATTGAAGGATTTCCTGAAGACCTCAAAGATGTTTATAAAACTGTTTGGGAAACATCTCAAAAAACAGTTATAGATATGGCAGCTGATAGAGCGCCATTTATTGACCAAACCCAATCTATGAACTTATGGTTGGCAACACCTACTTTTGGAAAAGTAAACTCCATGCATATGTATGCATGGAAAAAAGGCTTAAAAACAGGCATGTATTACCTGCGAAGCCGATCAGCCGTAGACGCAGTTAAAGTAACGGTGTCTTCTGAAAAAAAAGCAAAAGAGTCTTATGTCAAAGAGGCGCAATCTAATGAACCCGAAGATTGTGTAACATGTAGTGCGTAAGATTTTCAATCAATTTAATATAAGGAGCAAGTCATGATATCTAAAGGATGTAAATCAATTTTTCCTATTCAACACCAAGAAATTTTCGATCGTTACAAGCAACACGTTCAAGCATTTTGGACACCTGAGGAGGTGTCTCTTCAAGATGATTTAAGAGATCTAAAAACCCTAGGAGAGGGAGAAATACATTTTATCAAACATGTGCTTGCATTTTTTGCAAATTCAGAGGCAATGATAAATGAAAATCTAGCATCCAGATTTTATAATGAGATTTTAATTCCTGAGTCTCGATTGTTTATCACCATGCAAATGCTAAATGAGTCTATTCACGCAGAAATGTATGGTTTACAAATTGAAGCTTATGTAGAGGACCCTTCAGAAAAAGATAAGCTATTTTCTGCTATTCAAAACGTTCCTTGTATTAATAAAAAAGCACAGTGGGTTTCAAAATGGCTAAATGGAAATCAAAATTTATTAACACGCTTAATTGCCTTTGGTTTAGTTGAAGGATTATTTTTTGCTGGATCCTTTTGTGCCATATATTACTTTAGAAAAAGAGGTTTGCTTCCAGGCTTAGCCTTATCCAATGACTGGATAGCCAGAGATGAGGGAATGCACTTCAGTTTCTCAGCTTTGATGTTTAAAACATTAAGTGAAAAGTTTAATAAAGGAACCTTGTCAGATGAAGATATTAAATCAATGGATTTAATACCTGGTCCTGTTGCACAGTCTGAGTTCGAAGAAATAGTCAGAGAAGCAGTAGAGTTTGAAAAAGAATTTGTTACTGACGCACTTCCTGTTGATCTCATTGGTATGAACAAGGAAATGATGTGTATGTATATTGAAGCTGTTTCAGATCGAATTGCTGATCTTTTTGGATTTGAAAGGGTATTTAATACCGAAAACCCATTTGATTTCATGAGAGCTCTTGATGTTCAAAACGTGACTAATTTCTTCGAAAAAAGGGTGTCTGAATACCAGCGTCCAACAGATCGTTCTTTGTCTTTTGACGAGTCTTTCTAAGTGGAAGTCAAAATTTATAGTAAAGACAACTGTATTTTTTGCACTAAAGCCAAGGCAGTTTTATCCTCACATAACCCCCAAGTATTAATGCTTGATGAGGATTACAGCCGTGATCAGTTTTTTGAAATATTTCCAACTGCCAAAACGTTTCCCCAAATCATAATCAACGGTGAAAAAATTGGTGGCTACCATGAGCTAGAACGTTGGATGGCATTTAATAAACCTGACGATGATTTTTAGTTTTAATTAGTGAGCTAATCCCCAGTTCAAGCCGCCACCGAAGTCAACTTTTATAGGAGTTTTAAAAGATTTATATTTTTGATGTGATGTTTCCATCAATTTAGTTATTTGTGGAATAATATCTTTTTCTTTTTTATGAATTTCAAATAAAAGCTCGTCATGAACTTGAGATGTCATTTTAGATTTACATTTATTTTTCTCTAAATAGCTATGAATGTCCAACATTGCAATTTTAATTAACTCAGATGCGGTGCCTTGAATAGGTGCATTGATAGCTTGTCTTTCAGCAAAAGATCGGAGCATAAAATTTTTAGCATTGATGTCTTTAATGTGAGACTTTCTTCCAAAAAGGTTTTCAACATAGCCCAGTTTTTTTGCTTTATCGGTAGTTGATTTCATAAAGTCACTAATGTTTGGAAATTTTTGAAAATAGTTATCTATGAAAAGCTTTGCTTCAGCATTGCTAACACCTAACTGTTTAGCTAAACCATATTGGCTAATTCCATAAATTATTCCAAAATTAATAATCTTGGCCATTCTTCGATCATTAGCATTAATTGTTTTTTTGTTAAAAACTAATTGGCCTGTACTTTGATGAATATCTTGATCCTCTTGGAAAGCTTTTAATAAATTAGGGTCTTCGCACGCTTCACAAAGTACACGAAGCTCGATTTGGGAGTAATCGAAGCTATATAACTCATGATCTTTTTCTGCAATAAATGCTGTTCTAATTTTCTTTCCGATCTCAGTTCTAATAGGGATATTTTGTAAATTAGGTTCAGATGAACTTAATCTACCCGTAATAGTAGCTGCAATATTAAATGTACTGTGAACTCGATCGTTATTATCAGCATGTTCAGCTAAAGAAGATGTATAGGTCGACACGAGCTTGGAGTATTGACGCCATTGTAGAATATGCGAGGCAATCTCTACTCCCTCAGATTCTAATTGTTCTAAGACTTTGACATTAGTTTGAAAATCTCCTGCTTTTGTTTTTTTTGTTACCTTCACATCAAGTTTCTTGAAGATTTCGGTAAGTTGCTTTGGCGAACCAATATTGAACTCCTCACCTGCGATTTTGAAAATTTTCTGTTCAATTTTTTCAATTTCTTTATTTAGATCTTTTTCAAGTTTTGTTAAAAATTTAAGATCAATCTTACAACCATTGTTTTCAACCTGTTGAAGGACTAAGCTTAATTTTTTATCGATATCAAAATATATATAACTATCTGGGGCATCTAATATTTGATCGTGTAATGTTTCATATAATTTATAAGTGGCATAAGCATCATGAGCAGCGTAATTTGTTGCAGACTGTAAAGGCACTTCAGAAAAATCTTTATAATTTCTTTTAGATTCATTTTTAATGACATCTTTAAATTTTTCTTTTTCTTCTCCAAAATAATAATAATACAAATCCTCAAGATTGTGTTTTGTTAAACCGTTATTGACAAAAAAGGACATTAATAAGGTATCTTGAAAAGAAATAGTATTTACATTAAAGCGTTTTAAAATAACACTATCGTATTTAGCATTATGAAAAATCTTTAAAATTGAAGGATCTTCACATAATAAATTCAACTCTTTCAATATTTTTTTTTGATCTGTCTCAGATATTTCATTTTCAGGTGATTTTAAAGGTAGGTAATAAGCTTGCTGTGCATTAGATAATGAAATGCCAATGATATTTGCTTCATTTACGTCTAAACTATCTGTCTCCAGATCTATCGCTAAAGTTTTTTCAGATTGAAGGGACTTTAGATAATCGATTATATCTTTTGTCGTTATAAGTGATTTAAATTCTAAGTTTTTTTTGGCCGCATGCGGTTTTGTTTCATGAGCGCTGTTTCTAACTAATGATTTAAATTCATATTTTTTGAAAAAGTTATTAAGTTTTGGTGAGTCTTCAAAGTCTTTTAACTTTTCGATTGTTATAGGTAGTTCAAGATCATTTTTTAAAATTACTAGTTGGTGACTTATTTTTGCTTTTTCCTCATGGTCATGTATAAGATTTTTAATTCTTTCATTTGATATTTTCTCTTTATTTGCAAGAAGGCCTTCAAAAGAACCAAATTCATTAATTAATTTAGAGGCTGTTTTTGGTCCAATGCCAGGGACGCCAGGAATATTATCAACACTATCACCAATTAAAGCTTGTACGTCTGTAATCTTGTCAGGGCCAACACCAAATTTTTCCATTACCTTTGCATCATCAATTTCAATATTTTTCATTGGATCCATGATGCGATTATTAGCTGATAACAGTTGAAAAAGGTCTTTGTCTGAACTAAATACTGTGGTGGGTATCTTATTGTCTTCACCATATTTGACGTAACTTGCTATAACATCATCGGCCTCAAAGTCTTTTTTTTCAATAACATCTAAACCAAACGCATCAATAGCTTCACGAATAATACTAAATTGAGGAATCAAATCTTCTGGTGCCTCACCACGATTTGCTTTGTATTCAGGAAATAAAGTATTTCGAAAAGTATTCCTTCCTGCATCAAGAATGATTAGTATTTTGTCATTTGGATGTTCTTCAATAAGTCTAAGCATCATATTGCAAAACCCATAAACTGCATTTGTGGGAATACCCTTAGAATTATTCATTGGGGGTAAGGCGTAATAAGCTCGGAAAATATATCCGGAACCATCTACAAGTATTAGTCTTGGCTTAGACATTTTAGCAGAATAACAAAGATTGTAGTGAGTTTCTATTCTTTAGGAGCGTGCTTATTTAAAATTCGTTGAAGAGTTCTTCGGTGCATTTTTAGTCTTCTAGCAGTTTCAGAAACATTACGATTACACTGTGTAAAAACTCTTTGAATATGTTCCCACCTTATTCTATCAGCAGACATTGGGTTCTCAGGTGGTGGGGGCAAGGATGTAGCGGTAGCAGACATTAATGATTTTTCGATATCATCTATGTTTGCAGGTTTGGTTAAGTAATCGTCAGCACCTAATTTAACTGAAGATACAGCTGTAGCTATGTTGCCGTAACTTGTCAACATTACTGTTCTACATTCTGGATTTTGCTCCTTGATCACCTTAATGACATCGAGTCCTGAGCCGTCTCCTAAACGTAGGTCAACTATGGCATAATTAAAATTATTTCCAGCTAAAACATCTAAAGCCTCTTTTTTTGAAGCTGCTGCTGTTACTGTGAAATCTTTACGTTGAAATGAGGTGGTCAAACGCTCACGAAAGGGTTTATCATCTTCGATAATAAAAAGCGTTTTATCTTTGACTAATGTGTTTTGATCTAAATCCGCCATATTAAAGTTACTTCTGCTCCATCATTACTTTGTACTAATATTTCACCATTTAGATTTTCAATCATTTGTTTTGTTATGAATAAGCCGAGGCCCATATTTACCCCTTTTTCAGATCTACTAGAATAGAATGGTTTTCCAAAATTAGCTATAAACTTCTTGTCAAAACCAGGACCATCATCTCTGATTTTAATTGAATAAGAATTTTTCGATGTTTCTGAAATTACTAATATTTGTCTATAAGCGAAGCTTATGGCATTTTTTATAATATTATTCATCGCTATGTTCAGTTCAGGTGTGATTTTAATGTTGATATTTTTAGAATTTTCATCAGATCTATAATCTAGTTTCACAGCTCGATAGTTATTTGAAAATTGATCACATAAAGATTGCACATAGGCGTCTAGTGACATATTTGTAATTTCAGAAGAAAGTTCTTTTGACTCTGGATTTGTTGAGAGCTCTTTTAGTATTTCCTTACACCTATCTAACTCTAATAATAGAGTTTTAATATCTTTCCCATAATCATCTTTTAATTTTTGATCTTTTTTTAAATCATCAACAATTAAATTTATGGTGTTTAATGGTGTGCCTAATTCATGAACAGCTGCAGCTGCTAAACCTCCAACTTTTAAAAGCTCTTTTTCATTTTGAAGTTGCTTACTAGCTAACTCATATGCCTTTTGGGTGCTTTTGTAATTTAATGAAAAGTAATAAAGATAAAAAACTAAAAAAATACTACTTATAAATAAAGAAATCATAATAGCTAAGCTGTATGTAAAATTAATATTAGGATGCACAGACAAAGGAAGATTAATATAAAAGTTAAATATCAAAGCAAAACAAACTAACGCTAAACTTAAAATAATTATTATTCTTTCTATCGTAAGATATGATGCTGCGATAGCAATAGGAGCTAAGATGATAAATATAAAAGGATTAGTGTGTCCACCATTTAAAGCGATCAAACTTGAAATTTGAACAATATCAAAACATAAAAATAAGAAGACTTGTTTTTCAGAAATAATTTTATCTCCTTTATTTAAATAAAATCCTAAGAGAATACTTGCCATTAAGATAAAAGCTATTATCCAAGAGCTCATTGCTACTGTCTTAGAAATTTCGAAAAAATACTGTGTTATAAATAAAGTAGCGGCCTGACCTCCAAAAGCAATTGCACGTATAATTAAAAAATCTGATGAATTAACAAAAAGAAAGTTTTTTTGATTATTCAACTAAATATCTAAATTTGCTACTTTGACAGAGTTATCTTGAATAAAGTTTTTTCTATCAGTAACGTCATCGCCCATCAACATAATCAACTGTCTTTCAGCATTGATTTGGTCCTCGAGCTTAACTTGAAGTAACTTTCTATTAGTTCGATCTAGTGTTGTTTCCCACAATTGATCAGGGTTCATTTCACCTAAACCTTTATAACGGCTTATTGATTGGCCTTTTTTACTCATTTCAAAAAGAGTGGTAAAAAATTCAACCAGTCCATTACAATTAAAGCTTTCTTTTGAAGAAAATTTAGAAATACCAAAATAAGTATCTGTGGATTTTGCAAAACCCATTTTATTATAAAGAGATAAGCTGTCTGAAGAAATAAACTCTCTTAGATGTAATAATTTATCTAGAGCAATCTTTATTATTTTATTGTAACCCTCTTTTTCTTGTAAAAAAATTAATTCATTGCTGATTATACTTTGAAATGTAAATTTAATATTTTCTGTTTTATAAACTTGATTTAAATTAGATAAGAAAATTTTAAATTGAGACTTTTCTATCTTAATTGGATGAAAATCCTGAAAAAATAAACCTGTATTTAGAATTTGATCAAAAAACTTTGCATCTAAATATGTAAGATCTAAGTTTTGATAAGCAGAATTTGCACGAGAAGCTAAATCAATTAATTCGTTTAACTGTTCCTCTTTTAACTGAATTTTATTCTTTTTATTGTAAATGTTGAAATCGAGATCATCCTTGTTATTTAACAATAAAAACTTTGTTAACTCTCTATCATCTAACAAGTAATTTTCAGCATTTCCTTTTTTTACTTTATATAGGGGTGGCTGGGCAATATATAAACGACCAGTGGTTATAATATCTCTCATGAATTGATAAAAAAATGTGAGTAGCAGTGTTCTTATGTGACTTCCATCAACGTCAGCGTCTGTCATGATAACAATTTTATGATATCGCATTGAGTCAGGATTGAAATAATCAGAAGGGTTGTACTCTTTATCCTTTGGTGGATTACCATATCCAGCACCGATCGCTGTTATGAGAGCAGAAATTTCATTATTTTCTAAAATTTTATGAGGATTTGCCTTAATTACATTTAATATTTTACCTCTTAATGGAAGTATGGCCTGAGTGACTCTATCACGGCCTTGCTTGGCTGAGCCTCCAGCTGAGTCACCCTCAACTATAAATAATTCTGAATTTGATGGATCTTTTTCTTGGCAATCAGCTAATTTTCCCGGAAGCGATGATGTCTCTAATACATTTTTTCTTCTTGTAAGTTCTCTTGCTTTTCTTGCTGCCTCTCTGGCACTTGCTGCCTCAATAATTTTTGAAACTAACTTTTTTGCCTCACCAGGAGTTTGCTCTAACCAAGCGCTTAATTGTTCGGATATTATTTTCTCAACAACTGGTCTTACCTCAGAAGAAACTAGTTTATCTTTGGTTTGGGATGAAAACTTAGGGTCTGGAACCTTTACAGATAGCACGCATGTCATGCCCTCTCTGGCATCATCTCCTGAAATGGTGACATTGCCTTTTTTAGCAACTGCAACTGTATTTGAGTATCCAACTAATGAGCGTGTTAGTGCTGATCGAAAACCTTGTAAATGTGTTCCTCCATCTCCTTGAGGGATGTTATTAGTAAAGCAAAGCATATTTTCATTGTATCCATCATTCCATTGTAAAGCGCCTTCAACTTTAATTCCGTTTGACTCACCATTAAAAGGTATAATTTTATTTAAAGTTGATTTTCTTGAATTAAGAAATTGCACATACGCCGTTAAACCTCCTTGATAATAGAATTCAATAGGTTCTACTTTTGATGTGCGCATATCAGATAATGTAATGCGTACGTTAGAGTTTAGAAAAGCTAACTGGCGAACTCTATTTTCTAGTGTTTTAAGAACAAGAGTTGTATTGGAAAAAATTTTTTTTGATGGCCAAAATTGGACAGTTGTGCCAGTTCTCTCCGTCTTTTTCATTGAACCAATCTCTTTTAATTTTTTTGTTGTAACACCATCTTTAAATTCCATTGTATGAATTTTACCATTTCTACGAATTGTTAAAGATAGTCTTTCTGATAAGGCATTTACCACAGAAACACCAACCCCATGAAGGCCTCCGGAAATTTTATAGCTATTTTGGTCAAATTTACCACCTGCATGTAGTTGGGTCATGATTACCTCAGCTGCTGGGACTTTTTCAGTTTTGTGCCGGTCAACTGGAATACCTCTACCATTGTCTGATATTGTAGCTGACCCATCTTTATTAATTATTAATTGAATACTGTCACAATAACCCCCTAAAGCCTCGTCAATAGAGTTATCAAGCACCTCGTAGACCATGTGATGCAAACCTGTGCCATCATCGGTATCACCAATGTACATACCTGGTCTTTTTCTAACAGCCTCTAAGCCTTTTAAAACTTTTATCGAGGAAGCTGTATATTGATCTGTCATTAAAATATTTCTTTTATATCTAAGTTATCTATATTCCCTTGAAGTGTGAAGTTATCAGTGGTTGAGAAGAAAGTCTGAAATTTATTTTCTGCACAGTATTGAATAACTTTTTCAATATTTATCATATCAAAGTTATCAAATATTTCATCAATTAAAAAAATAGTAATCTTGTTACGATTTAGAAATTTTGCACAACTTAGAAGAAGGCTTAGTATTAACATTTTAGATTGAGCAGAAGATAGTTGAGAAATATTTTTTTGATTGTGTGTAATTTCAAAGACTGATTTTTTTGGATCATGTTGTGATTGAAGTTTATGATCATTTGGCCATTGATTCTCATCAGAGAGATCTTTTTGAAATTTTACTAAAAAACTCTCTGTCTCTATAAGGCCAAAACTCGGCTTAATTTCAAAGTCAAAAAATAGTTTATTGTTACTTGATAGGAAATTTTGGTATTCAGAAAGGAATTTTTTTTTAATCTCAATAATTGCTCTGCCTATGTCAAACAATTGTTTATCCAGTGAAACTAGCCATGAAATATCTTGAGAAGATTGTAATATTTTTTTTTTTTCTCTTCTTAAAATTGTATATTTGCTTAGAAAACCAAATAACTTTGAATCAAAATAACAAATAATTCGATTGATAGTATTTCTTTGATACTGGGCATCCTTGATAAAATAAACTTTATCTGTTTCTGTTAGCCAAAATAATTGAAAAATATCTAAAAGTTTTTGTTGTTGTATTTTTTTATCGTTTAAAAAATATTGTTTTGTCCATCTTTCATCTTTATTCCTCAATATAATAGTTAAATGATTTTCTAAATCCTCGTGAATAAAATCAAAGGTCATAGAAGCTTCTAACTTTTCCTGTTTTTTAAAAATAAAATTTTGTATCACATCTTTTCTAAAACCTGTGCCAGGACTTAAAAAACTTATAGACTCTAATAGGTTTGTTTTGCCAACAGCATTCTTTCCTTTAAACAAAGTATGATTAAAGTTAAAAATTTCTTTTTTGTTGATGAAATTTCTATAGTTCGATAGCTGTATACCCTTTAATGGTGGGGGCAATTAAACTCTCATAGGCATTAAAATAAATAAACTTGTTGTATCTTTAGGGTCCTTTACTATTACTGGTGATGATTGATTTAGTAACTCTAAAATCAAAGTGTCTCCTTCAACAACATCTTGTAAATCCAATATATATTTTGAATTAAAAAGTATTTCAAGACCATCTGCAGCGTAATTTGCTGCAACCTCTTCATCGCCTTTGTTACTGTCAGTGCTTGTGGCCATTATCTTAATGCTATTATTTTCAAATTGTAACTTAACTGTTGGTGTTTTGTCTTGATTAACAGTTGAGACCCTGTCAATTGCGTTAAAAAAAGGCTCTGCCTCTACTTGTAATAATTTGTCGTTGGATACGGGTATAACTTTTTCATAATCTGGAAATGTTCCATCTATTAGTTTACTGATTATAATGAAATTATCTGCTTCTAGACTCACTTGAGTGTCAGTACATATTATTTTAACCTTACCTTCAAAATCACCTAAAATACGGTCTAATTGAAGTATAAATTTTCTTGGGAGTATAATTCCAGATATATTTATGACATTTGTTAGATCTAGCTCTGTTTTAGCAAGTCTATGGCCATCAGTAGCAACACACCTCAAAGTTGACTTTGGTCCGTTAGTAACAGTATGGAAGTATATACCATTAAGGTAGTATCTCGTCTCTTCAGCAGATATTGCAAATTTAGTTTTATTAAAAAGCCTTTTAATCTGAGAGATTGTTAGTTCGAACGAGTTTGTCTGTTCTAAAGGAACAAATTTCGGGAATTCATCTGCAGTTAATGCATTTAACTCAAAGACTGAGTTATCAGAATTAATTATTAATCTATTTCCCTCTAATTTACATTTTACAATAGAGTTTTTTTTTGTCTTGCGAATTATATCTGTTAAAATTCTTGAGTTTACAGTTGCTTCGCCATTTTTTGAAGAATCGGTTGATACAAATTCTCTGATGGAAATATCCATATCTGTCGATCTAATTTCTATTTGGTTATTATCACATTTTATGTAAATGTTGGAAAGAATTGGAATTGTGGATCTACTGTCAACAATTGAACTAACGTGAGTTAAGACTCTTAAAAAAGCCTCTCGACTTACTCTAAAATCCATTTAAGAAGTTTGCAATATTCTAGTCAAAAGTTCAATATCTTCTGCTAGGTTAGGATCATTTACCATAATTTCTTCGATAGTTTTAATAGCATGAATAACAGTGGTATGATCTCTGCCACCAAATTTTCTACCAATTTCAGGTAAAGATCTTGTGGTAATTGACTTAGCTAAATACATTGCAACTTGTCTTGGACGCGCCACAGACCTTGATCTTCTCGGTGAATGCATATCTGAAAGTTTGATGTTGTAATGCTCAACAACTTTCTTTTGAATCTCATCAATTGTAATTTTTCTTGAGTTGGTCCTGAGTAAATCTTTTAAAACATCTTTTACGAGGTCAACAGATATTTCTGAGTCCTGAATTGAAGCATGAACTGCTAATCTATTCAAGGCGCCTTCCATTTCTCTGACATTATTTGTGATCTTATTTGCTAAAAATTCCATTACTTCTTGTTTTAGTTTTAGGGATTTTTGTTCAGCTTTAGCCTGCAGAATACCTAATCGTAATTCATAAGTTAAGGGATGTATATCCGCTACTAATCCCCAGCCTAATCTGGACTTTAATCTGTCCTCTAATCCATCAAGGTCAGCGGGGGATTTATCAGCTGAGATGATAATTTGTCTTTTTTTGTCGATTAAAGTATTGAAAGTATGAAAGAACTCTTCCTGTGTGTTATCTTTACCAATAATAAATTGCACATCATCGATCATTAGAACATCTACTGATCTAAATTGTTCTTTAAAACTCATAATATTTTTAAATCTCAAAGCTTTAATAAACTGATACATAAATTTTTCAGCTGTTAAATAAACAACATTTTTTTTGGGATTTCTTTTTTTAATATTCCATGCAACAGCATGCATTAAATGTGTTTTTCCTAATCCAACACCACCATACAAAAATAATGGATTAAAGCTTACGACTTCTGATTGTGCTACACGTTGGGCTGCTGCGTACGCCAACTCATTGGGTTTACCAACGATAAAATTATCAAAAGTAAATTTTGGGTCTAATGGTGCAGAAATATCATCATAATATGTGTCTTCATCATCATCTTTATCTTCATAAATGACTTCTGTGCCAGGAATAATTCGATTATTATTTTCTTTGACGAGTATAGCCAATTTATCGATGCTATGACCTTGATCCATATAAGCTTTTTTGATAACAGAAGCATAATTTTTGATTATCCAATCACGAAGAAATCTCGTTGGAACTGAAAGGGTGAGAGAGGTATCAATATGTGACTCGAAATAGATTGGCTTAATCCAATTTTGGAAGGTATCTTTATCAAGTGATTTTTTTAGTTCAGATGTGATCTTCGGCCAGGACACATCTATGCCACCTTGATGCTTTTCGTCTTCCACTAACTTAATTCCTTCCTCTAAAAGATGCGCTATTTAAGCATGAAAAGTTAAAAAAGAGGAATAAAAAAAAATGTTTTTTTTAAAAAAAATTGCTTGAAAAAAAAAATTATTTTGAAATTGCAGTTATATCTTTTTGTAGTTTTGAGATAGTTCTAGATGCCTTATTAAGGTGCATAATTTTCTTTTTAGTAGATTTATGCAATACAGACATAACTACCTTTAGTTTCACCATTGATTCCTCTACCTTTTTATCTTTAATGAGTTTATCAATTGCCTTTAGTTGGGTTGAAACATTTGATTTTAAAGCTTTGTTAACTGTTTTTTTTCTATCAGACTGTCGAAGTCTTTTTTTTGCTGATTTATGTTGTGGCATATAAAAATATTATTAACAGGTTGTTCGTCTAAAAGCGTTAATAACTTATACACATTTTTTTATTTTTGTAAAGCAGGTGAAAAAAAAGTTGAACGCCCATTTTGGATGATTTTTTTTATCTTATAGGTCTTTTTTTTGTATATAACATGTTTCTTTTGATAAACCTTAAATAAGCTTTGAAAACTTCCGAGGGTTCCATCTGGGGATTTATAATCATTTATTGAAGAGCCACCATTTTTTAAAGATAATTTCAATACAAATTTACAAGAGCTTAATAACTTAGATATTTCAGCTTTTTTAAGTGTGTGTGTAAGTCTTTGAGGATTTAACCTTGAGTGAAAAAGAACCTCATTAGCGTATATGTTTCCAATACCCACTATTAAACTTTGATCTAGGAGAGCTTGTTTCAAAGAAATTTTTTTCTTTATAAGAATATTGTATATCTTATTTAAATTAACCTTATTAATTAGTAAATCAGTGCCGTAGTTATTAAAAAAAAATTTAACTTCTTTTGAATCTTTAAGTCTAAAAAACATGCCAAACCTACGAGGATCATTAAAAATAATTTTAAATTCGTTAAATTGCAGAACAACATGATCATGTTTTTCTTTTTTATAATTCTCGTTTGAATAAAACTTTAATCGACCGCTCATTCCCAAATGAATAATTATGTAATTATCATTTTCTAATCCTATGATTATATATTTTGCAAAACGTTCAACAGATATAATTTTTTTCTGTGATATTTGCTCAAGATCTTGAAAGTTTAAATTTTTCCTTAGTTTTTTTTGTGACCTATTGATAGAAATAATTTTTTTTCCTTTAACTTTTGACTTTAAATATCTTATTGTGGTTTCTACTTCAGGTAATTCAGGCATGATAACTAAAAATAATTCAAATCATTATAATATTACAGATATTTTTGAAAATGTATCTCATGCAAAATATGACTTAATGAACGATATTATGAGTTTTGGCATACATAGACTTTGGAAAAAATATTTTGTTGATCTTGTATTATCAAAACATACTGACAATGAGAAAATTTTAGACATTGCAAGTGGTAGTGGGGATATTTTTAATTTGCTTCCTATTTCAAAAAATCTTTATGCTTTAGACCCCGTTTCTGAAATGCATAATATATCTAGAAAAAAAAATAGTTCTAAAATAATTAATTACGAAGTTGGTTATGCAGAAAATTTGCCGTATAAGAAAAATTTTTTTCAAATTATAACATGTACTTACGGTGTAAGAAATTTTAAAAAACGAAAAAATGGTTTTTCTGAGATTTATAGATGTCTTAAAAAAAATGGTTATTTTTTTATTATGGAATTTGGTATTCCAAAAAGAGATTTATTAAAAAATCCATACAAAAAATTTTTAAAATATGTTTTACCTTTTACCGGTAGCATTATCTCCAATGATAGACATAGTTATAAATACTTAGCTGACAGTATTATTTCTTTTCCTAATCAAAATAACCTTCTTAAAGAACTGATAAATACAGGTTTTTCTCATATTAAAACTATTGATTTCATTTCTGGAGCTAACAGCATATATATAGTGCAGAAAAAATGAAAATTTTAATAATAATAACAGGGAGTGTTGGCTGTTATAAATCTTTAGATCTAATTCGTGAGTGCCAAAAAAAAGCTATTGAATATGAAGTTATTGCAACAAAAAACACTTATGAGTTTATTTCTAAACTACTACTTGAAACAATTTCCAATAAGCCAGTGTATTCAGAGCTCTTTGATTTGGATATGGAAAAAAAAATTGGTCACATAAAATTAGCACGAGATAATACTCATATTATTGTTTACCCTGCGACAGCTAATATAATTTCAAAATTTGCAAAAGGTTTTTGTGATGACCTAGCTCTAACATGTATGATAGCTGCAAACAAACCTATATATTTTGCACCTGCAATGAATAAAGAAATGTGGGCTAATCAAATTATTCAAGACAATGTGGACTATTTAAGAAAAATTGGTCATCATTTTATTGGCCCAGATGATGGATCTTTAGCTTGTGGTGAATATGGTAGTGGTCGATTAGTTGATCCTAGTGAAATCATTAGTCAACTTAAGTAATTGAAACACGCATTAATAACTATTGGGTGCACTCGAGAGTATATAGATCCAGTAAGATATATATCAAATGAGTCATCAGGTCGGCAAGGCATAGCTTTAATAAAAAGCCTATTAAAATTTAATTATAAAGTTATTTGTTTACACGGATATCTTCAAACAAAACAAATAGTCTCAAAAAATGTTAAGTTTATCTTCACTCCTACAGCAGATGAAATGTTAAGAGAAGCAAAAAAATATAAGTCTATCGACTTAGGAATTTTTAATGCTGCGGTAAGTGATTATAAAGCTAAAAAATATAATAAACTGAAAATTAAGAAAAAAAATGGACTGTCTTTAAAATTAACCAATAACCCTGATATTTTAAGATCAATGTCATTTGGTAAATATAAACCTAAAGTTACAGTCGGATTTGCTTATGAAACAAATGATGTATTTAAAAATGCAAAAAAAAAATTGCTTTCCAAAAATTGTGATTATCTAGTTTTGAACTTTCCAACAGCAGAAGATAAAATTTTTAATTCAAAATACAATAATGGTATTTTAATTGGAAGATCAGGTGACTTTTTAAATTTAGGAAATGTAACTAAAACAATTTTTGCAAATAAAATTGTTAAATACATTAGCAATAGAAAGAATTAGGATGGTTTATATAAAAGTAAAAAAGATAAATGATAACGTTACTCTTCCAACTTATGAGACATCATCTAGTGCCGGAATGGATATTAGAGCATACTTACCTAATGGAAAAGTTAGCATACTACCAAAAGAAACAAAACTAATTGGAACTGGATTATTTTTTGAAATTCCAAATGGATTAGAAGTTCAAATTAGACCTCGAAGTGGACTGGCTGTGAAAAACTTTATTACTGTTCTTAACAGCCCAGGAACTATAGATGCTGACTATCGAGGTGAAATAAAAGTGATTTTAATAAATCATGGATCAAAAATGTTTGAAATTGAAGATAAAATGAGGATTGCACAAATGGTTGTGTCAAAATATGAAAAGGTTAATTTTGAACTAGTAAGTGATTTAAGTGAAAGCGAGAGGGGGAGTGGTGGTTTTGGATCAACAGGAACAAAGTGAAAAACTGATTGAAGAGTTTGGAAGACAAATTTTAGTTCCTGGGATAAATGAAGAGGGGCAACTAAATATCTCTAAGAAAAAAATTTGTATAATTGGCTTAGGCGCTCTAGGTACTGTTGCATCTCAATATCTTGTTCGGGCTGGAGTTGGTGAAATTCATCTTGTTGATCATGATATTATAGAGAAGTCAAATTTACATCGTCAAATTAATTATGATAAAGATGATGTTGGTAAATCTAAATCAAACACTTCGAAACATAAACTTAAAAATATAAATGACTCAACAATAATAAAAGAGCATTCTTTAAATTTTGAGTCTTTCATAAAAAAAAATCCAAATAATAATTTTGATTTAATATTTGATTGCACGGATAATCATCAGAATAAAATTTTTTCTTCAAAATATTCTAAAGCTAATAAAATCTCGTTTGTATCAATTTCAATTAACTCTTCAGAGGGAGTATACTTTGCACAAAACAATGAAGAAAATAATCCATCATGTTTTGAGTGTCTATTTCCTAAAGCTGATCAGAATCACCGTTGTCTTAACAGCGCAATGATAGGTCCAGTTGCAGGATTTGTTACTAGTTTTGCTTGTATGAAAATTATATTCGCCCTCGCCAAAATAAAAACTCAATTGAAAAGTGAAATCAATTTGATAGACCTTTTGACTTCAGACATAAACAAACTACAATTAAGCATTAAAGATTGTCCTCATTAAGATGAATACATTTACACCTCAATCTAGCTATAGTTATGAAGAAATCATTGAGTGTGGGAAAGGAAATTTATTTGGAAAGGGAAATGCCCAACTACCAGCACCTCCTATGCTTATGTTTGATCGCATCACTAATGTCAATAAAGATGGTGGGGTACATGGGAAAGGAGAAATAACTGCTGAACTGGATATAAATGCAGATTTATGGTTCTTTAAATGTCATTTCTTGGGTGATCCTATAATGCCAGGATGTTTGGGTCTGGACGCTTTATGGCAAATGTTAGGTTTTTATCTAGGTTGGCTTGGATATCCAGGAAAAGGCCGTGCTTTGGGTGTTGGAGAAATAAAATTTGTCGAAGAAATAAAACCGAATAAAGAATTAATAAAATATAAAGTTAGTTTAAAAAAATCTTTAAATAAAAAAGGGTTATCAATAGGATATGGAGATGGGCAGATAATTCACAAGGAAAAAATAATTTACCATGCCAATGATTTAAGAGTGGGTTTATTCAATGAGTAATAAAAGAGTTGTCGTTACTGGATACGGTATTGTTTCTTGTATAGGAGATAACAAAAAAGAAGTTTTACAGAGCTTAAGAGACGTGAAGTCTGGGATTAGTCATTGCAAGGAATATGAAGAACTTGGGATGAGAAGTCATGTACATGGAAAACCTAAAATAAATATTGAAGAAAATGTAGATCGAAAAATTTTGCGTTTTATGGGGGAAGGCGCAGCATACAATTATATTGCAATGAAAGAGGCAATTGAACATTCAGGTCTCGATGATGGGCTTATATCTAATGTTAATACTGGGTTAGTGATGGGTTCAGGTGGGCCTTCAACGTATCAACTGCAACAAGCATTTGATATAGCAAGAGAAAAAGGCGTTAAAAAAATTGGGCCTTATATGGTTACTAGAACAATGGCATCAGGAAATTCTGCTACTTTAGCAACTCCTTTTAAAATTAAAGGTGTAAATTACTCCATTAGTTCAGCGTGCTCCACAAGTTTGCACTGCATTGGCAATGCTTATGATCTCATTAGACATGGGCAACAAGAAATTGTATTTGCTGGTGGTGGCGAAGAAACCCATTGGACAATGTCAATTTTATTTGATGCCATGGGTGCTTTATCAAGCAAATATAATGAAACACCAGAGGTTGCTTCTCGAGCTTACGACTCTTCAAGAGATGGGTTTGTCATTGGGGGAGGTGCAGGTGTTTTAGTAGTTGAGAGCCTTGATAGCGCAAAAGCAAGAGGGGCAAATATTATTGCAGAAATTAAAGGTTTTGGTCAGACTTCAGATGGATATGACATGGTACAGCCCTCTGGAGAGGGGGCAGTAAGGTGTATGCAAATGGCAACACAGGGTAGACCTGTTGATTATATCAATGCTCATGGAACATCAACACCTGTCGGAGACATGATTGAGTTAAAAGGTATTAAAGAGGTTTTTGGAGATGACATTCCTCCAACCAGCTCTACAAAGTCACTAACGGGTCATTCATTAGGAGCAACTGGTGTACAAGAAGCCGTTTACTCTCTTTTAATGATGGAAAATGATTTTATGGTTGAGTCAGCCAATATTACAGACTTAGATGAAAAGGCTGAAGGAATGAACATTCTCTTAGAGAATAAAAATGATATCAAAATCAATTCTATACTTTCGAATAGTTTTGGTTTTGGCGGAACGAATGCATCTATCTATCTAACTAGCTTTAATGAGTAAAATTTTAGAGGGCAAAAAAGGATTGGTTGTTGGTATAGCCAATGATCATTCGATTGCATGGGGTATTGCAAAGTCCCTGAGTGATGAAGGTGCAAGTATGTATTTAACCTATCAGAATGACTCAATCAAAAAAAGAGTTGAGCCCCTATCTGAGAAAATTAATTGCTTAGGAATTATGCCTTGTGACGTATCTGAAACATCTTCACTTGAAAATGTTTGTAATGGCATTAAAGGAAATATTGACTTTTTTGTTCACGCGGTTGCCTATTCAGATAAAAATGAGCTATCAGGTAAATATTTAAATACCACTAGAGAAAATTTTCTTAAAACACTGCATATTTCAGCATACTCATTGACTGAAATGGTGAGGATGCTTTCGCCAAAAATGAATGATGGTGCAACGATAATGGCGCTCACTTATTATGGATCAACAAGATACATGCAAAGCTATAACGTAATGGGGGTTGCAAAAGCTGCATTGGAAACTTCTATAAAGTATCTTGCCGTCGATATGGGTGACAGGGGAATTAGAGTAAATGCAATATCAGCAGGACCTATGAGAACTTTGGCAGGTGCCGTAATAAATAAATCAAGACAAATTTATAATTATACGATTGATAACTCTCCTATTAAAAAACCTTTGTCATTAGAAGATATTGGCAAGTCATCTGTTTACCTTATGAGCGATCTATCTAAAGGAGTTACTGGCGAAATACTTTATGTTGACAATGGTTATAATAATGTTGGAATGAGCATACAGGATTTGTGATGAAATTAATTTTAATCTCAATATTATTATCATTCAGTTTATTTGTTAATTCATGTAACACAATTGGGGGCTTTACAAGAGGTGTTGTTGACGATGTAAAAACAATAATACCTGGCATATGAAGTTAATATTAATATTAGTAACTCTAGGAACTTTCACTCTGGCGAGCTGTAATACAGTTATGGGTACAGCTAAGGGAGTTGGAAGAGATGCAAAAGCAGTATTTATTTATTCTAGAGATGCAGTTACTGGCAGGCCAATATCAGATTAGACAAAGAACTAGCACGGACAAGTTTGTATCCGTGCTATATATTAGTTTTTATACTTCCTTCATACTAAGTTTTACTTTTCCAGCACGGTCAACATCGAGAACTTTTACTTGTACCTCTTGACCCTCAGATAAAACATCAGTGACATTCTCTACTCTTTTTTGTGAGATTTGTGAGACATGAAGCAAGCCATCTCTGGCACCCATAAAATTGACAAATGCTCCGAACTCTACAATCTTAACAACTTTACCAGTATAGACTTTGCCAACTTCAGGCTCTGCTACAATGTCTTCAACCATTTGTTTAGCTTTATTAATTGACTCTTCATTGTTGGATGCAATTTTCACAATCCCATCATCATTCACCTCTAGTTTTGCACCAGAGACTTCAACTATATTTTTAATTACCTTACCGCCTGAACCGATAACATCTTTTATTTTTGCTTTATCAATATTGATAGAAATGACTTGGGGAGCGTGCTTAGAAAACTTCGTTCTAGCTTCTGGTAAAGCTTCTGACATAACTCCAATAATATGTTTTCTTCCACCTGATGCTTGATTTAAAGCAATTTCCATAATCTCTTTAGTAATACTGGTAATCTTAATATCCATTTGAAGAGAGGTAATACCATCCATTGTACCAGCAACTTTGAAGTCCATATCACCTAAGTGATCTTCATCTCCTAAGATATCACTAAGCACTACAAAGTCCTCGTCCTCTTTAATTAGACCCATTGCTATACCACCAATATGTTTTTTAATTGGCACACCCGCTGCCATCAAAGCAAGGGATGAGCCACATACTGTAGCCATAGAACTAGAACCATTGGATTCAGTTATCTCAGATACTAATCTTAGAGTGTATGGGAAATCCTCTTTTTTTGGTAACATTGGATGAACTGCACGCCATGCTAGTTTTCCATGACCAATTTCTCTTCTACCAGTTGCTCCTACTCTTCCTACTTCTCCTACAGAGTAAGGAGGAAAATTATAATGCAACATAAAATGTTGTTTATGCATAGGATCAAGAGAGTCAATCATTTGCTCATCATCGCCCGTTCCTAATGTGGTAACAACTAATGCTTGAGTTTCTCCACGAGTAAAGAGACTTGAACCATGAGCTCGAGGAAGAATGTCTAATTCACATGTAATTTGTCTTACTTCATCTAATTTTCTTCCATCAATACGGCTTTTATTTTTGATGATATCGCCTCGAACTACGTCTTTTTCTATGTCTTTAATAATTGTTGTAGCGGCTAAAATCTGGTCATCTTCAACATTATCGACAATAGAGGATCTGATCTCTGTCAGTTTTTGACTTCGCTCTTGCTTATCAACTAAACCGTATGCTTCACGAATAGGATCTGAAATTTTACTTTCAATGTCTTTTTGTAAACCTTCATAAAAATCAGGTAGGCTTGGGACTTCAAAAGTCTTAATTTCTGTTTTGCTTGCAAAGTTTTGAACTTCTTTAATAAATGTCTGATAAAAATCATGTCCAAACATTACTGCCTCTAGCATGGTGTTCTCAGAGAGTTCTTGGGCTTCAGACTCAACCATTAGGACACCCTCTTCTGTTCCAGCTACAACAAGATCTAGTTCAGAGTTTTCCATATCCTGGATAGATGGATTTGCAACTAGCTTTCCATCTATAAATCCAACTCTAGCGGAACCCAAAGTACCTGCCACAGGAAGACCTGAAATCGCTAATGCTGCGCCAGTTGCATACATAGCAATAATATCAGGATCAACAACGCTATCGTAAGATAGGACAGTTAATGTTACTTGTGTTTCATTTTTAAAGTTTTTGTGAAATAGAGGCCTAATAGGTCTATCAATTAAACGACTTGTTAATGTTTCTCTTTCAGTCGGTCTAGCCTCTCTTTTAAAGAAACCCCCCGGTATTTTACCTGAAGCGTAATATTTTTCCTGATAGTTAACTGTTAATGGGAAAAAATCAATATCAGGTTTTTGTGTTTTTGCTGCACAAATATTAGCCATAACCATAGTTTCACCACAGGTTACAACCACAGATGCATCTGCTTGTTTTGCTATTCGGTTTGTTTCTAGTGTAATTTGTTGGTTACCCAACTCAAATTTATGTTCTATTTTCATCTTCCTCTTTCTTTATAGCTAATTAAAAAATTATTTTTTTCTTAGCTTTAGTTTATCTGCTACTTCTGTGTACTTTCCTGCATTCCTCTTCTTTAAATACGCCATCAATCTATTTCTTTTACCAACTATCATCAGCAGACCTCTTCGAGAATGAAAATCTTTCTTATGGATTTTGATATGTTCTGTTAACAGATTAATTTTTTTTGTGAGAAAAAAAATTTGGGACTCTGGCGAACCAGTGTCATTATCAGCACGAGCTATATCGTTTATTTGTATTTCCGACATCAATACTCCTTTCAAAGTAAACGTCATCTGACCAGGATGTCGCCCAGTTCAAATGGTAATCAGATTGGTATGTAAATCATTTATACTTGAGAAATCAAGGATTTTTTCATAAGGAATAGCTTGATTTATATCAAAAGTCCCTATTTTCAATCTTTTAATCATACTTGCATAAGCTATATCACCTAAGGAATTTGCAAATTCTTCTGCGAATGCTCTCACATAAAACCCCGAATGGCAATTCAACTCAACCCTCATTTTTGAGTTATTTGAAGATAGAACTTTTAAACTTTGAACTGATACTTTTTTATAACGATCTTCTATAGCTTTATTATCTCTAGCGAGTTCATAAAAATTTTTACCATTTAATTTATGCGCAGAAAAGTCTGGTATTTTTTGTTGATATGTTCCTATAAACTTTTTTAAATGTAAAACTCTTTCATTTATATTATGCGAGGACGACTCCATTTTTAAGAATCTACCCTCTGAGTCTAATGTATTTGTTGAGGCACCAAATCGTATCTCAACCTCGTAACTTTTTTTTTCTTGATGTATATTTGATATTTTCTTCGTAGCTTTATTAATACCTACTAATAATAAGCCAGAAGCTAAAGGGTCTAGAGTTCCAGCAAAGCCAATTTTTTTAAAGGAATAACGAAATTTTAATTTTCTAATAACTCCAAATGACTCTATGCCCTGTGGTTTATTTATTAATAACCATCCATCACTAAAAAAAATTTCTTTTACCAAGATCTATAATTTATCGAGAAGTGATTGTACTTTTAAAGACTCTTGAAAAGACTCATCAAAAATTAAAGATATTTTTGGAGTATATTTACTTGTAAGAGTTTTCGCTATTAAACTTTGTAATTCTCTCAGATAAAGTTTATTAAATTCCTTAAAATCCTCATCTGAAATATTATGAATAAGATAAATTTTTGCAAATCTTAGATCTTTACTTACTCTTACTTCAGTGATTTCGAAACGAGCATTTGGAAATTTTAAAAGATAATCTTTTTGGGTTACGAAATATTCGGATACAAGCCTTTTAATTGAAAGTTCAACTTTTTTGGTTCGAAAACTTGGCTTATTGTCCACACTATAATTCTTTTTGAACTTCCTTAGTTACATAAAATTCAATTTCATCTTTTTCTAAAATATCTGAATAATCTTTGAATGAAATACCACACTCGTAATTTTCTCTAACTTCTTTGACATCATCTTTAAAACGCTTAAGAGTACCAACTTCTCCTTCGTGTATGATTTTACCCCCTCTAACAAGCCTGATTTTAGCAGAATTTTGGACTATACCGTCAGTGACAAAGCAGCCTGCAATAGTACCAAACTTTGATGATTTGAAAGTATCACGAACCTCGGCATGACCAATTATTTCTTCTTTAGTGTCAGGAGTGAGGAGGCCAGAAAGCATTTTTTTCATATCATCAATTAATTCATAAATAATTGAATAATATCTTATATCTACTTTATCGCGTTTTGCGATTGTTCGGGCTTGTGGGATAGCTCTGATGTTAAAACCAATTACTAGCCCTTGTGCAGAACTCGCTAAACTCACATCACTTTCATTAATTGCACCAATAGCGTTATGCACGACATTGATTTTAACTTCTTCATTACCGACTTTTTCTAGTGAGGAAACTATTGCTTCAAGAGAACCTTGGACATCTGCTTTCACAATGATTGGGAGTTTTTTCATATCTCCCTTTGATACATTAGCCATCATTTCCTCTAGTGATGATTTTTTAACTGCTTCAGTATTTTCTAATTTTTTTTGTTCTTTTACTTTTTCTGTTATATCTTTTGCAATATCCTCATTTGGCATAACATAAACTGTGTCCCCCGCTTGTGGCACTGAGTCAAAACCCAACACTTCAATTGGCATGCCTGGGCTAGCTGATTTAATTCTAGCTCCATTTTCATCGAGTAAAGCTCTAACTCTTCCATAAGATGAACCACATGTAAAATGATCACCCTCTTTAAAAGTTCCATTTTTTACTATCACTGTTGCAACAGGTCCTTTTCCTGTTTCTATTTTAGACTCAACTACAATTGCTTCAGCGAGTTTGTTATGTTCGACATTAAGATCTAGAATTTCTACTTGTAATAAAATGTTATCTAATAATTTTTCTAGATTTGTTTTTTTAACTGCAGATATTTCAGTTTCTAATACATCTCCGCTGTAACTTTCTACAACTACCTCGTGAGTTAACAAATCATTTCTAACAATACTTGGATCAACATCTGGTAAGTCCATTTTATTAATTGCAAGAACAATAGGAACTTTTGCTGCTTTAGCATGTGAAATTGCTTCAATTGTTTGAGGTTTAACACTATCGTTGGCAGCAACTACTAATACAACAAGATCTGTTAAATTGGCTCCCCTCGAGCGAATATTTGAGAAAGCTGCGTGACCAGGTGTATCCAAAAATGTAATGGGATTGTTTTTATGTTGAATTTGATATGCACCAATATGTTGAGTAATTCCACCAGACTCTTTTGAAGTTACATTAGTATTTCTAAGTGCATCCAACAAAGATGTTTTACCATGATCAACATGGCCCATCACAGTTACAATTGGAGGTCTAGGCGAAATTTTAGATATTTTTGTTTTTTGGTGATTTGCAATTTCATCTTTTAAACTAATCGCCTCTTCTCTTTTCGGTGTATGCCCTAATTCTGTAACTATCAGCTCAGCAGTGTCTCCATCTATATATTGATTAGCCGTAGCCATAATTCCACTTTTCATAAGAGCTTTTACAACATCTCCTGTTTTTTCAGACATTCTACTTGCTAATTCCTGCACAGAAATTTTTACAGGTATGTCAACTTCACGAACAATTTTTTGAGAGCTAGTTAAATTTGGCTTATATTTTGTTTTTTGTTTTTCTCTGTTTCTTTTTGTTTTTGCAAGACTAGGCATTTTTTCGTAGTCTGGTTCTTCATCTAAAAGATTATTAACTGAAATAGAAGAAAGTTTTTTTTGAAATGCTGTTGTATTGAGAGTCAGTTTTTTTCTTGGAGGTTTTGATGTTGTAGATGTAGGCGTGGAAGGTTTAGCCGAAGATGTATTTGTGTTCTTTGTCTCTTTTGTCATTCAAAATTAGCTATTAAGATAAATCTCCCTAGCATCCATTATAATTTTTTCTGCAGCAGCTTTTTCAACTCTTTTTTGTAGTATGCCATCTCTACCCACTAATTCATCAGTTGCTAAATCTGCAAGGTCTTGACGTGAAAAGATATTGTTCTCAATCAATGTAGCTAAAATTTTATTATCAAACTCTGAAATCCCTTTGACATAATCGTCAAGTTTTGAAGATTGTATTAATTTCTCAAGTTCTGCCTTCTCGTTTTCCATATACTGCGAAGCACGCGCATATATCTCAGCAGCAAGCTCATTATCAAATCCTTCAATTTTTTCTATATCTTGGATTGAAGCATTGGCAATTTTTTCAATACTTGTATATCCCTCGACCGCCAATAATTGTGCGATCATATCTTCGAGATCAAGTTTTTCAGCGAAAAGAGAGGTGATTTTTTTAAATTCCTCTTGTCTTCTCTCTGCATCTTCCTTTTCAGTTAGTATGTCAATTTCAAGATTGGTAAGTATTGAAGCTAATTTTACATTTTGACCTCTTCTACCTATAGCAATACTTAACTGATCCTCAGGTAAGACTATCTCTACTCTATTTGAGTCTTCAAATTCATTAACCTTTGCAACTTGTGCGGGCGCAATAGCATTTTGAACATACATCGACTTTAGTTCTGACCAATTTACGATATCGATTTTTTCACCTTGTAATTCATTAACAATAGCCTGAACTCTTGAACCTCTCATACCTACGCATGCCCCAACTGGATCGATGGACTTATCATTCGCACGAACTGTAATCTTTCCTCTACTACCAGGGTCTCTTGCAACAGATAAAATTTCTATTTGACCTTCATATATTTCAGGTACTTCCTGTTCAAATAATTTTGCCATAAACTGAGGGTGAGTTCTTGAAAGAAAAATTTGATGTCCCTTGGCTTCTTCTTTTATATCAAAAAAGTAAGCTCTAATACGATCACCATTTTTAAAATTCTCTCTTGGAATGAGTTCATCTTTTCTCAAAAATCCCTCAGCTTTACCAAGATCAACAATAATATTTCCAAATTCAATTCTTTTTACAATACCCGACAAAACTTCTCCGACGCGATCTTTAAAATCATTAAACTGTCTTCTTTTTTCAGCTTCTCTAACTCTAGAGTAAATAACTTGTCTTGCCATATTGGCTGTAACTCTTCCAAAGTTTACGGACGGTAAAGGAATTGTTATTTGTTTACCAATTTCAGTATCAGCATCATATTTTTTAGCATGATCTAATAAAATTTGATTTGCCTGCAAAACAGGATCAATTTTTTCAACCACATCTTTAATATGAGATAAACTTATATTTCCTGTCATACGGTCAATAGATGCTTTAATGTTATTGTCCATTCCGTATTTTGATTTTCCAATAATTTCAAAAGACTCCTCAAGAGCCTCCATTACTATATCCATTTCAATGCCCTTCTCTTGTGAGACGACTTCGGCAACTTTTAATATTTCTGTGTTATTTAGCATTATCTTTTCTAGTTAAAAAAAAAGGCGGGATAACCCACCTCCTCATTGTTGGTTAATAATTTTTAAGAACGCTAAAATAGAATAAATTATGATTTTTGTCTAAGGCTTTTTTCTCAAATTTAGTGTGCAAAGCGTTGGAATCACTATATTTCCAACATTTAGGGCTAATATCTGGCATGGTGTATTTGAACTTTTTCATTAAAGCTAAAGCTTCAATAAAATAGTCACCATGATCAGTTGCAAAACGAACAAATCCATTTTTTTTTAGTTTTTTAGTAAGATCTTTTACAAGGAGTTGATTAACAGTTCTTCTTTTTTTATGTTTATTTTTTGGCCACGGATCTGGAAAATATATTCTGATTTCTTGAAGATAATTGTTTGGTATAAATGGTAAAAGATCTTGAATGTTTAAATAAAATACTTGAAGATTTTTCAAATTATCATCAACAGAGTTTCTGATAGCTCTTAGAACTCCATCAGCAAAAATATCACAACCAATAAAGTTTATTTTTGAATATAGTTTTGCATCTTCACTAATTTTTTCTCCATCACCAATTCCAATTTCTAAAATTCTTGGTGTTTTGATTTTATTAAATAACCTTTTGTTTGGTTCTTTAAGAAATTTCGAGTATTGCTCAAGTCTTACAAATGACTTTCCTTTTTTTCTACCAAAGTATTTATTTTTTGATTCGAACATATAAAAAACTAAATAATAAAATTAAGAAAATCAAAAGACTTACTGAAAATAAAGTTGATGAACAATTTGATTTATATTTATTTATTGGATGTTGATAAAAGAGGTAACCTTTTTTGTTTGCTGGAATAGTCTTAATAATTTTACCCGAATAATCAACAACAGATGTAATACCTGAAGGAGTTGATCTTATGAGAGGTTTTTGGAATTCAACACTTCTTAAAAGGGAATTAGCCAGGTGTTGATGTGGCCCGTACCATTTACCAAACCAAGAGTCATTTGAAATTTGTATCACCATATCTGCATTACAAACCTCAGTATTAATTGATTTGTAATTAAAAATAGACTCAAAACAAATCATTGGAACAGCGTTTATATTTTTAGGTAATTTTAAGATTTTTTGATTAATTCCTGGAGTATAGTTCATTCCTAAATTTAAAAACTTACTTACAAAAGGTTTTACAAAGGGAATGTATTCTCCAAATAAAACCAACTTTTGTTTATCATAAAAATCAATAATCTTTCCTTGATGATCGATGATATATAGACGATTAAATAATTGGTTTTCCTCAATAGCACTCGACCCAACTATTATTTTTTGATCCTCGTTAATTAAAGAAGATAATCTAATAAGAAGTCCGTCCCTGTTATTTAAATCAATAGGTAATGAGCCTTCAGGCCAAATAATTAAATCTACTTTTGGAGAATTTGTAAGAGCTTCTAAGGTTAATTTTTCATATATTTCAAGGTTTCTTAGAACGTCAAATTCTACTAATGACTCATAAAGATTAGGTTGAATTAAAAGAATGTTTAGAGTTTCATTGTTTGTTTTTCTCTCAGTATTATTTTCAAAAAAACCAAATACATAAATTAAAACAAGTACCGATGACAAACTAAAAGTTACAACTTTTTTTTTGTAATAGAGAAAATAAATAATTAAACCCACAATCAAATGGACAACTAATCCCAAACCATAAACGCCTAAAAATGGTAGTGATTTTAAGATCCAAATATTTTTGTAATATATAATTGCGCTAGGATTCCAAGGGAAGCCTCCGAAAATAAATTCCTTTAGTATTTCTACTATAGATAAACCTAGTGGTAATAAGAAAATCTGTAATAATTTTTTTTTAAATGTAACTAAGATGAGAATTGTTGCTGAATAATGTAAGAATGCAATAAATAAAGAGAGTACGCCAACTAAAATAATACCTAAGAATAAATATCCAAAACCTCCTGAATAAAAGGACTGTGTAATCCAACTTAATGTAATTATTTGAGTAAATAAGAAAAAATAAAAAATATATTTTTTCGAAAAATTATCATTAGTTAGAATATTATAAAAAATGATTGAAAATGATATGTAATAGAAAACAGATACTCCAAATGGAGGAAGAGAAAATACATAAAAAATAGAAAAAATAATTATTAAGTTTATTGGCCTAGAGAGATAGGTCAGTAGATTATTGAGATTTGACACCACTAACCACAACTTCAAGAATTTTTCTTGTTGATACCTTGTGAATGGTGAAAGATAATTTTTTATTTATTGTAAATTTTTCTTTTTTCTTTGGTATACGACCAGCTATATTAAAGATGATACCGCCTATAGTTCCAACATCCTCTTTTAAATCATCTGGGATATTGACATCAAATTCTCTTTCAAAATCATCAACAAGCATTGCAGCATCCATAATTATATTATTATTTTTTTGTCGAAACATTGGTGCTTCATCCTTATCGTGTTCGTCTTCAATCTCACCTACTATTTCTTCCACTAAGTCTTCGATGGTAACCAAACCAGTAACACTATTAAATTCATCCATAACAATTGCTAAATGGATATTTTGTTTTTTCATTTTTTGAAGAAGATTAAAAACAGGTGTAGCGGAGGGAATATAAATGACCTCTCTTAACAAACTCTTGATATTAAAAGACTTATTGTTGATTTTCTTGAACAAATCCTTGATATGAACCATTCCCAAGCAATGTTCTAAATCCTTTTTTACGACTGGCATTCTTGAGTGAGCTTCTTTATTGATAATTTTAATGATGTTTTCTTTATCGATATTTTGATCAATAAAAATTATTTCACCTCTTGGAACCATTACATCATCAACAGTTTTTTTGTGTACCTTTAAAAGGTTATTAAAGATTTTTTTTTCTTCATTCTTGGCAATTCCTGAACTATCTGAAGTCGCTGAGATAAGATCAATAATATCTTTTTTAAAATTCTCGTCTTGAATCAGTTCTTTGACTAATTTTATGGCTAAATTTTTTTTAATTTTCATGTACTTTTTTTAAACCTAATAATTTCATCAGTGTGTTTTCTAAAAATCTCATATTGCTTCTCGATTGTTTATCGTAGTGATGATAACCAAATAAATGATGTAAACCATGACTCACTAGCATAAAAAAGTTTTGTTCATTAATTTTTTTATTGCGATTTAAAATGTAACTATCTGCAATAGCGATATCACCAGAAAAGTCTCCATCAGGAAAAGATAACACATCAGTGATTTTATTTTTATTTTTAAATTTTTTGTTCATGCTTTTAATTTCTTCATTAGAAACTATTTTTATTGTCAGTTGTGTTTGATGATCAGCTTGATGGATTGTTTGAAAATATTCTGACATTTTTTTTAGCTTTTCCTTGGAGGATTTTAGAAATTGCTCTAAATTCTTATCTCCAATTATCTCAATCACAAATTTTTTATTACTAATCCTCAAAATTACTTATCGTAAGCATTAATTATTTTTTCTACTAGTGTATGTCTGCATACATCACTACTATTTAAATGAACAAACCCAATGTCTTTAACTTTTTCTAATTTTTCCATTGCATCCTGCATTCCACTTTTTGCATTATCGGGTAAATCTTTTTGACTTAAATCTCCAGTAATAACCATTTTTGAGTTTTGTCCTAATCTAGTTAAGAACATTTTCATCTGTGTTGATAAAGTGTTTTGTGCTTCATCTAAAATTATGAAAGATTTATTTAATGTTCTTCCTCTCATAAAGGCGAGAGGAGCTATTTCTATTAAATTATTTACCATTTTTCGGTCAATTTCTTCACCTGGCATCATCTCATACAAGGCATCGTAAAGTGGTCGTAAATAGGGATCAATTTTCTCTTTCATATCTCCAGGTAAAAAACCTAATCGTTCACCCGCTTCAACTGCTGGTCTTGATAATATTAATCGATTAATTTTTCCTTCTACAAAAAGACTAACTGCATATGCAACAGCTAAGTACGTTTTTCCTGTTCCCGCTGGACCAACAGCAAAAACGACATCTTTTGATCTCATTGCTTTTAAAAAGAGCTCTTGGTTTTTAGTCTTGGGATAAATTGTTTTTAATTTTGTATTGATTTGAAATTTCTGATCTTGTTCGATTTGTTCTTTGATATATGTAGGTTTTGCTAAATCAATATTGTTTTCTATTTCTTCTGCAGAAATATCATTGTTCTTTAATTTTTGGTATAAGCCTTGAATAATAAAGTAGGCTTTTTCAACTGGATCTCTATTGCCTTTTATAGATAGAAGGTTGCCTCTTGTGTATAGCTTTACTTTAAATTTATTCTCTAAGACCTTTAAATTTTTATCGTGGTAACCAAATAGGCTTGATAGAAATTGATTATCCTCAAACTCGAGTTGTTTTTGATGGGAAGAAATATTTACAGGACTCAACTAAATTTTTTCTCCCAATAATGAGTGTGTTAAAACCTCTTTGATTTGCACAGGAATTATTTGACCTATTATTTCTTTTTCTCCCTGCAGGGCTACACTTTGATTAAATTGTGACTTGCCTTTGATTTGTCCCGAGTGTTTACCAGCACCATCAATTAATACTTGCACTGTCTTTTTTACAAACTGGTTGTTGTATTCAATTTGTTGTTCATTGAGTAAATCTTGTGTGATCTTTAATCGCTCATTGAGAATTGCTTCATCTATTTCTTCACGATCGGCTGCAGGTGTACCTGGTCTTGGGCTGTACTTAAAAGAATAAGAATTCATGTATTTAACTCTTTCAATTAGATCGATTGTGTCTTCAAAATCTTTGTCTGTTTCTCCAGGAAAACCAATAATAAAGTCCGAGGAAAGTGCTATATCGGGTTTTACTTTTCTAACCTTTTCGATAATTTCAAAATAATAGTCCCTAGTATGTTTTCTATTCATTAATTTTAAAACTTTGTCGGAACCTGATTGAACAGGAAGGTGAAGATAGGGCATAAGTTTAGAGTTTTCACCATGAAGGGAAATTAGATCATCAGTCATATTCACAGGGTGACTTGTAGAATAAGTAATTCTTTCAACTCCATTTATTAAACTAATACTGTTAATAAGAGATGCTAGATTATTTGATTGACCTTGAGTGTCTAAACCATGATAGGCATTAACATTTTGACCTAAAAGTGTGAATTCCACCACCCCCTGATCAATTAAAGATTTAACCTCATCAGAGATTTCCTTAACTGTTCTTGAATATTCTGATCCTCTTGTATAGGGAACAACGCAGAAATGACAAAACTTATCACAACCTTCTTGAATAGTCACAAATGCAGATTTATTCGATGTATTCGTTTTAATATGATTGAGTGTGTCAAATTTTTCATTCACATCAAATTCAGTGATAGATGTCTTAGGTAAGTTATTTTTATCTAAAAATTTATTTAATGACTGAATAGATTGTGGTCCGATCACTAAGTCCACGTAAGGTGCCCTTTTTTGAATTAACTCCCCCTCGGCTTGCGCTACACAGCCGGCAACAATAACTTTTTGATCTTCTTTACCTTTTTTGTGAATTTTTCCTAAATCTGAAAATGTTTTTTCTGTTGCCTTTTCACGGATATGGCAAGTATTTAAAACAACATAATCTGCTGTTTGAAAATCATCCGTTTGATTAATATTATGCGATAGAAAAATATCTTTCATTTTATCAGAGTCATAAACATTCATCTGACAACCAAATGTTCTAATATAAAATTTCTTATTTGATGACATTAAGGGATTTGGCAAACAAAATTGCGTCTTGAGTATGCGGAGCGTTTATAGACTTACTCCGATAATAGTTTTTTCTTTCATTGTAGGCTTTATAGCCTAATTTTTCATAAAGTTTAATAGCAAATTTATTTTCAGCACTAACTTCAAGATAAATTTTTACACTGTTTTTAACACTTCTAAGCTGTTTTTCTAATTCGGACAGTAAAAGAAAGCCTACACCTTTTCCCCTATGCTTGTTTAAAACTGCTAAATGTAGTATTTCGTACTCAATGCTTTTTTGATCTTCATAAAGGAAATGACCGAGTATCAAACCTAGTGTCTTTTTTTCAATTGCAAATATATTGAGGGCTCTTTTATTCTTAAAATGATCGTCTATTGCGACTTTAGTCCATGATAAATCTAGTTCAATATGATGCTCGTGGAGCCAATTTAAATGTTCTTTAGATTTAATACTGTAATTCAAGCAACAATATTATCATAAAAAACTCTTGAGCATTCTTTCCAATTAAATTTTTTTGTGTATTCCTGGCACTTGGTGCGATCGAGGTTAATACAATTTATAATGTTTGATTTTAAATCATCACCTATATAACCATTAATACCATTTACAATAATATCTTTTGGTCCGATGACATTAAAAGCAGCAACAGGTGTACCTGTTGCATTGGCCTCTGTAATGACATTTCCAAAAGTATCAGTTAGGCTTGGGAAAACCATAACATCAGAGCTAGCATAATAATCAACTAAATCCTGTCCATGTTGATATCCCACATAATTTACATCGGGATATTTTTTTTTTAAAGAATTTAACTGTGGACCATCACCAACTACAACTTTGGTACCATCTATCTTAATTTTTAAAAAGGCTTCAACATTTTTTTCTGTTGCCACTCTTCCAATATAGGAAAAAATTGGACCTTTGCCTAAATTAAGTTTATTAAATTTACTAAATTTTTCATGATTAACTCCGCGGGACCATATTTCAGTATTTTTAAATTTTCTCTTTATTAATTCCTCTTGCATTGAAGGAGTAGGAACCAAAACTTTTTTTGCTTTATTATGAAATTTTCTTATGAAAAAATAGAAAAAACTTGCAGGTATCTTTGTTCTCTTTTGAATGTATTCAGGGAAACGAGTATGAAATGAAGTGGTAAATGTAATGTCGTCCTTAAGACAAATATTTCTTGCTAAAAACCCAAGCGGGCCTTCGGTTGCAATATGAATATAGTCTGCTTTAGCGCTTTTTATCATATTTTTCAGTGTTTTTTGTCTTGTTACAACAATTTTAATTTCGTTATAAGAGGGTAGTGAAAAGCGTAGCTTAAATAATTCAGGATGAATCACTTGTACCTCCATTCCCATTTTCTCTAACTCGGGAATGGTGTTAAGATATGAGCGAACAACTCCGTTTACTTGTGGCTTCCAAGCATCGGTGACAAGTAAAAGTTTCATGCAACTCTTTCTTTTTGGAGTTTATCTTCAATTTGATTTATTTTTTTTTCATTCCAAAAGATTATTTCTAGTTTACCCGTATAGTCCTCTACCATAGCACTACAGCTGTCTACCCAATCACCTAGATTATGATAAGTTTTATCTCCTAATAATTTTATTTTTGGGTCATGAATGTGTCCACACACAATACCGTCACATTTATTTTTTTTAATTCTTTCAAGACATGCGTTTTCAAAATTTTGAATAAATCGCTGAGCGTCTTTCACTCTAGTTTTTAAATATCCCGATAGAGACCAATAAGATAGTCCTAGTCTTCTTCTAAAAAAATTTAAAATATTGTTAAACCATACCGCGTAGTCGTATAGCTTTGCTCCAATTTTAGCAATCCATTTAGAATTTAAAACAATATTATCAAACTCGTGGCCATGCATTAACAATAATTTTTTATTATCCGCAGTTGTATGAATTCTATGTTTTCTTATTTTTATATTTGCAAAGCTAAAGCCACAGTAATCAGAAATTATTTCATCGTGATTACCTGGAATATAATAAACTTTCGTTCCAGACCTTGCCTTTTTTAAAACTTTTTGAATGAACGTATTAAAGTCTTGATTCCAAAACCAATTTTTTTTTAGACGCCATCCGTCTATAATGTCTCCAAGTAAATAAAGATGATCACAATCATTATATTTTAAAAAGTGTAAGAGCTCCTTTACTTTTGAAGCACGTATGCCAATATGAATGTCTGAAATGAATATGGATCGATGTTTTTTGATTTGCATAGAATCTAAAAATAGATATACCTACGATTGATCGTATTGAATAATGTTAAATTTTTATTAAATGGTCACTTCACAAAAGCTTTATATTAGAAAAAATTCTAAAATTCATGCATCTGGTCTTTTTGCAAAATCTGATATCAGTGCTGGCACTAGAATCATTGAATATCGAGGGTTAAAGATAACTAAAGCTCAATCCGACAAGATTGCTGATGTTCACATAGAGGCTAACAAAAGGGCTAAAACAGTCGGGTCTGTTTACATTTTTACACTGAATCAAAAATACGACATCAATGGAAAAGTAACATGGAATTTAGCAAAATATATTAATCATTCCTGCAATCCTAATTGTGAAACTGATATCATCAAAGGAAGAATATGGATTAGCGCAATTAAAGATATTAAGAAAGGCGAGGAGCTGTCCTACGACTATGGATATGACATGTTTTGTTTCGAGGATCACCCGTGTCGATGTGGGTCTCAAAACTGTATTGGATATATTGTTCGAAGCAATCTTAGATGGAGACTTAAAAAAAAGTTAATTGAAAATAAAAAGTCAAGATTTAACAAAAAATTCATATAAGTAATTAAACTTCAGATATGGATTTTAAAAATAAAAATATAGTAGATGCTTTTTGGTGTTCAATTGGAGGCCTAAAAATTCTCCTTCAAGAAAAAGCAGCAAGAAGAGAGCTATTATTGTTTCCATTGTCTGCTCTATACATCGTAATTTTTCAACCAGCTCTTTTGTTCACACTTTGGCTGATAATTTTACCTTTGCTCATACTTAGTATTGAGGCTCTAAACACTGCAATAGAATATACTTGTGATAAAATTACTATGGATAAGTCAAACAAAATAAAAAAAGCTAAAGATTTGGGCTCTGCTGCAATTTTTTTATCTCTAACAGCCTATGGAATAGTTTTAATCTTAGGTTTATTTTATTAGTTTGGGAAGATTGACATGATTTTTCTACAAGTAGAGGAGGTCTATGTTTCAGTCACAGGGGAAATGCCAATCTTCCACCTAATAAAATAATCATTTATATTAAATTAAAGTTAAATTTAGATTAAATTTCCAATTTCTTTTATTTGATCGATATTTAATAAGTTGTTTTGCTTATAATTTTGAACTAGTGCAAGACATCTTTTTTTAAGAACATTGAATACTTTTAAAAATTCTATGTCAACTTCCTCTTCAGTGCCTTTAAATTTTGCAGGATCAGCTACACCCCAATGTGCCTTTAATGTATTTTTGAGATACACGGGGCAAGTTTCTCCAGCTGCGTTATCACACACAGTAATAACCAAATCAAAATTAATATCTGAAAAATCATCCCATGATTGACTTTTAAAATTGTCTAGGAAAATTTTATTTTTTTCTAATGTTTTGATACTTAATGGATGCACATATCCTGCAGGGTGGCTTCCTGCACTATAAGCATTAAAAAAGTCTTTACCATAATGGTTTAAAAGCCCCTCTGTCATAATTGATCGACAAGAGTTACCTGTACAAAGTACAAGAATTTTAATCATTTTAATTTTCTGAGTCGATAGAGTAGCCAGCGGATCTAACTGTTCGAATGAAATCTTTTTCTCCTGTTAAATTCAGCTCTTTTCTGAGTCTTCTTATGTGAACATCAACTGTTCTGGGTTCAACGTAAGCATCATTTAACCAAACGTTATCCAATAGTTGCTGCCTAGAATAGACTCTACCTTTATTTTCAATAAAAAATTTTAAAAGATTAAATTCAGTCGGTCCTAAATTTAACTTTCTCTCACCCCTTGTTACCCTTCTGTTGGTAAGATTAATGTTAATATCATGAAACTTGAGTGAGTCGTTATCTTCTCTTGATTTTGTTCTTTTAAGTAATGATTTAATTCTAGCGAGAATCTCACTTGGAAGAAAAGGTTTGGTTACATAATCCTCTACACCTAATTCAAAACCTCTAATTTTATCATCTTCTTGACCTTTAGCTGTTAACATTATAATTGGAATTTTTTTTAGATTATCTTTTCTTTTAATTCTCTTTAAAACTTCAATGCCCGATATATTTGGTAGCATCCAATCTAATAAAATTAAATCAGGCAGCCAATGTTCGATCTCTTGGATTGCAGATTCTCCGTCGTATGAAAATTTTATTTGGTAGTTTTGTTGTTCTAAATGAAATCCAATTAATTCTGAGATTGGTTTTTCATCCTCTACAACTAAAATCTTGTCTGTCATTCAAAATCAGATTTTTTTAAATCAATATAATGACCTGTAATGTTAAAAATGACCTCTTCAGCTATGTTAGTAGCATGATCACCTATTCTTTCTAAGGACTTTGCAATTAAAATTGGCTTAGTGCCTTCATCAACAACACTTGTTTCTTTATTGTGCATTCTTTCTATTAAATCAGATAATAAAGATTTGTACTGCCTGTCAATTTCTGCATCTTGATTCCATGAGATCCTTGCCTGCACCTCATCTTTTTTAAAAAAACTCTCAAGTGTTTGATTAACCATTTTTTGAACACCTTTACCTAAATTATGCATTTGGACCGTTAAATCCTCGTCAAATGAAGAAGAAATTGAAATAGCTCTTTTTGCTAAATTTCTAGAGTGATCTCCCATTCTCTCAAGCTCTTTTGAAACTTTGAGGGCCGTGAAAACTAGTCTTAAATCACTGGCAACGGGTCTATGTAAAGTCATAATTTCGAAACTTAAATCCCTAACATCTCTTTCCACTTCATCAACTTGTTCATCAAGATTCTGTGTTGTCTGTGCATCAGATGAATCTTTAGATTTAATAACATTTACTGCAATTTCAATTTGTTTCTCAACAATATTGCTCATTTTAATTAAATTATCTGTAAGATGATTTAACTTTTGTTCAAAGTTTTTATCTGTGTGTGCTGTTTCCATTTTAACCAAACCTTCCAGTTATGTAGTCATTTGTTTGTTCTTTATCAGGTTTTGTAAATATCTTACCAGTTTCTCCATATTCGACAAGGTTACCTAAATGAAAAAACGCAGTTTTAGATGATACACGTGATGCTTGAGACATAGAATGAGTTACTATAATAATTGTGTAATTTTCTCTCAATTCGTTAATTAAATCCTCTATTTTTGCGGTTGCTATTGGATCTAATGCAGAACAAGGTTCGTCCATCAAAATGATTTCCGGTCTTATAGCAATCGCTCTTGCTATGCACAATCTTTGCTGTTGTCCTCCTGATAAACCGGTAGCAATATCATCCATTCTATCTTTTACCTCTTCATAAAGACCCGCTCTATGAAGTGAGTCTTTAACTATTTCATCTAATTCATTTTGAGAAGAAGCAATACCATGAATTTTTGGTCCGTAGGCAACATTTTCATAAATAGTTTTTGGAAAAGGATTGGGTTTTTGAAAAACCATTCCAACTTTTTCACGAAGAGTTTCTACCTGTATATCAGGGCTATATATATCAACATTGCCATTCAACAAAAACTTACCTTTAACATTACAAATATCTATTACATCATTCATACGATTTAAACATCGCAAAAATGTCGACTTACCACAACCTGAGGGTCCTATAAGAGAAGTTACTTCATTTTTTGGAAAATTAAGAGCCACGTTATTGATTGCCATTTTTTTTCCATAGTGGACATATACCTCACTTGTTTGCAAAGCATAATTGCTGTTTTGATCTACCATTTCACCTCCAATTTTCTTCTTACCAACACTGCCACAGTATTCATTATGATCAAAAAAGATAAAAGTAGCATTATTCCTGCAGATGTTTTTTCGAGGAAACCTCTTTCAGCGCTCTCAGACCATAAATATATTTGTGAAGGGAGACCAGTGGCAGGGTCGAATGCCCCTCCCGGTATTTCCATCACAAAAGCAACCATACCTATCAATAATAAAGGGGCTGTCTCACCCAAAGCTTGTGCCATTCCAATAATTGTTCCAGTAAGAGTACCTGGCAAAGATAAAGGGATTACATGATGAAATACAGTTTGCATTTTAGTAGCCCCCACAGCAAGTGCTCCCTCTCTAATTGAAGGAGGGACGCCTCTGAGCGATGCCCTAGATGCTATAATAATTGTTGGTAAAGTCATAAAACCTAAAACTAATCCTCCAACTAAAGGGACTTGATATGGCATCCCAAAAACTCCAATTAGCATACCTAAGCCTAAAAGTCCATAAACAATAGAGGGAACCGCAGCAAGGTTATTTATATTTACTTCAATAATGTCAGTTATTTTTCCTGGTTTAACAAATTCCTCTAAGTACACAGAAGCCAAAAGTCCGATTGGAAAAGCAAAACTAAAACAGATCAATAAAGCGTAAAAAGACCCCATAAGTGCTCCAAGTATTCCGGCTGTTTCTGGATCTCTCGAGTCTCCATTTGTGAAAAACCAAAAATTGAATGTCTTAGACATTTTACCTTTGGAGTCTAAAGAGTCTAAGATAGAAAGTTGATAATCATTTATTTTTCGTTGTGCTTCGGGAACATTTCTTGGATAGTTTCCTTTGACAATTTGGTCAAGATCTGATGAGGCAGATATATCTAAATTGACAGTTTTTCCAATTACATTTGGATTGTTTGCAATATAATCTCTCAGCTGATAATCAAATTTTCTTGTGTACATTTCTCTGACTTTAATAAAATTTTCTTCATCTAATCCAGAATGGTTTTGGTTAATCACTTGATCAGCAAGATCAACATAAGATGCTTTCATTATTTCTTTTTTGGAGGAGTTACTAGAAACCTCTATAAAATTTGGGTCAAAATAAACATCAGCATTAATAGTTGTTCTAACAAAAGCACCACTGCCGGTAGAAAAAATTTTATACATTAAAATAAGCACGAAGAACAAAGAAAGAGTCATCGCAAACATTCCATAAAATTTGAAACGTTTCTCTGCTGCAAGTCTCTTTTCTAAACTACTCATATTTTTCTCTGTACTTTTTTACTATTGTTATAGCAGCAATATTAAGAATTAATGTCATTACAAATAAAGTTAGGCCTAAAGCAAAAGCAACTAAGGTTTTTGGATTATCAAACTCGACATCTCCTATCAAACTTGTAACAATCTGTGTTGTTATTGTAGTCGCTGGCTCCAAGGGATTAAAAGTAAGATTTGCTCTTAGGCTGGCGGCCATAACGACAATCATTGTCTCACCTATTGCCCTAGATATAGCTAATAAAAATGAGCCCATTATTCCAGCTAGAGCTGCTGGTAAAATTACTTTTTTAATAGTTTCTGATTTAGTTGCTCCAATTGCATAAGAACCCTCTCTTAAAGATTGAGGAACTGCTTTTATGACATCGTCACTAAGAGAGGAAACAAAAGGGATGATCATGACACCCATCGCTAAACCTGCAGCTAGAGCACTTTCAGCGGACACCGGTAATCCAAGGCCTTCACCGACATCTTTTATGAAAGGCGCCAGTGATAAAGCAGCAAAAAATCCATAAACAACTGTGGGTATGCCAGCAAGAATTTCAATTATTGGTTTAGCTATATCTCTTACTTTTGATGACGCATACTCTGATAAATAAATTGCTGTTAGCAGTCCTAAAGGAACAGCGACTAACATGGCAACAGATGCAATTAAAAGCGTTCCGGTCAGCAAAGGTACAAAACCAAAAGCCTCTTTTAAAGCCTCTTGATCGAAGCCTTCTGATGCATTGATAACAAAAGCTCTATTGGGATTCCATGCCGTATTAAAGAAAAAGTCCATAAAATTTACGTACCGAAAAAAATTAATGGCCTCGAAAACAAGAGAAAAGAAGATTCCAAAAGTAATGAATATTGCAATATAAGAACTGCCCTTGATAACATATGAAATAATTTTCTCAACAATTGGCTGTGCGTTTAGTTTTCCTGATATTGATTTCGTAGCCAAAAATCCTAAAAGCACAGGTAGAATGATAAATAGAGTTAAATTCGACCATCCGTAGATCTTGTCAAAATTTGCTAAATTTTTTGCTGCAATTATCTCACTCTCACTGGCCATTTTTAAAATTGATTTGTCGCCTACGGTCAAATCAATTTCTGATAAATTAACAATCATAGATAGGTTGCTAATCTTATTCATAATTAAACCGAATTTTCCAGAGCTCCATGTAGCGACATCTGGAAATAACAAAGGGGACATTACAAACATCTCTTGAAAGTTTGATTTAAAAAGAAGTAAAAAGAACCAAATAATTATTGCTGGAAAAAAAACTAAAAGTACAACGTAATATCCATAATAATCTGGAAGAGAGGAAAGATTTTCATTTTTTTTAAATTTTAGGCTTAAAGCTCTTTTTTTACCATAGAAGTAAAAAGAATAAGAAAGTATAAAAACTAAAACAAGTGATAAATAAAGCATACTGTCTTATTCCTCTATAAACTGAATTTGTCTTAGGGGCAAGAAATCTTGCCCCTAAAAATAAGATAATTAATTAATGCTTACTTACAAAGTCCGCTTGAAAAAGCGTAACCAGCATCTTTTAATGGGTGTTTTGCTTCAGCACATGCTGCAATATCAAATCCCATTGCATCTAAGTTGTCAGTAACGTTTCTTACTCTATTGATAAGGTCTGGTACCATAGGTGCAGCACCAATTTTTGTTAGGTAACCGTTATCACCAATTGCTTCATCACTTACCATCATTTGTGCAAACTCCTGAATGCCAGGTACAACCCCGATGTGATCTGCTTTTAAGTATATGAAAAGAGGTCTTGCCATTGGATACTCATAAGTGGCAATGGATTCAGCAGATGGTACTACTCCCTCAACAGTAGATGGTTGTAATTTATCTCCGTTGTCTTTTAGATAGGAATAACCAAAGTAACCAAAACGTTCTGGATCCTCAACTAGTTTTTGAACAATAAGAGTGTCATTCTCACCCATCTCGATGATTTTTCCATCTTCTCTGTAATCAGTACATCCATCGTCACTGCCAGTTACTGCTTCTAATGTACATCCAGCTTCCATTACTTTACCATCAAATGCATCTCTTGTTCCTGAGGTTGGAGGAGCTACTAATACTTCAATTTTATATGCTGGAAGACTTGGGTTAATTTCGTTCCAAGTTTGATATGGATTTTCGACCACTTCACCATCAACAACAACTTTTGCAGCCATAGCTGTAAAAATTTCTTCTCTTGTTAGAGAAAAAGGTTCTGCTTCGTTGGAGTGAGAAAAAGTAATACCGTCATTAGCCCACATCACTTCAATAACGTTTGTTACACCGGCTTCAAGACATAATTTAGCTTCTTTAGATTTCATTGGTCGTGACGCTCCAGTAATATCTGGAAATTCAACTCCCACACCAGCACAAAATGCTTTCATTCCACCACCAGTTCCAATTGGGTTGTAAGTGGGGGTTTTAAAACCTGACTCCCCGAGTCTTTGTGCGTTTACTGTTCCATATGGGTATACTGTTGATGAGCCAACAATATTGATTTGATCTCTCGCAAAAGTTTCAGCAGAGAAAAGCACGCTTACTGCTAAAGCAAGAAAAGTTAACATAGATTTTTTCATAGTTAAGTTCCTTTATGTTGTTTAAATTGAGCTAAAAATATCCGTTAGAAATAAATCTTATGTTACAAATATGTTAAAGTTTTATTAAGCATGCTTTGGAATTGTGATTAAAAACTCTGAGCCTTTTCCAACTTCACTTTTTATGTCAATAAAACCCATGTTTTTATTCAAAATATGTTTCACAATTGAAAGGCCTAATCCAGTACCACCAACCTCTTTGGATCGCGCACTGTCCACTCTGTAAAATCTCTCGGTAAGCCTTGAGATGTGCTCTTCTGCAATGCCTATGCCATTATCTTTGAAGGAAATTTCGACATATTCAGTCATAGTACTAGTATTCATTTTTTCACGAGCATTAATAGAAATTTTAGCACCATCTTTTGAATATTTAACAGCGTTGTTAACGATATTGACAACCACTTGAATAAATTCTTCATGAGGGCATCCAACTAAAAGAGATTGGTCTAAATTAAGATCAACATTTATGTTTTTCTTTAAAATTTTTGATTCCAAAGAGTTTATTCCAATTTTAACAGTATTTAATAAATTACAAAATTGGTCATTCTCATTAGTTTTTTTATTCTCGATGGAACTTAAACTTAATAGATCATCAATCAAAGAGTTCATTCGATTTGACTGATCTTGAATAATTGAAATAAATTTTTTTCTATTTTTTTCATCGTCAACAGTTAAAAGTGTTTCTAAATATCCTATTATTGAAGAGAGAGGAGTTTTTAATTCGTGACTTACATTAGCTACGAAGTCAGTTCTTACCATCTCAAGATTTTTAATTGCAGTAATGTCTTTAAAAGCAACGCAAAAAAAATCATTAATAGGAAATCCTATAACGTCGTAAAATCGGTCATTTGGTATTAATCTATTCCACTCAAAATTCTTTTTTAATTTACTTTTAAGTGCGCTACTTAGATTTTCAGACAAAGATAAATCTCTTAAACCTATTTTAAGATTATCTGCATTTTCTAAATTAAATGTCTCTTTGAAAGTATTGTTAACGAATATGATATTATAATCATAATCAATAATAACTATTGAGAGATCTAAGGAGTTAAGAATATCTTGATATTCCAAACTTTGCTTATCATTTATCTCGATGCGTCTTTCTTTGTCTAAAAGAGTCTCTTCTAAAATATTTCGGACTTTTGTAAATAACATATTGTCAGATTTTCTTAGGTTAAAAGTTTTTTTTTCAAGATAGTTTTCAAAGAAATAATAAGAAATGAAATAAACTAAACTCTGCGAAATAAGTGATATTAAAAAAATATTAATTGAAGTACTAAAAAACAAAAATAGGTTTAAGGAAAGAAAAACAATAGAAAATACGAATAACATTTTATTGTTTTTCTATTTTTTTATAGACCTTTTTGGCAGCAGTGCCTCTCCCTGAGAGACTAGGGTTAGTCATAAAATATTTATGTGAGTCTATTTTTAATTTAGAGTTTATTTTTTGATAATCTCCATCTGAGTCGAGCACCCAAGCATTTTGATTATCGTGAATGGCAGTGTACATAATTTGATATAAAATTTGTTCGTGAACAGTTTTGTTATCGATAGGAACTAATGTTTCAACGCGCCTGTCAAAATTTCTAGTCATCCAGTCTGCAGATGAAATATAAATTTTTGCTTTTTTACTGGGTAGTTTATTGCCTTTTCCAAAACAAACTACACGTGAATGCTCTAAAAATCTTCCTACAATACTTTTAACTTCTATGTTTTCTGACATTCCTTTAATGCCAGGGACTAAGCAGCAGATACCTCTAATTAAACAAGTAATATTTACACCTGCTTTAGATGCTTCGTAAAGTTTGTTAATTATTTCTTGATCAACTAAATTATTCATCTTGATCCATATGTTAGCTGGCTTTTTAATTTTTGATAAACCTATTTCGTAGTCAATATGTTCGAAAAGTTTTTGTCTTAAGTTATATGGGGAGAAAGATATTCGTTTAAAATCTTTTGCCATGTTGTAACTACACATGTAATGAAATAATTTTATGGCATCAGATGCTAGATCTTTATTACAAGTAAAAAATGATAAATCTGTGTAAACCTTTGCTGTTTGAGGATGATAGTTACCAGTACCATAGTGAACGTAGTGGACTAAATTTTTTTTTTCTCTTCTAGTAACTAAGGAAACTTTTGCATGAATTTTTAGATTTAAAAAACCATACACTACTTGGACTCCAGCTTTTTCCAAATTTGATGCCCACTGTAGATTTTTTTCTTCATCAAACCTCGCTTTTAATTCAACAACTGCTGTTACAGATTTACCAACCTCAGCAGCACGAATGAGTGCATCAATGATAGGCGATTGATCGCTAGTGCGATACAAAGTTTGCTTAATCGCCACAACGTTTTTGTCGTTTGATGCTTGATCTAAAAAACTAACAACAACATTAAAAGACTCAAAAGGGTGGTGTACAACTAAATCCTTTTTTTTGATTGCCGCAAAACAATCACCGCCAAAATCATTTATTCGCTGTGGGAAACGAGGTTTAAATTTTTTATAATTTAAATTCTTGTTTTTTATATTACCAAAGACTTCTGATAATTGGTCGAACCCCAGTAGATCTTCGTATTCAAAAATTTCATTTTCAGATACATTCAACTCGTTAATGATGAATGATTTAAAATTATTATTAAGACTTTTTTGAACATCTAATCTGATTACCTGTCCTCTTTTTCTTTCCCTGACAAGTTTTTTAAACTCTCTGATAAGATCGTCTGCCTCCTCCAAAACCTCTAAATCACTGTCCCTTATTACGCGAAATAGATTTGTATCAATAACATCAAAATCATGAAATACATCCCCAACATAATTGTTAATTATTGACTCTACGGGATAAAAATAAATACCCTGTTTATCAATAATTTTAAGAAAGCGTTGTTTTAAATCTGATACTCTCATAACTGAGATAAATTCTTTTTTTGATTTTTTATTTTTAATTTTAGCGATAAGACACAAACTTAAATTTGGTATAAAGGGCAAAGGGTGTGTGCTATCAACTGTAATTGGTGTCAGAATCGAAATAATTTCATTCAAATAATAATTTTTTATGTGGGACAAATGTTTTTTTAAAAACTTATCTCTTAAAATATAGATTTTATTTTTTTTTAATTCTTTTTCAATTTGACCATACGATTCATTTTGCCTTTTAATCAAACCTCTTGTTAATGAGTCAACAATTTTAATTTGATCCTCAATCTTCATTCCATCAAAACTTTTTTTATTAGGAGTGAGTTTTAACTGTTCAATTAATCCAGCCACTCTTACTGAAAAAAATTCATCTAAGTTTGATGCAGCAATACTTATAAAATTTAGTCGTTCTAAAATTGGGACGTTTTTATCATAGGATAATTCATTTACTCTCTCATTAAATTTTAGCCAGGATATTTCTCTATTAAAATACTTATTCATTCTTGTAATTATAACTTTTAAGTCTTTTTACTAATTGTAGTTCTTTAATTTCACCAGTATTTTTATTTATCTCACTCCAGGAATTAATATATAGATTAATCTCGCAAAATGCACATGTTGGAAATTTTATTATTTTATCTTTTGCAATATAGTTAATTAAATCAATCAAAGCTGGATTGTGACCTACTATCATTAAATTTTTGTTAATTTTAATTTTTTTTATCCATTTAATTAAATCGTTAAAGTTGAAAGTATATAGTTCACTTTCAAAATTAACTTTAATTGAGTTTTTAAATATTTTTTTGCAAGTCTCTTGTGTTCTTTTTGAATTCGATGAAAAAATTGAGATATCTTTAAAATTTAGTTTTTTAAAAATATGCGTTGCCATTACTTGGCAACTAAAAATCCCCCTCTCAGATAATGGTCTTTCATGATCGTCTAATTCTAAATTTTTCCAAGAGGATTTAGCGTGACGTAATAAAAATAGTTTTTTTTCAATCATCTGTTAAATATATGCAATATAATATGCTTAATAAAAAAGATTCTATTGCAGTAATAGATATAGGGTCAAATTCAGTAAGATTGTGTGTATTTAGGGGCAATATGAGAAGCCCTGATGTGCTCTATAATAAAAAATTTTTTTGTGGGTTAGGTGAATACCTTCCAAAAACAAAATTGATCAGCAAAGAAGCTGAAAAAAAATGTATCAACTCAATAATTTTTTTTAACTCAATAATTGAAGAAATAAAACCTAACCATTCTGTCGCTTTGTGTACTGCAGCAATTCGAAATGCTTCTAACAAAAAACAAATTACAAATAAGATACAAAAAGTTTTTAAGGGAAAAGTTTTAACTTTATCTGGAAGACAAGAGGCCTCCTATGCCACACTAGGCGTTCGTTCTGCAATACCTAGGGCCAATGGGACCATTATTGATATGGGAGGTGGTAGTCTTGAATTAGCACAAATTACACCACATAAAATTAAAAATATATCTTCTTTTCCTTTGGGTATATTAAACTTCACTAAAGAACATAAAGAGCATAAAAAAATTAACAAAGAAATAAATTCAAAACATAAAAATCAAAAAATCTTCTATTTAATTGGTGGAGCATTTAGGACAATTGCAAGATGTTATATTTATTTTAATAAATTGCCCTTTAATGAAATACATAACTTGAGTATCTCTCGGAAAAATTTTTATGAATTAAAATCAGAATTACAAAAAATTGAGATTGATGATCTACAAAAAATTCCGAAAATTTCTGTCGACAGAATAAAACATATTCATATTGCAATAGAAGTATTGGACAAGGTGTTAAAATTATCAAACTGCGAGCAGTTTATTTATCCAAGATACGGGATTAGAGAGGGTTTCATTTACGAAAATCTTCCCAAAAAGCAAAGGCTTTTAGATCCAACTGAAATTTCTTTAGAATTAATAGCTAAAAGTAGATGTCGTTTTTTAATATTTAATAAAAAGACTTTTGCTTGGATTAAAAATGTTTATTTAAAATTTATAAATTTAAAAATGTCCTCTAACCAGCTGAGAGTAATAAAACTCTCATGTATTATTTCAGATTTGGGATGGGAGCAAACAGCCAAAATTAGAGCTTCTTATGCATTCAACCTAATATTAAATAGTCCTCTAGTAGGAATAGAACAATCAGAAAAAGTATTTATTGCATATTTAGTGTATTTAAGGCACACGAAAAATATCTTAGACCAAAGGGTTATTGAAAAAGAATTAAGTACCTATTTATCTTATTTATCAAGTGACGAAAAAAAGTTAGCTTATCAGATTGGGTGTGTATTAAATTTTTTATACTCTATAACTAAGGGTTCTTCTTTTTTATTAAAACAGCTTGATCTTAAATCTTTAACATTGGCAGAGCAAAAAAAGGTTTCGTCTATTCAAAAAGTACCAAAATCAGGCAAAACTGAACAGCTTTATAACCTAATTAGAAAATTTTAATATTAGATTAATATTTTTTTAATTAAAATTACATAATCAATAAATCTAATATTCTTTGGTATTTGGAGAAAAAATAATGAAATTATTATTATCAATGCTTTTAAGCTTTGTTTTTTTCAATGTAAATGCATTGGAACTTAATAAAATCTCAGGCTATTCAACTTTTTCATGGGACGAAGGTGGATCAGAAATTTTAGCTTACGACTCTCAAAGAAACAGAATATTTGTAACAAACAATCTAACAAAATCTATAGATGTTTTAGATATTACAAGATTACCATATACAGAAAAATTAATTTCAATCAAACCAAGAGCAGGTGTTGGTGGAATAAACAGTGTTGCTGTTTCAGAACAAGCAGGTTTGCTTGCTTTAGCAATCGAGGCAGAAGACAAACAAGACAATGGTGCTGTTTTGTTCTATAATCTTAATACATTAAAATTGGCTTTTGGGTACTCAGTAGGTGCGCTTCCTGATAATGTTGTATTTACTCCGGATGGGAAATATGCATTGGTCGCCAATGAGGGTGAGCCAAATGATGACTACACTGTTGATCCCAAAGGATCTGTTTCAATTATTGATTTAAACAAATGGTTTGTTGGCCCTAGTGAAGATAAAATCAGAAATATAAACTTTTATTACAATGGGGCTCCAGAGGGTGGCAGAATTGTAAAACCTGGATCATCTTTTTTGTATGATGCTGAACCAGAGTTTATAGCAGTTAGCGGTGACTCTAAAAGAGCTTATGTAGCTCTTCAAGAAAATAACGTTATTGCAAAGATAGATATTAGTTTGGGCATAGTTACTGATTACTTTGGTTTAGGCTATAAAGATTGGTCTCAGTCCGCTCTTGATGCTTCAAATAAGGATAACAGAGTTAATATACAGCCTTGGCCGGTTAAAGGAATGTATCAACCAGACACCATGGTAGTTGTCAGTAAAGAAATTAATGGTGAAATGTATGATTATGTTTTAATGGCTAATGAGGGAGATGCAAAAGATTACGATGGATTCTCAGAAGAGGTAAGGGTCGCTGATTTAACTTTAGACCCTTCAGTCTTTCCTAATGCCTCAGAGCTACAAAAAAAATCAAATCTCGGTAGGTTAAAAACAACTACTACTATGGGAGATGCTGATGGTGACGGTTTTTATGAAGAAATCTATACCTACGGCGGAAGATCTTTTTCAATTTTGGACGGTAATACCGGACAAATTATTTATGATAGCGGTAATGATATTGCTGTTAGAACAGCGTTTTCAGGTTTTTTTAACTGGAATGAGGATGCGGGATCTTTTGATGACAGAAGTGACGATAAAGGTGCAGAGCCAGAGGCTCTTACAGTTGGAGAAATTGATGGAAGAACAATAGCTTTTGTAGGTCTTGAAAGACAGGGCGGTATCATGATGTACGATATTACTGGTATGGTAAAACCAAAATTTCTTGGATATTTTAATGGTAGAAACTTTTTTGGAGATGGTACAAAACAAACTGGTGGTGACATATCTCCTGAATCATTAGTTTTTATACCTGCCGACAAGACACCTCCACTTTATCATGTCAGAAAAGGAACTCCTTTATTGATTGGAGCCTATGAACTTTCGGGTTCAACTGCTATTTACGAAGTTATAATTGATTAGTAATATTTATTTTACCCTCTCTAAATTAATAGGGAGGGTTAGATTAAATAGCTTTTTCTAAACTTGTCATTAATAAGTGCAATAGCTTTTTTTCCATCCTCAAGTGAAATCTTATCTGGCGGACCCCAAGCAGTTTTATTGACATCAACAATATAAATTTTTTTCGTATCCCTATCTCTTAAAATGTCTAACTCCCCAAAATCTAGTTTAAATTTTTTACAAAATTCATTTATTAAACTAATCTCTTCATTTTCAAATAAAGAACAAATTGAGACTATTTTTGAATAAACAGTTTTAGATTTAAAGCGATATTCTTTTTGAGCAAATTTCACGTAAGCTAATACAATTTCATCTTTAACCCATACGACCCTATAATCGATAGCAAATTCGTTATAAATATTATTAATTAATTTTTGGTAAACCTTATTTTTATAAATTTTAAATCCTAACGAAGAACTATTTATAATCTTCCCGTCATGTTTTGCATTTTGCTCTGATTTTTCTAAAATTGAACCATGAAAGTTTTTTGGATCTAAGCTCAGAGAATAACCAAAAATCTCTAAGAAAACTTTATCAACATTAGATTTACTGATGTCAGTGCAATTTTTATTTATTACTATTTTTTTTGGATTTTCAGAGACTTGGTAGTTACTTTTAGTTTTGTCATAAAAATATAATTCTATGTCAGCTAGTTCTGGGGAGGACGTAAACCTAACTGGCAAGCCCCATCTAACTTTAGCTAAAGTATAAAGTGGATTCAAAGGCCTTCTAGGGTAACAGATTATTTTTTTTTTATTTGATGAGGTAGATTCATATAAGCTAATCAAAAAATAAACATCTCTCAGCCCTCGAAGAATAGTACTAATTACGTCTGAAACAGTTATTGATGACATAAATTGATTCTTGAGCCCATTACATATATACAATGTTAAAGTTTTATTAATGAAAGATATCTCTCAAATAAAAAAGAAGTATCAATTAAATAAGGTTAAATTATTTCAAAAATTATCATCAACTAATGATGGCTTCTATTTTAATAAAAATCATACAGATCTTGTTGATACAGTTGTAAAAGAAATAGTTAAAGGAATTTATAATATTTATCCAATAGAAGATTTCTCTTTAATCGCTGTAGGTGGGTACGGCAGACATGACTTGTCACCAAAAAGTGATGTTGACTTAATATTTATTTATAAAAAATCTAATAAAAATATAAAAGATTTTATTACTCAATTAAATAATACACTGTGGGATATTGGATTAGAAGTTGGAATATCTTTCTTAACAATTAAACAGGCATTAATCGACTCTAAGAAAGATATAAAGACAATTACAAAATTTGTTGAGAGTCGATTTATCATTGGTGATGAAATTCAATACGGTGAGTTTGTTCGGTCCATTAAGATTTTAATTGGAAAACAAAACCCCCTAAAACTCAGCGAATTAAAGCTTATAGAGTTGGTTGAAAGACATGACTATCGAATAGGAATTAAAAGTAATTTAGAGCCGAATATCAAAGAGGGTATTGGGGGCCTTAGAGATATTCATACCATACTGTGGGTATCGATCTTTATGTTTAACATTTATAAATTAGAGGACTTAACGTCTATTAATATTTACACCAAAGAGGAAATTAAAGAATTAAAGAATGCTTGGAAATTTCTCTTAACCATTCGAGCATTTATTCATTTATTTAACGAAAGCAAAGGTGATGTTCTATCTATTGAAAATCAATTAAAAATTTCAAAAAAACTCTCTTACAAAGACAAAAAGAAGGAAAAAGGAGTGGAGATTTTTATGAAAGATTTGTTTGTGAATGTTGCAAAGATCAATTCTCTCTTAAGAACCTTTTATTCAAAACTTCCAGAGGATTTAATAATCAAAACAATTTATAAAAGAAAACCCACTAAAACTAAATCATTAGAAAAAGAATTTATAATTGAAAAAGGTTTTCTGAATTTAAAAAATAATACCGCTAAAAACCTTCAACTAAAATGGGCAAACGTCTTTGAAAAATCCTTGGAACATAATTTACTCATTCATCCTCGCTTTTTAAAGACCGTCGAGGAAAAAAGAAAAGTTTTAAAAAAAACCACAGATAAACAGCACCTCCAATCCTTTTTAAATATTGTCGTCTCCAAAAAAAATCCTATACAGGCCCTTCATGATTTTAATGATACCCAGCTATTTAGCGAAATATTTCCTGAGTTTGGCAGAGTTTGGGGACAAGTGCAGTTTGATATTTATCATCACTACACCACCGACGAACACTTATTATTAACACTGCACAACCTAAATGAGCTAAGACAAAAATCCTTTTATAATGAAATATATAGCAGGTTATCCTCAAGAGAAGCCCTTCACATCGCTTTACTATTTCATGACATCGGAAAGAAGGGGCCAAAAAATCATTCTGTTTATGGAACAGAGTTGACCAAAAAGGTTTTAAAAAGACTTACTGTATCAGAAGAAGTAAAAGAATTGACATTGTGGTTAGTTGAAAATCATTTAGCAATGAGCGATACAGCTTTTAAAAATGACACTCAAAGTCCCGAGGCAATTGCTAAATTTACTTCTATTGCAAACACAGAAGAAAAAATAAACTCATTGTTTCTTTTTACCTTATGTGACATTGCCTCTGTCGGACCAAACGTTCTAAACGAATGGAGAATAAGCCTGCTTAGAAGTTTATTTTATAATGCAAGAGATTTTCTGCAAAGAGGTCTAGATACAAAAACTTATTCTACTTCTGTTCAAGAGTCTTTAAAGAAATCAGTATTACAAAAATCTGATGTTAATTTAAAAAAGTTTATAAAAAATTCGATAAATGAATTTCCAAATCAATTCTGGGAAGCCTTTTCATCAAGAATGATCGTCGATATCTTTAAAATTTACCAAAGAAATAAAAAAGCAAAGGTTATTAACTCTGTAAATTTTCTTAATTATGAAAATAAAGAATATAGTGCTGTTGTTGTCACAAGTAAAAATAGGCCAGGAATTTTAAAAGATATTGTTTCGGGGTTTACACACTCTCAATCAAATATTCTTAGTTCTAGAATAATATCTTTAAATAACAATCAAGTAATTGATGTGTTTTGGGTAACCAATTTTTTGAATAAAGGTGTTTTAGATTTAAGCGAACAAAAAAGAGCAGCTAAACATGTAATGAGTGCTCTTGATCAAAAAGATTTTAAACCCTTACGGTCATTTACCAAAGGTCTACAAAAACTTGCTGTAAATCCTCAAATTACAATTGATAACGATATGAGTAAGCAAGTAACTACTTTTCAAATATTATCTGGCGATAGGCCTGGATTATTAATGGATATTTTAGGAGTTTTTCATGACAAACAAATAAGTGTCCAATCAGCAAAAATTTCCACATACGGGGAAAAGGTTTTCGATATTTTTCAATTAACGAATAGCAATAACCAAAAAATCAAAGATAAAAAATTACTCAAATCAATTGAAAAGGATTTGATGTCTATTTTTTAGGTTTTTTGTGTTTATCGATTTTAGTCCCTCGATATTATTAGATAATTCTGATATCAATTTTAATAATATTTGAATATGAGCAGTTTCCAAAAAAGAGTTTTTTCTGGTGTTCAACCAACAGGAACCCTGCATTTAGGTAACTATCTTGGTGCGATAAAAAACTTTGTAGAGCTTCAAAAAGAATTTGAATGTATTTATTGTGTTGTAGACCAACACGCTATTACTGTTGAGCAAAATCCAGCTGAGCTTCGCTCAAACACACTTGAGGTATTAGCATCATTTATTGCAGCAGGAGTGGACTATAAAAAACAAATTATTTTTCAACAATCAAGTGTAGCAGAACACTCTCAGCTTGCTTGGGTATTTAATTGTGTCAGTCGAATTGGTTGGCTTAATAGAATGACACAATTTAAAGATAAAGCTGGAAAGAATAAAGAAAACGTAAGTGTTGGTTTAATGGTTTATCCAAACTTAATGGCTGCAGATATTCTTGCTTACCTTGCAACACATGTTCCAGTGGGTGATGATCAAAAACAGCATTTAGAACTGTCAAGAGATATTGCACAAAAATTTAATAATGATTTTAAAGTAGACTTCTTTCCACTGCCTGAACCACTAATTTATGGAAATGCGACAAGGGTTATGAGCCTTCGAGATGGAACTAAAAAAATGTCAAAATCTGATGCATCTGAATTTTCCAGAATTTTATTAACTGATAGTGATGATGATATAAGTTCTAAAATAAAAAAGGCAAAGTCTGACTCAGACCTTATTCCTGATAACAAGGATCAATTACAAAATAAACCTGAATGCTTAAATTTAATCAATATTTTGTCCGCTTGTTCAGATGAAAGTATCGAAAAAACTCTGGTAAGTTATGCTGGCAAAGAATATTCAAAACTAAAAAATGACCTTGCAGACAAATTAATTCAAGTCATAGGACCAATTAGAACCGAGATATTAAATCTTCTCAATAATAAGGATGAATTAAATAAAGTCCTAGATATGGGCAGCGAAAAAGCATCCACAATTGCAGGCCCTATTCTCAAAGAAGTCTATAAGATAGTCGGTTTTAGATAGACACTTTGGCTTGAAATTTCCAATTTTATAGACATATTATTAGCAATGTTTGTACAAACTGAACCAACGCCAAACCCTGCAACCTTAAAGTTTTTGCCAGGTAAAGAGGTCATGAAAGACGGAACTATGTTCTATCAAAACCAAGAGTCTGCCTCAAATTCACCTTTGGCAATGAACTTGTTCAATATTAAAGGTGTTGAGGGTGTTTTTTTTGGGTCTGACTTTATCACTATAACCAAAGGCAAAGATAATGATTGGACGCTTATGAAACCTGCAATTTTGGGTTGTATCATTGAGCACTTTACAATGAACAAACCTATTATCTCAGAGCAATCTGCATCAACTAGACATACAATTGATGAGAACGATAGTGATGTTGTAAAAAAGATCAAAGAACTTCTGGATAGTAAAGTAAGACCAGCTGTTGCTATGGACGGTGGAGATATCATATTTGACAAATATAATGAGGGAGTTGTATTTTTACAAATGCAAGGGGCCTGTCAGGGATGTCCAAGTTCAACGGCAACTTTAAAAATGGGAATTGAAAATATGCTAAAGCATTATATTCCTGAAGTCCGTGAAGTACGACCAGTTGAAGTCTAGTCTTTTAGTTTTTTTTTTTGGATTTTTATTAAATTCATCTCTTAACGCTGGAGAATTTCATAATTGGGTTGATTTAAATAAATATTATAAAAAAAATAATTTTATTCCTGAAATTTTAACGCAAGAAAATATTGGTCATCTTCCTATAATATCAGAATTACCTGATGATTTTTCAGAAATACAAGATGTTCCAACAAAGAAAAAACTATTTTACCTCGTAACACTACCATTGATTTACAATACGAATACTTCAATCATGCAAGAACGAAGAATGGTAATCAATATAGAAAAAAAATTTGCTAGGAAAGAATTAAACAAAAACGAAACTGACGAGATTATTAGATTATCAAAAAAGTATAAATTAGATTATAGCGAAATTAACACAAAACTTTTTAGAAAACTCAAACAACGTATTAATATTATTCCAGTGTCACTAGCTCTTGGACAAGCAATTATTGAAAGTGGTTGGGGACAGTCTAGATTTGCAACTGAGGGTAATGCTCTTTATGGTCAGTGGACTACAAGTGAAGATAAAGGAATCATTCCTCAAGACAGGGATGAGGATAAAACTCACGCAGTTTTAAAATTTAAAAATTTATCAGAAAGTGTTGAAGCCTATATGTTTAATATTAATACCCATCAAGCTTATTATAATTTTCGTGTCATTAGACGAATAGATGAGCGCATAAAATACACAGACCCTATTAGTATGAAAGTGAAATATTTAGCAGCCTATGCTGAAATCGGCGATAAATATGTCGATAAATTAGAACTGATCATTGCTTCAAATAATCTTCAAGAATTTGATCGATTTAAATTTAATTAACTAAGTATTGATAACCAAACCAGAAAATACCATTATTAACTTTTGTGCAATTAAACCTAAGTCTACCTTTTACAGGTAAACGATTAAGTTCAACTAATAACTTATTATTAAGATTTGTAATTGTTGGATTAAATGATCCTTGAAAATCACTAATAAAACAATTTATGTTGGAAGAGTCCTCGTTAAAATCTAAAGCATATCTACTGATAGGCTCACTTTGATAAGGGTTGCCAGGTTCAATAAGCACATTATTAAAAGGTAAAACACTTGATGCATCTTTTATTCGATTAATAGATCCGTAATTCTCATTCAAGGGGAATCTTGGAATAAAATATTTTTGATTAATTGAAAAGGCACCTGAATGTTGTCCAAATGCTGCATCAAAATACTGAGAAACTACTTTTTGAGCTATAGTGCTATTTTCACCAAAAGGATAAGCAAATAAATTTGGAGTAATACCTAAATTTTCAAAAATAAGATCCTGTGATTTTTCTATTTCATTCACAATTTCAATTTCACTAAGACTAGATAAACTTGAATGAGAGTGTGTGTGATTTTGAATATCTACACCACGACTTAGTACACTTTTAAGCTGAGTCCAATTCATATAATTTTGTCCACCAACGTTTTCTGTATTTAAAAAAAGAGTGACTGGTATCTCATACTTTTCAAAAATAGGTAATCCCACCTCAAAAAATGATAAATATGCATCATCTACAGTTATTGAAATAGTTTTTTTTTGTAATTTATCTTCAAACAAAAGATCTCTAGCTAAAATAAAATAAAACCCCTGATCCTTTAAATACTCAAGATGACTTACTAATTGCTCTTCGCGTATATTTGTTGAGGGATACTTATTTTCACCAAATCGATGATACATTAGAATATTATTTGGAATTGTATCATTCACACTTGTTGCATAGGATGTGCTAATTGGAAAAGTAAAATTTGACACAAAAATGATCAGTAAAGTAAAAAATTTTGAAATAGGCATCGATAGCTCTTTATCATACTGTTCAATTACTTTATTTAAAAATGAAAAAATCATTTGGGATAAAACTGTAAAAAGTGAGTATGGACATGAAAAAATATTATCCGAATTACTTCAAAACTTAGTAACTATAACAAAAATAAAGGCTGATCATATCAAAAAATTGCATCTAAATTATGGACCAGCACGCTTCACAGCAATAAGAAATTGTCACTCACTTATGAAAGGATTTTTTATAGATCATAAAGTAGAAATTGTGGGTTATTCTATCTTTGAGCATTTCTTTTTAGGTATTAACAAAAAACTTACTAAAGATGTCTTGTGTGTGATTGACACAAATAGAAAAGATTTAGCTATTCAAAAGATTGATACTTCAGGGAGATTAGTTGGAAAGACAAAAACTTTAAAAATTGACTCAGACCTAGAGGATATATTGAGTCAAAACTATTTTTTAATAGGAAACGGATTAGAAAAACTAAAAAGAATTTCTGAATTTGCCTTTATTAAAAATAAAATTATTTCGCCAACAAAATTGAAATCAAATTATTTTATTAAAAAGCATTATAAGAAAAAATCTTATTATAAATTCCCAAAAATAATTTATCCCTACTCTCCGATTTAAAAATTAAAAATTTAAAAAAGAGTATTTTTTTTCCATATACTTTTGATGATAATCCTCTGCGGGACAGTAATTCTTAACGGGTTCTATAATAGTAGTAATTTTTTGATTAAATTGGCTTTCGTTCAATTTGTCTGTGATCTGCTTTGCTATTTCACATTGAGTTTCGTCATAATAGCCTATCAATGATCGGTATTGAGATCCTCGATCTGGGCCTTGTTGATTTAAAGTTGTTGGATCATGAATTTGATAAAAAAACTCCACAAGGTTGGTATATGAAACGAGATTTTCATCAAATTTTAAGAAAACGACTTCAGCATGGTTTGTATTACCTTTGCAAACTTCTTCGTAAGAAGTTTTATCAGTTAAGCCTTGAGAGTATCCTACTTGGGTTTCAATCACACCTTTGATCTCAGAAAATTTTTTTTCAGGCCCCCAAAAACATCCTGCTCCAAATAATGCTTTAGACATTATCTTTTCCTTTTAGTTGTGTCTTTTGGGCACTTCTTTGGTGAATTCTCTTTCTCCAAATTTCATAGCTTTTTTGTTTAATATTTTTTTTCATAATTTTTTTAACATCACCCTCATCAATTTCATAAATTTTTTTGATATGACTAAAATCTGTTTGATCATCCCAAGCCATTTGAATTATTTCGCTAATCTGAGATTGATTAAATTTCATACTTAATGATACAAATCTGGGATATTTTCAGATCTATAACAATTTGAAGCATAACCTTGTTCTTGGGTAACAAACTTAAACAGTTTTCCTGCATGCGGTTGTCTTTCTGCTTCAATGTCGTTGAGACCAACAGATGCAGTTGTAATAAATAGCTCATTGAGATTTTTCCCACCAAAAGTGCAACTTGTTACTTTTGAAACAGGAAGTTGTAAAATTAATTTAAGTGAACCTTTTTTATCAAAACAACAAACCTTGCCACTTCCCCACATTGCTACCCATAAGTTACCATTTTTATCAACTGTCATTCCATCCGGGTTTCCATCGATTTTGTTCATTGAAAGAAAAACTTTTTTATTTATTCCATTGCCTAACAAGTCATTGATAGAAAAAATATAAATAATTCTTTTTATAGAGTCAGTTACATAACCTACATTTCTCTCGTAGTCAAAAACTGGTCCATTTGAAATAATATAAGAGTTATCTAAGTATATTGGTTTTAAATTGGAGTCATGACATATAACTTTTCCAGTCTGAGACTTTTGTTGAATATCCATTGTTGATATCCAAATTTGTCCATTTAAATCTATGTCTGCATCATTAATCCTGTTATTTGGACTATCAAAATTGATCTTTGTTAGAAGCTGTTTTTTAGATAATGAGGGATGAATTGAATAAAGAGAGTCGTATGAACTCATGATATAATTTTTATTATCTTGTAAAAGAATATTGGTGACACCGTCTTGTACTGAATATTGACGTTCTTCGTTATTATCTTGATCAGTTTCAATTATTTTATTTTCATAAATATCCACCCATAACAGCTTATCGTGCCTCCAATCCCAAATTGGTCTTTGACCTAGAACACTTTTATATGATTGATGGCAAACAGACGGTTGCTCGTATTTAATTCTCACAAAGATGATTATAAACTAAATATTTAGATGAAAAAAGTATGTTGGAGATTTGTTTTGATTGTCTTATCGTGTTTTTAATATAGAAATTGCATGAGCAATTTGTGTTCTTATTGATTTAAGAGTTTGATGAATTTAGTTAAATTATCTAAATATTTTATTTTTATTTCTTTTCTGATTATAGCAACAAGCTGTGAAACAACTGATGTAGAAGAGAAAGTAATAAAACCAGAGCCTGTACCTAAAATTATATATACCCCTGAAGTAGAGGAAACTGTTGAGGAAAGTGATGAAATTGTTGAGCATTTCAAAGGTGTAGAACTATTTTTAAATAAATCGCTAAATGATTTAATTTTAAAATATGGAAAAGTTGATTTTTCAAAAATTGAGGGTGTTTATGAATTCCACAGATATAACACTGATAATTGTAGAGTCTTTATACAAAATAGATCTGTAGATAAAACAATAATAAACATTACGATTTACAACTATAAAAAGAATTTGTTTATCGAAACATACTCAAAATATTTGTGTACTGATATTTAAAATAGATAATTGTTTAATAACAAATAATATAATTCTTAATTATGAAATTTAAGTATGGGATATTTATTTTATTTTTCTCAATAAATTGTTTTGCTCATCATCCAGGAAATCAGATAGATGCTGATAAGCCTTACCCTTCAATTAATTTAACAGTCATCAAAGATAAAATTGATGGTTACAATATTTTTATAGATTTAAAAAATTTTAATCTGAACCCTTCAGAAATTGGAGGTGAAAATATTTCAAACTCTGGATATTTACAGCTTTTTATAAATGATATAAGAATCACAAGAATTTATTCTGACTGGGTACACGTACCTCAACGTTTTTTTAATCTGAAAGAAAACTTTATCAAAATTACAGTTCATTCCTATCTCCACGATCAGTTTACTATTAAGGGAAAACCAATAGAACACACAGTAAAAGTTAAAGATAATTAGATTTACATTAAAAGAATTTTAAAAAAACTTACCCTATGTAAAAAGCTAAATGAATTTCGGATTTTCTAAAAATAGATATTTACTCAAGCTTTATAAGGCAGCGAAGAGTGATGCAAAACTATTTTTAATATGCCATTTTCGGTTTTTTTATATCCCCAGCTCTTATCAACTTTAACAGCGGTTCCTTCTTTGTTAATCAACGTTACCCAACCCATCCACATTGCTACATTTTGATCAATAAACACAGATGATGTTTCTGATTTGACTTCGAGCCAATCTTTAATTCCAAAACCACTGTCTGTTGGGTACTTTGGGTTATTTCCAACAAAGTATGAAAGTGCTCCCTCTTTGTCTAATCGAAATGTTTGATTACCGCCACTCAGAGTTGGTTTAAATAATACTGATCCTAACTCAAACCCATAAAGATTATCTAACATTTCGTTTGCAACTAAAGTAGCTTGATCAATACCTTTTTTTTCATAAGCCTGTGAAATTGCAATCATGCTCTCTCCCCAAGCAGTACGAGCATTCGTTAAATCATTTTCATTTATTGTCATTGGCTATGTGTTATTTCATATTTTTTATAAAAATGATTATTCATTTAATTCGATTAACGATAAAATTAACAACACTCGACATATATAGCAAGGGTTCCCTCTTTTTATTAAAGAAATTTTGCATTGCTTTGTAATTTCTATCTTGAGTCAGTTTTAAATACTTAATACATTCAGTACGATTAAGCTTATATGCAATATTTGCTTTTTGTGAGTCTTTTTTAATTTTCTTTCCAACTTTTTTCTCATTACCCCATCTATCAAGCATATCATCAGTAACTTGAAAAATTTTTCCAATTGTATCTCCAATTTTTTTTAGCTCTCTTTTTTGATTTAAATTTAATTTTTTTACAGTTAGAAGAAGATTGAAACATAAACTGAATAATGCACCTGTTTTTAAAAGATGCATTGTCTCTATATCCTTTATTGTTGAATTTTTTTTCATGTAAATATCCATGGATTGTCCAGCAATCAAACCCTCCAAACCGTTAGCTTTTGAAAGCATCTGTATTGATTTGATTTTCTGATTATCAGAGAGATTTTTTGACTCAGCTAGCGTTTTTACTGATAAAACTTGAAACATATCTCCAGCTAAGACAGCAGTTGCCTCATCAAATTTTTTATGCACAGTTAATTTACCCCTTCTATAGTCATCGTTATCCATAGACGGTAAATCATCGTGGATTAGTGAGTGCAGGTGAACACATTCTATCGAAAGGGCAAAGTCATCTAATATTTTCGGCTTAATATTTAAATATAAACCCATTCGACAAAGTAAGAACGGTCTTATCCTCTTCCCACCAGTTTTGGCAAAATAAATCATTGCCTTCTTAATTCGTTTATCGGGTGACTTTAATTCTTGTATGTGTCTAATAAGCTTTTTATCAAAATTCAGAGAAAATGATTTAATTTGCTTTTTCTCGAAGCTTTCATTTATTTTCATTTAATTACAAGTTATCCAAGTAATGAGAGGTGTGATTATCGAAAATGAAAATAATTACACCTATAAATACAAGGTAAGCAAAGAAATTAATGATTTTCTTAGTTTTTTTGTTATTTATGTAGCTTTTATTGAATTTCAGTATTATCCATAGCAATAGTGTGGATAAAAAGAATAAAAACCCATTAAACAGTACACTATCTTGAAAAATAGCCATTTTTTTACCCACTATACTCCCAAAATATATTAATAAAAGTCATATTAGGTATTTTTTTTTTGCAATTTATACCTATAATCCCCTGAAATTAACAAATCCTTACATTTAGGATTCTGTTATAAGTTTTAGAACTTAAGAAAAGGAGTACTCAATGATTAAGTTTTTAAAATCTATGGCTATCCCAACAGCTGCTCTAGTAGCACTGCCAGGAATAGCTTCTGCAAGCGTTGGCTTAGCGCCAGACGATTTTGTTGGGATATCTTTTTGGGTTATCTCAATGTGTATGGTTGCCGCTACTGCATTTTTTTTCCTAGAAACTAACAACGTATCAGGTAAGTGGAAGACATCTCTTGCACTTGGTGGTCTTGTTTGTCTAGTTGCCGCAGTACACTACTTCTATATGAGAGAAGTATGGGTAACAACAGGTGATACACCTACTGTTTATAGATATGTTGACTGGTTAATCACTGTTCCATTACAGATGATTGAATTCTACATTATCCTTGCTGCAGTTGCTGCAGTGTCAGCTGGTATTTTCTGGAGACTGTTAATCGGTACTTTAGTGATGCTTGTTGCTGGTTATGCTGGTGAAGCTGGTTTCATCAACGCATGGGCAGGATTCATTGTAGGTCTAGCTGGTTGGGCATACATTTTATATGAAATTTTTGCTGGTGAAGCTGGTAAAGCTGCTGCTGACAAATGTCCTGCAGCTGTTCAAACAGCTTTCAACACAATGAGATGGATCGTTACAGTTGGTTGGGCAATTTATCCATTAGGATATTTCTTCGGTTACTTAACTGGAGGAGCTGATGCTGTAACTCTAAACGTTATATATAACGTTGCTGACGTTGTGAATAAGATTGCTTTTGTCGCAGTTATTTGGGCTGCTGCTGTAGCATCTTCAGGCAAAAAAGCTTAATAAAGCTTTATAACCTATTTAAACCAGGCAAGGCTAACTTGCCTGGTTTTTTTTTGTCTAAATTTCATATACTTTAACTATCTTGAGTAAGAAAGTTGTAGTTATTGGTGGGGGTTTTGGAGGACTAGCTGCTGCCTTAAGGTGCAGAAAACTTGGTTTTGATGTCACCCTGCTTGAAAGACTTAACATGCTTGGCGGAAGAGCAAGAGTTTTCGAAAAAGACGGTTATAGACACGATGCTGGACCAACTGTTATAACAGCACCCTTTTTATTTGAAGAACTTTTTGAATTATTTGGTGAAAACTTAAAAGATCACTTAAATTTTAAATCCTTAGACCCTTGGTACAGATTTTACTTTCACAATGGAAAAACTTTTGATTATCGACCATCTATCGAAGATACAAATAATGAAATAAGAAAATTTGATGAAAATGATGTTGATGGGTATGACAAATTATTAAAAACTTCAAAAGATATTTTTGAGATAGGTTTCGAAAAGTTATCGGATAAGCCATTTATTTCCTTTTGGGAAATGGCAAAGCAAATACCGTCGTTAATAAAACTCAAAAGTTATTTAACAGTCAGTCAATTAGTAAATAGCAAATTAAAAAATAAGTATCTGCGGAAGGCATTTTCGATACATCCTTTATTAGTTGGGGGCAATCCGTTCACTACAACATCTATATATGCATTAATACACTATCTTGAAAGAAAGTGGGGGGTGTACTTTTGCATGGGAGGCACAGGTAAAATTGTGAGAGAGTTAGAAAATTTAATGATAAGACAGGGTATTACTATTAATAAAGAAACCGATGTAGAGCAAATTTCCATTATAAATGGTAAAGCAGAAAACGTGGTGCTTAATAACGGAAAAAAAATACCTGCGGATCTTGTGATTTGTAATGCAGATCCTCCCACAGTTTATAGTGAAATGTTACCGTCAGAATACTCCAGAGATAGCCTTCTCAAACCTAAGAAATTTACACATTACTCTATGGGCCTTTATGTTCTTTTTTTTGGATCAAAGAAAAAATTCTCTGATGTTGCTCACCACACTATTTGGATGTCTGAAAGATATAAGGAACTGCTTCACGATATTTTTGAGAAAAAGATTTTGACTGAGGATTTTTCTCTTTATCTTCATCGTCCAACTGCTACAGATGATACTTTTGCACCAGAAGGATGTGATAGTTTTTATGTTTTATGCCCTGTTCCTAATCTTCAAGGAAATGTTCAATGGAATTCAGAGGGTCCAAAACTTAAGGATAGAATAGTTGAAGCACTGGATAAAACTATTATGCCAGGACTAAAAGAAAACATTGAGGCAGAATTCTGGATGACTCCTGAGGATTTTAAAAATGATTATAGATCAAAATACGGAGCTGGATTTTCTGTGGCACCAATTTTTTCTCAATCGGCATGGTTTCGCTATCACAACAAAGATAAGAAAATACCAAATTTATATTTTTCAGCTGCGGGATCACACCCAGGTGCCGGAATACCTGGCGTATTGTGCTCTGCTAAGGTAATAGAGAAGCTTATAATTAAGGATTTCAAAGTTAGTCATTAAGGTGACATCATTTAAAACAAATACCTATAGCATTAAATCGGAAGGTAAAAGTTTTTATTGGGCAAGTTTTTTTTTACCCAAAAAAAATAGAATTGCAGCTTCAAGGCTCTATAGCATATGTCGATATCTAGATGATGTGGCAGATAATTCGAAGTTAGATACCTCTTCTCAAATAAAAAATATATTTAATCAAATAAAAGAAAATGAGAGCTCTGAGATAAATATCTTTTTTAAAAAAAATAATATTAACATTGGTATTTTAAAAGATCTAATAGATGGTTTGATCAGCGATCAGCAGAAAGTCAGAGTTACAGATGAAAAAGAATTAATAGATTACTCATACAAGGTTGCTGGAACAGTGGGTTTGATGATGTTACCAATAATTAATACCAAAGATGCTGAAGCAAGAAAGCATGCTATTGATTTAGGAATTGCTATGCAACTAACAAATATTGCAAGGGATGTTTACGAGGACGCAAAAATGAATAGGTTATATCTACCAAAAGAATGGTTAGGACAAGTCTCAATAAGTGACCTAAAAGATAATAAGTTAGATGATCACAAAAAAAAATTGATTGAATTATCTATTAAAAATTTAATAGAACTCTCTGATAAATTCTATGCAAACGGTTTTTCTGGTATGAAATTTATTCCTCTTAGAACCAGACTAGCAATATTTTTTGCAGCAAAAATTTACAAAGGGATTGGGGAAAAGATTAAAAGTGGTGGTTATGTTTACAAGCTTGAAAGAATTTATTTAAACAAATTAGAAAAGTTATGGATTACAATAATTTCTATACCTGAATTTTTATTTTTAAAAAATATTTTTAAATCCTACAAATCAATTAGGGGCTCATTTAAAAATGAAAATATATGATGTAGCATTTTTGGGCATGGGTGCCAGTGCCCTTGCTACTGCAAAATTAAAGTATAATGGAACAAGTGTTAGTTTAATTGGCATTGATAAAAATTATCATAGCAAAAGAAATAATTTTTTTGCATTTTGGCTGACAGATTGGATGAAAGATTTTGATAGTCTTGCACAAAAAAAATGGTTTTGCTGGGACTTTTACTTAACAAATGATCATATAAAACATGAAACTAAGGATTTACCCTATTGCACTATAAGATACCAAGATTGGAAAAATTATTGCTTAAAAGGCTTAGAAAACTTATCAATTAAAGAGTTCAATGTTCAAAGTATTACGAATTTAAAAAAATACTATGAAATTAAGCTAGAGAATGGTGAGGAAATTTTTGCTAAGAAAATTTATGATTCTCGTACACCAAAATTAGAAAATGAAAAAGTAAAACAGCATTTTTTTGGATACCTTATAGAAACTAAACAAATGATAAATGGTAATAGTGTGACCTTAATGGATTTTCGGGTTGAACAAAAAATGGGATTACATTTTATGTATTGTTTACCAATAGATGAATATAGAATGTTAGTTGAGTCAACAGTTTTTTCTTCAGAAATCCAAGAGGATGATTGGTATCAAAAACAGATATTAGAATACATTGAGACAAAATTAAATTTATCTGAATATAAAATAGTTGATGAAGAAAAAGGGGCGTTACCAATGTATGATATTGAAAACAAATCAAGTGAAAATTATATTAATATCGGTTCAAGAGGTGGTGCCACCAAAATATCAACCGGGTATGCTTTTTCCTTTTTTCTAAAAAACA
>CACMXD010000003.1:0-123736 GCA_902617485.1 uncultured Alphaproteobacteria bacterium | reverse complement strand
CCCCCGTACTCGAATTTGTTTTCCTCATTAAGAAAACTAAACGACATATTGCTATTAACAGTTTCGACTTTGAGAAGATCAAAAAATTTTGTTAAATTTGGGTATGTCAGTTCATTGTAGACAATAAAACCTGTATCTATTGGTATAGTATTACCATTACTATCTTTAATTTCTCTTGTATTTGCATGCCCACCTAAATAATCATTTTTCTCAAATAGTGTTACATCAAAATATTCTTGTGAAAAATATGCTGTAGATAATCCCGCTATACCAGATCCAATTATAGCTATGCTTTTTTTCAAATTATGATTTCGTTTGTTGATAAGCATCAAGTGCTCTGTTGCGAGAGTCTTTCAAATCAACGATTGGATTAACATATTTTTTTTCTTTGACTAAACTATCTAATAATTTTTTATCTAAATATGGCTCAAATACTGTTTTTGATGAATTAAATATTTTTAATTGTGGAATATACTTCAAGATAAATTGAGCCTGTGGATCGAACTTTTCTGACTGAAGCACAGGATTAAATACACGAAAATATGGGGAAGCATCTGCGCCACAACCTGCTATCCACTGCCATCCAGCTGCATTACTAGCTTCATCATAATCTAGTAAACTTTTTTGAAAATACCGCTCACCTAATGTCCAGTTTAATAATAAATTTTTCACAAGAAAACTTCCAACAACCATTCTAAGCCTATTATGCATCCAACCTTCTTCATAAATTTGACTCATAGCAGCGTCTACAAGAGGTATGCCTGTTTTACCCTCAGCCCAAAGAGCAAAATCTTTTTTGCTACTTCTCCATGGGAATTTTTTGAATTTAGGGTTAATCGGTTTAGTTGATAAATCTTCAGAATAATACAACAATGAATAAGAAAATTCTCGCCAGCCAATTTCTGATAAATAAGTATTTACAGCATTATTAGATTTTTTTGAATTTTGGATTTTTTCAATTATTACCCGCGGGGATATCTCTCCAAATCTTAAGTGAGGAGATATTCTTGATGTTTGATCAAAATCAGGCCTATTTCTATTTACATCATATTTATCTATATGAGAAGAAATGTAAGTCTCAATTTTTTTCAAAGCTGCATCCTCTCCTGGACTCCAATAATTATTAAACTTCTCATACCAACTTCTATTTGATAAAAAATTGATTTTAGTTTTTTCATTGTGTTTAAATGATTTGATTGATGTATTTTTTTGGTAAGAAAATTTCTTGTTCAAATAAACTTTAAAAGCAGTTTTCCAATAAGGAGTAAAAACTTTAAAGAACTGACCAGAGTTATTTTGTACTTCCCAAGGCTCATTAAGTAAGTGTGAATTAAAAGTTTCAACATGAATATTTTTATTTTTAAAAAAACTCTTTATCTCAGTGTCTCTTTTAATAGATTGTTCTGAGTAGAGCCTATTCCAAATTAATGATGAAATTTTGTATTTTTCAATTAGGTGTGAGAGATTTTTTTTTGCTTCACCATCAGTTATAATAAGCTTTACATTAAATTTTTGTTCTAAATTCTTGGAATGCAAATGAAGAGTTTTGTTTAACCACCATTGACCAGCATCTCCAGTGGCTTTCTTTTCAATGTCATCATAAATATAAACAAGTAATGCTGGGGATTTTTGTTTTGATATAAATTCCAGACAAGGATTATCAGTAATCCTAAAGTCTCTTCTCAGCCAATATAAAGTTCTATTTTCGATGATAAAATAATAACAAAATTATTTACTATGAGGAGGCATTTTCTTTTCTACAAACCAAACATGCTGTTTCAAAACAGGGTCATACTTTCTCTGGCGAAGTTTGTCAGAAACTTTCAATCCTTTTGTGGGTTTACGTACAATATATTTTGTGCCAGTTTCAGGTTTTTCTTCAGGTATTAACTGTTTAAGTTGATATGTAGACTTTTTAGCCATTGGCGTAAACTAAACTAATTTTGAATTTGGTCAACATTGATATTTAATGGAATTAAAGAACTTTTTTCCAATGTTCTCGCTTATCTTTGAGAGAACGTCTCTTTTTTTCTGTCATATTATCAAAACAGATGGAACATGAATATCCCTCTTCATATTTAGGAGATTTTCTCTCTCTTGGAGTTAAAGGCATGTTACACCCGTAACAAAGCTTACTCGTACCTTGAGAAAGGTGCTTGTTCAAAGATACTCTGTAATCAAAAACAAAGCATTCACCCTTCCATGAGTCAGCAGATGTGGTTTCAAAATATTTTAATATTCCTCCTTTAAGTTGATATGTCTCAATACCATATTTTTCCATTAAAGGTCCTGCTTTTTCACATCTAATACCACCTGTACAATAAATACCAACTTTTTTATTCTGAAATTTTTCTTTGTTATTCTTTATATAATTTTTGAAATCTTTAAATGTTTCAATTTTAGGGTTAATAGCATTTTTATAATGACCAATTTTAAACTCATAATCATTTCTTGTATCAAGAATTTCTACATTTTTACCATTGGCAAATTTATCCCAGTCACTTGGTTCAATAAACTTAGATTTTTTAATATCTGAAATTTTTAATCCAAAATCAGACGTAACTATTTCCTTTTTAAGTTTAATTTTAAACTCGTTAAAAATTCTTTGACCATTAAAGTCTGATATTTTTATATTTTCTTTAGTGACTCCTAGAGCCATTAAATAGTCGATAATTTTTTTTTCTAATTTTGAAGAGACTGCTATTGTACCATTTAAACCTTCCTCACTGACAATAATCGAACCTTTTATTTGTTTTAAAAGAAAGTGTAAATTTAACCTCTCTTTTAATAATCTGGGATTGGATACGTTAAAGAAACTATAAAACGCAATGACTCTCATTAGTATGTTTTATAACAAATCTATAGATTGATCAAATAAGGCGTTTAAATTACTTTGATTTTATTAGTAAATTGATTTTCAAATTTAACTAACTGAGGCATAAATTTAAACCAAGCATCTTTCAAAGCTTCTACAAATTTTTCAGTAGACTCTGAGTCATGACATGGAGTAGGAGTTATTCTTATTCTCTCAGTTCCTTTTGGGACTGTTGGATAATTAATAGGCTGAACATAAACCTGGTGCTCATTTAAAAGAAAATCACTAATCTCTTTACATAATTTGCTATCTCCAATTAATACTGGGATTATATGTGAACCTGAGTCTAAAAAAGGAATACCTGCGGTTCGTAGTTCTTTTTTAACAAAATCAACATTCTCAAAGAATGAAGATCGAATTTCATCGTTTTTCTTTACTTGTCTGATGCTCTCTAGACTTCCAGCAGCTACTGCTGGGCACATGGATGTTGTGAAAATAAATCCTTTTGAAAAACTTCTAACAAAATCAATTATTGTCTCAGTCGAGGCTATGTAACCTCCAGCTAGACCAAATGCTTTTGCCAATGTTCCATTGATAATATCAATATGCTCAGATAACCCTTTTTGATCTGCTACACCTGCTGCATTGGGACCGTATAAACCTACAGCATGAACTTCATCTAAGTATATTAATGCTCCATTATCCTGAGCAACCTGAATAATGTCTTCTAAAGGCGCAAAATCAGCTTCCATTGAATAGACAGACTCCAAGACTATTATTTTTGGTCGAGAAAAATCTACTCCCTTTAGAATGTCCTTTAGGTGTTTTACATCGTTATGACGATAAATAGCTTTTTCTTTTTTACTTGTACGAATTCCTTCTATAAGTGATGCGTGATTTAGTTCATCACTTAAAACTAAACAATTGTCAAAAGCAGATATAATAGACTTTAGCGCAGACTCATTAGCACTATATCCAGAATTAAATGCTAAAGCTCTTTCTTTTTTATGTAAGAGTGCGATTTCTTTTTCGAGTTGAATATGGAAATTAGTAGTACCTGATATATTCCTTGTTCCTCCGCTTCCCGCTCCTAACTTTTCAGCAGCAGATTGCATTGCTGAAATAACTTCTTTGTTCTGGCTCATGCCTAAGTAATCATTTGAACACCAGACATCAATCTCTTCGGTTTGACCATTACTATGTCTTGTAGCTTTGGGATACTGTCCGGCTTTTCTTTCTATGTTGTTAAATACTCTGTAGTGCCCTTCATCCTTAATTTTATCAATTTCAGATTGAAGGGTGCTTAAATAATTAGATTTCCAATTATGATTTTTCACAAATATTAATTTATTTTTTACTAATTTAAAAGATACTGCAATATAGACGCATAAAGCCTCTAATCAGGGGCTTTTTGTCCTATTTATCCTTGGAATTACTTCTTTGCCAATCAGTTCAATAGATTTGATTAAATTTTCATGTGTAATATCAGCTATATCCATTTGAAATTGGAATCTATCAATACCTCCAAGGGCTTGACTATGTCTGATAATCTTTTCAGCAACCTGATCAGGATCGCCTAAAACTATAGCTCCTAATGGACCAATTTGATTGTCAAATTGGTCTCTCGTCACAGGGCCCCAACCTCTTTCTTTTCCAATTTTTGTGAACATTTTATGATAACCCTCATAATACAAATCTATTGCTTCATCCATACTATTTCCGACATATCCCAGTGAATGAAGTCCTACGGAGAGTTTTTCTGGGGGGTGTCCTGCTTCTTTACCCGCCTGTCGATAAATATCTACCAAAGGCCTAAAGCGATGAGTATTGCCTCCAATTATGGCAATCATTAGAGGTAAGCCCATTGAACCTGCTCTTGCAAAAGATTGAGGTGTGCCACCAACACCTAACCAAATTGGGACAGGGTTTTGAATAGGCCTTGGATAAATAGGTAAATTATTTATAGAAGGTCTAAATTTACCAGACCAACTAACAAATTCATTTTCTCTAATTTTTAAAAGCAAACCGAGCTTTTCAATAAACAATTCATCATAATCTTTGAAATCCAAACCAAACAATGGAAAGGCTTCAGAAAATGATCCTCTTCCAGCTACCATTTCTGCTCTACCTCCGGATATCAGATCAAGAGTAGACAAGTTTTGAAATACACGAACAGGATCTGCTGCGCTTAAAACAGTTACAGCACTTATTAGCTTAATATTTTTTGTTTGTGCTGCAGCTGCAGATAATATCATAAATGGTGCTGAGTCTAAAAATTCTTTTCTATGATGCTCTCCTATCCCAAATGAATTTAATCCAACTTCATCTGCAAAAATTATTCTATCAATAACATTATTAATAGCTTTAACACTATCTGAGCCCTCTCTTTTATCTGCAAAACTGTCTATACCGATTTCCAAGGTGTTTCTCTAAAATTTTTCAGTGTTTGTTCTAATTTCAATTTCCCATGACCAAGCTTTTTTATCCTGTAAATAAAAATTTAGGTATTGTTTTGCAATTTCATCAGGGTCTATCATTTGATAATTCCCAACTGGTTCTTTACCTATTCCTCCATCTATAACGAAATGACCTATATGAATATTTTGTGGGTGCAGTTCTCTTGCCAAAGATTGTGCTAAGCCTCTCAAACCAAACTTTCCCATAGCAAAAGACGCAGATTTGGCAAAACCCTTTACACTTGCAGATGATCCAGTGAAAAAAATATTACCTTTTCCTATTTTTAACATTCTTTTTACTGATTCATGCGCTACTAGAAAAGCCCCATAACTATTTACTTTTATTGATTGAAGCATTTCATCAGGATCGTATTCAATAAAAGGTTTTACAATTCTAAGAGATGGATTATAGATAACAATTTCTGGAGTGCCTATAATTGAGTCAGTCTGCAAAAATAAATTTTGAACACTTTTATTTTCCGTTGAGTCACACTTAAAAACTAAAGCGTCGATGTCTTTTTTTAAACTGTCAAGTTTGTCTATGTTTCTGGCAGCAAGTACGATTTTCATCCCCTTTGAATTAAATGCTCTAGCCAAAGAAGCACTTAAACCTGATCCTGCTCCGACAATTAAAACTGCTTTTTTTGTCATAATTTCAAACATACTTTAGCTATAACATATTTTGAAATAAGTACATATTGACCAATAAGTCTCGCTTAAATTGTATTAGCGTTGATTATTTGTTATTTCTTAATGTCATCAATGGTTATGAAAAAAATTGTTTTATTATCAAGAAAAAGTTTTCTCGCTAAAATTCAGACACACATTGCGGAAATAGAAATTAATAAAATACAAAAAAATATAATAGATACACATTACTCATCAAGCGTTGGTGACACGGACATGTCAGCTAAAGCTTGGGAACAACATGGATTTGGAATATTTACAAATTCACTCTCAAAAAAATTAATCTTAAAAGATGCAGATGTGGTAGTTCATTCATTCAAAGACCTTCCTGTTAAAAATCTTAATAAGACCTCTTTTATTTGTCTCAAAAGAGATGATCCAAGAGATGTTATTCTTATTAAAAAGACTTCATTAAATAAAAAAAAAATAGTTATAGGGACATCCTCTCCTAGAAGAAAATATTATTTAAAAAAATTAAGAGAGTTTTTACCCTTTGAAGAATTGAAGCCATTCGACATTAGGGGAAACGTACCATCTAGGCTGGAAAAAATATTAAATTCCTCAAAAGAGGATGGGGTGTTTATGGCTAAAGCTGCTATAGATAGAATTTTTAAATATGGAGAAAAAATTAATAAAAAAGATTATAGAAATTTTAAATTGAAATTTAAAAAGTTTGAGAAAATAATTTTACCAATTTCTGAATTTCCTAGTGCGGCAGCACAAGGATGCATTGCTTTGGAATATAGGAGAGATGATCGAAAAACAGAAAAAATATTGAAAAAAATTAATCATTTACCTTCGTTAGATGATTGTCAAAGAGAGAGAAAATATTTATACAAATGGGGAGGTGGTTGCAATTTAGATGTAGGTGTAACTATTGAAAATATTCTAAATGAAAAAATCTTATTTGCACAAGGGAAAGATAATCAAACAAAAAAATATTTTAAAGAAAAAAAATATTTAAATAATAAAAAAGTTAAAAAAGTTAAAAATATATTTCCTTCAAGCTTATCAAAATATCAAATGTTTCAGAGAAATTTGCATGAATTTAATAAAACAGTAAAAAATAAAAATGTTTTGGCCACAAGATCAGAATTTAAAGAGTTTAAATCTTTGAAAAGTGTATCAAATCTTATAACTTCCGGCGTTAGTTCTTGGAAAAAAATAAGTAAAATGGGTATTCTTGTAAATTCTTCTCTCGATAGTTTTGGTGAAAATTATCGAGAAACTGAAAATTTTTATAAAGATAATCAAAAGCCTACTTATAAACTTACATATGAAGGAAATATGCTAAATAAAAAATTCCCTGTTATATCACACTATAGTTTAGTCCCTTTGATTAATGACAATACGATTGATAATTTGTTTGTAGCGGAGAGTTTTTATTGGATGAGCTTCTCTGCATTTAAATTAGCTATACAACTAAGACCAGAAATACTAAATAAGCGTAATTCTTGTGGACCTGGTCAAACGTATCTTCAAATTTCTAAATTTATTCCTAAAAATCAATTAAATGTATATCTTACTTATGATGATTTTAAAAATTTTGAACTTAAATGATTAAAAATTATTTTCCTATTGATCAGTCAAAATCTCTTAATAAGAAAATTTTAATTCAACCTTTATTTGTGGATCAAAAGGTAAAAAATTCAAAGGAAATTAAAGGATTAGGTGATAATAAGAGTTGGTCATCTTCATCTATTATTAAGGCAATTGAAAAGGATTTAAAAAAAGGTATCAGTAATTTTCTTCTTTTTATCGTTCCAAATAAAAAACAAAAACATCCAGAGGATTTTAGCTTTCACTATGAAGTTATAAGAAAAATTAAAAATTATTTTGAAAAAGATATAGTTTTACTTATAGATACATGCTTATGCTCAATAACTGTTGATGGGCATTGTGGAGTTACTCATAAAAAATCAATTGACCTTAATAAGACACATTACTCTTTAGGATTAGCTGCAAATACATATCTTGAGGCCGGAGCTGATATAATTGCACCAAGTGACATGATGAAAAATACGACTAAATATTTAAGAAAAATATTTGTTCAAAATGGTTTTTCAAATTCTCAAATAATGAGTTACTCAACAAAATTTAAAAGTCACTTCTACGGCCCCTTTAGAGATGTTGCAAAATCATCACCAAAGGGATTTGATCGATCATCATATCAATTACCTGTTGAAGACAAAGTAAAGGCGATTAAAAGCTCAATTAATAATGCAGCTCAAGGTGCAAATTATTTAATGGTTAAGCCTGGAATGACTTCAATAGATTTAATAAGAGATATAAAAAAGGAGACACTGCTTCCCACGGGTGCGTACCAAGTAAGTGGTGAGTATGCTAGTCTACAAATGCTCAGCAAAGCTAAATTTGGCAATTATGTTGATTTGCTCCTAGAGTCTTTAACGGTACTCAAAAGAGCTCAAGCAGATTTTATTATTACTTATGGAGCTAGAGATATTGCAAAATACCTATAACAAAAATTTTTTTAATGCCTTAAATAAAGTTGAACAAAAAATTCCTCCAATTTGGTTTATGAGACAGGCTGGTCGATATCATCAGCATTACAGAAAATTAAAAGAAAAATATTCTTTTGAACAATTATGTAAAGAGCCTGAGCTTGCTTGTGAGGTAACTCTTGGACCTATTGTTGAATTCGATTTTGATGCTGCAATATTGTTTAGTGATATTCTTTTTCCTTTAGATTATTTAGGTATGAGTTTGAAGTTTAATCCTGGACCAATATTTGAAAAAAATTTAAGTTCAAAAATGATATCCGAATTTAATATTGATGAATTTGAAAGTTTTATAGATTTTCAGAATATATCTCTAAAACATATTAGAAATGAACTATCAAATGATAAATCCTTAATTGGATTTACTGGTGGACCTATAACCTTATACCATTTTGCAACGAGAAATAATCCTGTATCACAAACACTATTTCAACAAACCCTGCCCGTTTTAGAAATGTTAATACAAAAAAATATACAAATTCAATTACAAAATGACATTGATTTGTTAATGATATTTGATACTGAGGCTAATAAACTAAATGATAAAGATTTTGATGAATTCGTTATTCCTTTTTTAGTTAAAATTTCAAATAGTTATCCAAATAAAATTGGATATTTCACTAAAGAAATTTCTCAAACTAAATTTAATAAATTACAAAATTTAAAAAATTTAAAACTTACAGTTTTAGGCACTAATTTGGAGGTTTTCACTGAATTACCAAAGACACATTTATCTTTACAGGGGAATTTTTCAAATGATTTGTTAGCTATGGAGGACACTAAATCCTTTTCTGATTATATTGATAAATATATTGAGAAATGCTTACAGAGTGAGTCTTCTCATAGATCTGGGTGGATTGCTAGCCTCGATCACGGTGTAAAAAAAACTACTCCTGAGGCTAATGTTCATTTATTCATAGAAAAGATAAGAACTAAGTTATCATAAAAATCGTAATGTTTTTCAATGGCTTCATTTAAAGGTAATAAACTCTACGTTCATGGCTCTGGTCTTAAGACAGGTATTTTGATCACAAATTTAGGAACACCAGATGAACCAACTAAGTCATCTTTAAAGACTTATCTAAAACAATTTCTATCAGATGAACGTGTCATAGAAACGCCAAAAGCTATTTGGTGGCCTATTCTTAATGGGATAGTTTTGAATACTCGACCAGCAAAGTCAGCTAAAAATTACAAATCTGTTTGGACAGAGGAAGGTTCACCTCTTCTATTCCACACAAAAAACCAATTATCGAAAATAAAAGAATTTATTAATAAGAAATATCAAAATATCGTATTTGATATTGGAATGCGTTATGGGAATCCTAGCATCTCGAAGGGTTTAAATAATCTTAGAAATCAAAATTGTGATCGTATTATTATTTTACCTTTATACCCTCAATATTGTGCGGCTACAACGGGCTCAACGTTTGATGCTGTTGCAGAAGAATTAAAAAGTTGGCGTTGGGTACCATCTCTTCGTTTTATTGGAGGATATTACGAAAATGAACTTTATATTAAAGCTCTAAAAAATAGCATTGAAGAATTTTGGACTAAAAATTCAAAACCAAAAAAAATCATATTTAGCTATCATGGTGTTCCAAAAAAATATTTAGATAAAGGGGATCCGTATCATTGTTTTTGCAGAAAAACTACTAGGCTGGTGGCAGAGACCATGGGCTTACCAGAGGAAAGTTATATGACCACATTTCAATCTAGATTTGGACCAGCAGAATGGCTTCAACCTTACACAGATAAAACTATAGAGAGCTTAGTAAAAAATGGTACAGACCACATTCATGTTATAAGTCCTGCTTTTTCCTCAGATTGTCTCGAGACAATAGAAGAACTTAACGAGGAAAATAGAGAAATATTCATGGAAAATGGTGGAAAGGAATTTGGATATATTCCTTGTCTAAATGATCGAGAAGATCATATACTCCTACTCACTTCGTTGATAGAAAACGAACTGCATGGGTGGGTATGAGTGATCAAATAAAAAATCAACAAACTAAAGCAGAAAAGTGGTTTCGAGAACTTCGAAATCAAATGGTTGGATCAATACAAAAGCTTGATGGGTCTGAATTTATAGAAAAGGAGTGGCAAAGACCTGGTGGTGGTGGAGGTTTGATGTCCTTACTAAAAGGAGAAATATTTGAAAAAGTAGGAGTAAATATTTCAACAGTGCATGGTAATTTTACTGAAGAATTTAAAAAATCAATGCCAGGAACCGAAGAGGATCCAAGCTTTTGGGCCAGTGGTATCTCAGTCGTAGCTCACATGAAAAACCCGAAAATTGCTGCAGCTCATTTTAACACTAGGTACATAACCACAAAAGGAAAACAATGGTTTGGTGGTGGTTGTGATTTAACCCCTGCAATACCTGAAAAATTAGAAACAGATAATTTTCATCAAGGTCTCCAACGAACATGTGATCAACATAATTCAACTTATTATGAAAAATTTAAAAAACAATGTGATGAATACTTTTATTTAGAGCATCGAAAAGAAAGTAGAGGCATAGGAGGGATTTTTTTTGATTATATCAATACAGACTTTGATAAGGATTTATCATTCATAAAAGATGTTGGGCAATTCTTTGTTAATTTTGTAATTGAAAACTCAAAAAGAAAAAAAGATTTTAACTTTAATCGAGATGACTTAGATGCTCTCTCAAAAAAAAGATCTCGTTACGTAGAATTTAATTTGCTTTATGATAGAGGGACATTATTTGGATTAAAAACCGGTGGTAATATTGATGCTATATTAATGTCAATGCCTCCAGAGGCTAAATGGTAACAAAATGTATGAGTTATTAAAAATTTTACATATCATATCTTTTGTATCATGGTTTGCAGGGTTATTTTATTTACCAAGACTTTTTGTTTATCATGTAGAAAACATAACCAATCCTGAAATAAATAGTGTATTTCAAAAAATGGAATATAAATTGCTAAAAATTATAATGAACCCAGCAATGATATTGACTTGGGTATTTGGTTTAGCCCTTATCCATTATGTAGGTTTTGAATTATGGCTTTTTTTGAAAATTATATTAGTTCTTATTCTCTCTGCATTTCATATGTATTTAAGTAAAATTAGAAAAAGTCTAGAGAGTAATTTTAGAGACTATACCTCAAAATATCTAAGAATAATCAATGAAGTGCCTACTGTTCTTCTAATTTTAATTGTAATACTTGTAGTTGTAAGACCTTTTTAATTTTATGGATCTTACCCAAGGGGATATAAAAAAACAATTAATCGGTATGGCTGTTCCAGCAGGAACAGGTCTTTTGTTTTATACTCTGTACAATGTAGTAGATACTTTTTATGCAGGTCTCATAAGCACAGAGGCTATTGCAGGCTTATCAATATCTTACCCCTTGTATTTTATTTTATTAGCCTTCGCTGTAGGTTTTGGACAAGGCACCACAGCTCTTGTTTCAATAGCTATTGGCAAAAAAAAATTTAATGAGGCAATTAAAATACATACTCAAGCTTTAGTTATCACTTTATTGGTTTCAATAGCCATAGGGCTAACAACGTTTCTATTATCTAGACCTGTATTTTTATATTTTGGGGCAGAAGGTATTTTTCTTAACAATGGTCTAAGATACATAAAAGTACTCTCAATTGGTGCTCCAATTTTTATTGTTTCTTTTGTTGTTAATTCTCTTTTATATGCACAAGGAGATACAAAAAAAAATAGAAATGCATTAATCATAAGCTTTTTTATTAATTTAATATTTAGTCCTTTCTTATCTTTAGGTTATGGTCCTTTTCCTGCAATGGGAACTCTCGGCATAGCTCTTGCAACAGTCATATCTCAACTATTTCATTTTTTCTTTTTAAGCTATTATGCTATTCGCAGTCCTTTGTTTAAGTATTTCAATTACAATTATATTTGGTTAGAATCTAAATTCGTATTAAGAATTCTAAGACAATCTATACCCTCTAGTATGAATATGTTCATGATTGCAGTTGGTTTCTTCATAATGCAAAAGTTTGTTACAAGTTATGGTGCCTCAGCTAGTGCAGCTTATGGTATAGCTTTAAGAATTGAGCAAATTATTTTATTACCTGCCATAGGATTTAGTAGTGCTTTATTAAGTATGGTAGGACAAAATTTTGGTTCGAAGAATTTTGATAGAATTTATGAAGCTTTTTTAATTTCATTAAAGTTATCTATGACAATGATGATTTTTGGAGCATTAGTGCTTATATTTGCGGGTGAAAGGATTGCTAGTTTTTTTTCAAGAGACAGTGAAGTGATAATTATAGCTGGCAGTTACTTGTTTATGGTAGCTTTTTTGGCATTTATATATCAAGTTATTGATAGGTGTGACTCTGTACTTTCTGGTTTAAGAAAACCTTCTGTAAATGTGTTCTACACTTTTATTAGATTGGTATTTCTTCCCCCATTTGTAATTTATTTATTTTCTGAGACTCTTGAAAAAGGCCTAATTGGTATTTGGTGGGCTATATTTTTTACAAATTTACTAGGCTCAGTATTTGTTTTTTTTCATATGAAATATTTATTTAAAAAAGAATCCAGTATCTTAATAAATTAACTAAAATCTTTCAGGTCTTCCAAATGCTTACTAAGAGCTTTTGTAGATAATTGTATTTCATAGATAAATAACACTATAGCTATTGAAAATATCAATATCCCTAAACCAAAAAAGTTTAAGGCTAAGTCATAAATCTTGATATAGCTAAAAAAAATAGATATTAAATTCAGCAAAAAGCTGATCCCAGAGAGGGTTTGAACTGACCTTACTAATGTTAAACGGGTTGTAAGTACTTTAATTTGATCTAAGTGATGTTGAACCACATTGCTAGTTGGTCTATTTGTAATTATTGTGTCATGGATCTTTCTGATTAATGAAGCAAGAGAAGTATATCTATTACCAAACGATATCATCATTAACGGTATAGCTGGAAACAAAAGTGCAGGATAAAGTGTTGTGAAGCTTGGCATACTATTTATGGAGCAGTTTGTTATAACTAGGAGGGAATAACTAAGTATCTATGTCAACACGGAGTTAATCGAAACTTTTAAAAACTGCTCCTAAAAAATTTATACATATAATAATTTAAAAAACTCGTGTTATGATTGCATAACAACTATGCAACTTACAGACAGCTGATGAAATAATTTATTAATAAAAATTAATTATCAAATTATTTCCAAGAAAATAATAGATAAGGTAAGTATAAGTAAATAAAGAATTATTATTATATTAACTAATTTCCAAACTTGCTTGTTCAAAAAATATAATCTTAGTGATTGAGCACCATAGCCTAAAAAATAAAAAAAAATAAATGACGCTAGACTTGCACCTAATCCAAATAAAATCTTGTCAGAAATAGTTAGGAAATTTTTTGATAAATTTCCTAAAATAAAAACAGTATCTGAGTAAACGTGTGGGTTTAAAAAAGTAAAGGCAAGTGTCTGGAGGGCTATTTTTAACTTTGACGATTGTGTATGTGTTTGTGAAAATACAATATCATGTTTAAATGTTTTTATTTTTGACCATATAAAATTTAAGAGAAAGAGGACAAGCCCTATAGATAATAATAAATTGATCAGATCGTTGATGAAATTTTTAATAAAGTGAAATATGAAAATTCCAAAAAAAATCAATAAGAAATCACCAACTATACATATTGAAGTTACTAAAAAAATATTATTTTTTTTTATACCTTGCTCTATAACAAATAAATTTTGTGCACCTATAGCAAGTATTAAACTTAAACCTGTTGAAAAACCAAAAATAAACTCGTTCATGACAATTTTGCACAGTTTATATACTTTACACCTAAAATCTATTTAGTAAGTTTGTGTGATGAAAGTTTTTGTTGGTGGGGTATTTTTTGCTTTAATATTTATTTTTGTTGTAACTGATGGTTTTGTAAAAATTAGTCTACCTCTGTAAACCTTCTTCTTTTACCACTACTCCACTCATCACTAAATTTTAAAGTCCCTAAGTGTAATGGTATTTTTTCTTTAACAATTAAATTATTTTCCGAAAATTCAAAAAAAGATTTATGAAGATAGCGAAACTCAAGCAAATGATTCATAATTCCAAAGTTTATATCTTTAATCACATTAGGATCTACATTCTGGTTTGAAATAAAAACATAATCATTATCTGCGGGAAAATTTAAAATTGAACGAAGCGATAAATTAGAGGGACGATTGAGTAAATCTGATTTTTTAATAATTGCATATTGAAATTGATTTTGTTCAATTTTTTTAATTATTTCATCAACGCTATCATCGAGGCGTGTATTGCATTCTAATGTGTTGGAGCCACCATAACTATGAGATATTTCAAGTTCCCTGTCCAATACTTTGCAAATACTTTTAGCTAGAATATATTCTGTTCCCAATGTAGAACGAACCATGATTGTTAAAGAAATATCTTGAGAAAGGGCAAACAATAAATTCGTTTTAAGAAATAATATTACAATAAGAGAAAATATTACTTTTAAATACATAGATTACTTTTAACATAAAACATTCTAAATTGTTAAATAGAATTAAATGCCAAATTTTTCAACTATTGCATTAATAGCTTGTTTTGCATACGCCATTGAAAGTATTTTTGGTTTTGGTGGTACGATAATCTTTCTGGGAATTAGTGGATTTTTCTTTGACTTTAATTCTTTGTTAAAGCTTGCAATGATTGTTGGGCTATCCTCCGGTTTAGCTGTTTTAATTCAATCATACAAATATGTCTCTTTAAATCATCTGATCAAAATTTTAATTTATACAATTCCTGGTGCATTAATTGGAACATATTTTATCAGTTATTTTGCATCAGATATTTTAATAAAAATATTTGCAATAATTTTAATTATTTATGGATGTTTTAACTTATTCTTTCCTGATATCAGGTTTCCTCAACTCTTGAAAAATTTTTTTGTAATTCTAGGTGGATTTATTCAAGGAATTTATACTATTGGAGGACCATTTGTATTAATGGGGTATAAAGATTATTTCTCCTCAAAACAAGAGTTGCGATCAACTATGGCTGGATATTTTTTTATTATAAACTCTTTGAGAGCAATATTTTTTATGTTTTTGGGAGGAAGCTATTTAGAGATAGTGAAAATATACTATCCAATAGCTCTTTTAGTTATGTTAAGTGTTTGGCTGGGTTATTTTATACATAAACAAATACCGGAAATCCTATTTAAAAAACTTATTATTATTGCTATCACTTTGATAGGAGTATTGATTTTATTTACAAAATGATCGACTGGGAACCATATGGACCTATTTACTCTGTAGCTCCTGGAATAAAAAAAATAAAAGACCTTCCAATTATTGAATATGATGAGCATGAAGAAAGATATTTAAGTTTGAAAAAAAAATGTAAAGAAAATATTTTTATTGATGATTATTTTACAAAAGAAATTGATATATCTGTATGCGAGAAGTTAAATTCTATATTAAAAAAAGAATACCCATCTAAAAACTCTAACTTTAATAACTTTGTAGAACTTGGCTATAATCTTCAAGAGGATATAGCCATTTTTCACAGATGTAACAAACTTATAGCTTTACATGTTTCATTTCCCTCTGTTTGGGTGCCTAAAGAAAAAATTGGTCTTAGTTTTGCTCAAATCCATCAACCTGTACCAGGTATGGAAAATTTTTTAAAAAATGAGGATAAATATGTTCAGATGATGATTGAAGCAACAACTCCTATTATAAGATATGTTTGGGGAGAGCATTATGGTTATTATTTATGTGAGCATGAACCTTTGCAAGAAAGTGTAAAAGTGATGCACACAGAAAGACAGACTTTCATTGGAATTCCAGAGAGTGATATTGGTATTTTCTTAATTCGAAAGAAAGTGATGTTTTATGATGACACATCAAATGATTTTAAGGAATGGTATAAAAGGCAAGTCAGATCTATGACAGAGGATCAAAAAATTTATAAGATAAAAAGAATCTGAGTCGATACTAGCGATCGAAAAAATTAATATATTTGAAGGTAATCAGATTACTGTTCCTGATTTCCCTCAGCTGGAGCATTTGGATCTGTAAGGCGCTCTAATTCGGCTAACTCTTCTGCTTCTCTTTTTGCTTCTCTTTTAGCCTTTTTAGCAGCAAGTTTTTCTTGGCGCTTACGCTCTTTCTCCATAGCTCTTTCACCAGCTTTTGATTTATAGTCAAAGTGAAGTCCCATAAAAAGATTATATCAGAATTTTTTTGATACTAAAGTTTCACTTCATTGAATATTTATTAATTTAGAACTCTTTTTAAAAGATTAATCCAGTTTAAATGTGAAATTTTAATCATTAAGTTTTCATTAAAACCCTGTGAAATTAATAGATCGATTAATTTATGCATACCTAGAACACTATCTAGATCTTTTGGCATCATTGCACCGTCAAAATCTGAGCCAAATCCAACTTTATCATCTCCCAAATAGTCAATAAGGTACTTAAAATGATCAACTATTATTTGTAAATCTGTATCAGAAACCATTTTTCCATCTTTCCTTAAAAAAGCTGGGGCAAAATTAACTCCAACCATCCCTTGAGTTTCTTTGATTGCATCTAATTGCTTATTTGTAAGGTTTCTAGAATGTGGGCAAATCTGATGAGCATTGCTATGCGTGGCTACTAGGGGCGAATTTGAATATTTTGCTATATCCCAAAAGCCTTTTTCATTTAAATGAGAGGTGTCAATTAACATATTTAGTGAATTACAATTTTTTATAAGTTCTATTCCTATTTCGGTTAAACCATCTCCAATATCTGGTGAAGTTGGAAAGGCAAAGGGAACGCCCTCTGCAAAAATAGTAGGTCTTGACCAAACTGGCCCAATGGATCTGAGACCAGCTCGAAATAAAGTTTCGAGATTATAAAAATTTTTATCTATACATTCTGCACCCTCTATATGCATTACTACAGATAATTGATCATCATGTTTAAACGAGGTTTCCAAATCCTTGCCAGATAAACAAATCTTAACTTTATTTTTTGAGTTTCTTTCGATTTTTGAAAGGATAGACAATTGATTTAAAACAACTGGTAATGCATCGTTTACGTCTACGGGTCTTGGAAGTGGTAATAAATACTCATCTTTCTCCATATCTTTATAGTTGACCAACTTATCAGAATCAGAGATATCTTGTTCTGGGGTAGGAACATAGATGGCGCATAAGCCTCCTTTAAAATTAGCTTGGTTCATTCGAGGAAGATCTAAATGTCCCTCATTATCTCCATCGATAAAATCAAGATAGGAGTCAGGTTTGTTCTTTAAAAATAGTCTAAATAATACATCATTATGGCCATCAAAAATTTTATAATCCATGTCATAAATTTATCATTTTTTTTGTTACTTAGACTACATGCAAATTAAAAATATTTAATGAATTTGCTTGAAGTCTCATAAATAGACATCTGCTGTCTATATTTAGCAAAAGTAAAACTTCTTTTTAAACCTATATATATGTAAGAAAGGAAATAAAATTATGAATAAAATTTTTGGATTTACAGAAAGATCTTTAAAGTTCTGGTTATCTCTTTTTAGTAAAAAAGAAGACAGTATTATAAATTTTTGTAAGGTTGAGTATGGCACAGATTGGCAATGGGCTTACTCCGAGTATCAAAGAAATCAGTCATTTCCAAATAGCTTAAAAGAGGCTGCCTAATGAGCAGTCTATTTAAATCTATTAGAAAAATAATTATTAATGGAAAAAATGACCAAAAATCAAAGTCTTACAAAGAAGAGGTATATTTATCTCAAGCTATCGACATGATTGATCTTGAAAGAAGACAAAAAGAGATAGATAGAAGATTTATTAGAAAATTTTAAAAAGCCCTATCTAGGGCTTTTTGCCTAGCCTAACACCCAAATTTCAATAGCTACAAATATAAAAAGTCCAGCAAATATTAAATTGACAATATTTTTAGGTCTATTGAAGTAATTTGAAAACTTTTTTATACCAAAAAAGTGGCCGATAATTGAATAATTCATTGCTGAAATAAAAAAACTACCTGATGCAAAAATTAGAGCGATACTAAAATTTAGGTTTTCACTGAATTGTAAAGTTGCTAGAGCAGACCAAAATGCGAAAGCTTTGGGATTGGTATAAGCAACAATTATTGCTTTCTTCATGCTGTTTAAAAAATTTCTTTCATTGGATAGTTTTATGAGTTGATTTTCAGAGCTAAAGTATTGGCTGCCAATTTGATATGCTAAATAAATCATATAAAGACTAGCTAAGATCTTTAAAACAATAAAACCCCAACCCATTAAATTTGAAATTAGAAAAGAAATACCTGTTGTAGCAAGTAAGCACCAAGTAAAAGAACCAATAGCAGTACCAACTGCAGCACCCCAAATTTGTTTTTTCTGTCCACTAATTCCAACGGATGCCACAAAAAAAGTATTAGGTCCTGGCAAAAACACAGCAAAATAAAATATTATCCATCCGGATAATAAAGCCATTACAACTTCATTCATCTTATACTTTTTTAATGATTAAGAATTTGACTTAAGAAAAGTTTAGTTCGATCACTTTTTGGGTTATTAAAGAATTCATCTGGGGATGCTTGTTCAACAATTCTTCCCTCATCCATAAAAATCATTTGATCAGCAACAGTTTTTGCAAATCCCATCTCATGAGTAACAACTAACATAGTCATACCCTCTTCAGCTAATTGTATCATCACATCCAAAACCTCTTTAATCATTTCAGGATCAAGAGCTGAGGTAGGCTCATCAAATAACATGATATCTGGGTTCATCGCGAGAGATCTCGCAATAGCCACACGCTGTTGCTGACCACCTGATAATTGCCCAGGAAACTTTTCAGCTTGTTCAGGAATTTTTACCTTTTCCAAGTATGACATGGCGATTTCTTCAGCTTCTTTTTTAGGCATTTTTTTAACCCAAATTGGAGCCAAAGAAATATTATCCAAAACTGATAAGTGAGGAAAAAGATTAAACTGTTGAAAAACCATTCCAACGTTCTTTCTAATTAAATCAATATTTTTGAGGTCATTAGTAAGCTCAGTTCCATGAACTACAATTTTACCTTCTTGATGTGCTTCAAGACGATTAATACAACGGATCATAGTTGATTTACCGGAGCCACTGGGACCACAAATCACAATTTTTTGACCTTTATCAACAGATAAATCAATATCTTTGAGAACGTGAAAGTCATCATACCACTTATTGACTTTTTCTAGCTGGATTACTTGCTCTGTCATTTTAACTATTATCCGTCTTCAATTTCTTTTCTAAATATAAACTATACCTCGACATGCCAAAGCAGAATATAAAGAAAACTAGAGAAATAAAAACATAAACCTCGTAATGTAATTTTGCCCAATCAATGTCTGCAACTGCCGCTCTTCCCACACCAAGTAAATCAAATAAACCAATAATTAAAACAAGTGAAGTATCTTTAAAAAGACCTATGCATGTATTAACTATAGGTGGAATTGAAATTTTTAAAGCTTGAGGAAGAATAATTTTTCTAGTGCTTTGCCAATATGTCAATCCTAGAGATTGAGCAGCTTCTAATTGTCCTTTGGGTATGGCTTGTAATCCTCCTCTTATTGCCTCTGCCATGTATGCGGATTGAAATAAGGTAACAGCAACCAAAGCCCTCAATAAATTATCAGGACGGACACCTTCTGGTAAAAAGAGAGGTAACATTACATTAGCTGTAAATAGCAATGTAATTAAAGGAACACCCCTAATAAATTCAATAAAAATTATACAAATAGTTTTTATTACTGGCATTTTAGATCTTCGACCTAAAGCCAAAATAATGCTTAAGGGAAATGCTAATAGAATGCCCGTTACTCCTAAAAATAAAGTAACAAGAAGTCCTCCCCATTTACTAGTTCCAACAACATCTAAACCAGCCCCACCATATAAAAGGAAATACCCAATGAATGGAAATAAAAAAGTAAAATAAATAAAATACTTTCTGAAAGGTAAATTATCAAAAAATATTCCAACTAAGGCAAAAGGTAATAAGCCATAAACTAAATTAACTCTCCAAGCTTCCTCAACAGGGTAAAATCCATAAATAAACTGATGAAATCTTACTATAATAATTGCCCAGCAAGCCCCATGTTGGCCAGGTTCAATATTTTTTGAACAGAAAGTCCTGTCTGTTATTTTTTCACCTCTAAAATTATTAACAAAATCAGCCTCGAATATTGTCCAATTTAAAAAGAAAGAAGACACTTCATAGATGAAATAAATAGAAAGTATTGTAATTATTCCGTTAATCCATGATGAGAAAAGATTATTTCTACACCATGAGTAGTATTTATTATGTGTAAATGAAATAGAACTACTCATGCGTTACCTTTAAATTGAACAGCTTTATTATAAATATTCATAAATAACGAAATTGTTAAGCTTATAGTTAAATATGTGATCATCACCATTGACATAATTTCAATCGCTTTACCGGTTTGATTTAGAGATATACCACCAAAACCATGAACTAAATCTGCATAACCAATTGCAATTCCTAAAGATGAGTTCTTAGTAAGATTTAAATATTGTGAGGTCAAAGGTGGAATAATCACTCGTAAAGCCTGAGGTATGACAATCAATCTTAAAACTAAGTTGTTTTTTAAACCTAAAGCTTGTGATGCTTCTCTTTGCCCTTTAGAAACAGCCATTATACCAGATCTAACTGTTTCAGAAATGAATGCTGCAGTATAAATTGAAAGACCTAATAGCATTCCCATGAATTCAGGTCTAACAACCATACCTCCTTTGAAGTTAAAACCTTTTAAAATAGGATGATCAAAATCTAATGGCATACCCATGATATAGTAAAAAATTATTGGTGTAAAAATTATTAATGCAGAGTTAACATAAAATATTGGGTATTGCTTTCCTGTCTGCTCTTGTTTTTTCTTAAAATATTTTTTTAGAAAAATTGTGAATATTATTGCAATAACAAAACTCCATGCAACTATTGAAAATCCATCTTTAAAAATTGGAGATGGGGAGTATATGCCTCTATTAGTAATATAAAAAGTATCAAAAAGCACTAAAGCCTGTTTAATCTTGGGAAGGTAAAGTAGAATTGTGTAATATAATATAATTTGTAAAAGCACCGGTACATTTCTTGTAAACTCTACATATACGTAAGCAATATTTCTAAATAACCAGTTGCTTGAAAGTCTGATTATGCCAACAAGAAAACCAAGTATAGTGGCAAGAAAACATCCACATATTGAGATCATAAGAGTATTTATTAAACCAACTAAATAGGCCCTAAAGTGAGTACTTTCACTTGTATAAGGAATAAGCCTAATACTAATATCGTATCCAGCTGACATATTTAAAAAACCAAAACCGGTTCCGATGCCTCTTTTTTCTAAATTATAAGCAGTTTGTTGCGTAATAAGATAAATAATTAAAGCGAATATGCCGATTATGAGAGTTTGAACAACTAATGATCTAATTTTTTCATCAAAAATTAGTTTTCTTAAAAAACTATTAGACATATTTTAATTTATTATTCTTTGAAATTTTCGGGCTATTATTTTAAATAGCCCGAAAAAAATAGATTTTATCTAAATGGAGGTGCGTAAAGAATACCACCATCTTTATAGAGAGCGTTTAAACCTCTGGCTATATTAATAGGTGTGTTTACACCAATATGCTTTTCAAAACTCTCTGAGTAGTTACCAACTTGTTTGATGATATTGTAAGCCCAATCATCATCTAAGCCTAACCAAGCTCCATAACCAGCACCAGTATCTCCTACTTTTGAAACACCAAGTAATCTTAAAGTTTCTGGATCTTTTGAGTTTTTCATTTCATCAACATTATCTGAAGTAATGCCTTTTTCTTCTGCGATAATCATAGCATTCAGTGACCATCTTACGATGTCAGCCCATTCACTATCACCGTGTCTTACTGAAGGGCCAAGAGGCTCTTTAGAAATAATTTCTGGTAATACCATATGAGCAGAAGGGTCTGGATATCCAGCTCTACTTGCATACAAACCAGATGCGTCAGTGGTATAGATATCACATCTACCAGCTAAGTAAGCAGCATCAGCTTCAGAATTTGTTTCAACAGGAATTGGCTCATAAGACATGTCGTTAGCTTTGAAATAATCAGCTAAGTTCATTTCAGTTGTTGTACCAACCTGAATACAAACAGATGCACCGTCTAATTCAGTTGCACTTGAAACGCCAAGATCTTTTCTAACCATAAAACCTTGTCCATCATAATAGTTAACACCAACAAATTCTAAACCAAGCTCAACATCTCTTTGCAGAGTCCATGTTGTGTTTCTAGAAAGCATATCGATTTCACCAGATTGAAGAACAGTGAAACGTACTTTTGATGTGGTTGGAACGAATTCTACTGCATTAGCATCTCCGAAAACAGCAGCTGCAACAGCACGACATACGTCAACGTCAATACCTTCCCACACACCAGCGTCATTTGGGTTACCAAAACCAGCAAGACCAGTGTTGGAACCACACATTAGTTTTCCTCTTTCTTTAACAATATCAAGTGTGCTTCCGTGACTTCCAGCTATTGCTGTAGAAACACCTAGAGTTAAAACAAGAGAAATAAACAACGATTTAATTTTTGTCATCGTTTCCTCCTTATATATATAAGCCTCGGCAGTATAGACCTATCTGATGCGAAACTAAAATATAAAAATGCTATGAATTTCATGCGTTTTTTGGATAAATTTAGAAAAAAATATAAATCTTTAACTTAATCTTGGTTGAACAAGTCTCTAGTAAAAATCTTGTCTTGTACATCATTTAGCTCTGAATGGCTTCTATTGCAAAGAATTAAATCAGCATCTTTTTTGAATAATTCTAAATCTTGATAAACCTCTGAATTGAAAAATAGTTTGTCTTTGATTAGAGGTTCGTAGACTATTACTCTTATACCTTTAGCTTTAACTCTTTTCATAATGCCTTGCATACTTGACTCTCTTATATTATCTGATCCCTCTTTCATAATGAGTTTATAAACACCAACAGTTTTAGGTTTTAATTTTGCAATCTCTAAACCAATGAAATCTTTTCGCATTGAATTTGACTCTATAATTGCCTCCATAATTTTTTGGGGGACTTTATCAAAGTTTGCTAATAATTGTTTTGTATCTTTTGGTAAACAGTATCCCCCGTATCCAAATGAGGGATTATTATAAAAATCCCCTATCCTAGGATCTAGACTTACAGCTTTAATAATCTCTTTTGTATTTAAACCTTTTGACATTGCAAATGAGTCTAGCTCATTAAAGAATGTTACTCGCATTGCTAAATAGGCATTAGAAAATAATTTTGATGACTCTGCTTCTGTAGAGTTTGTGTAAATAGTATGAACATCTCTATTTAGAGATGCATCTATTAACAATTTTGCAAACTCTTTTCCTTTTTCAGAATGCGAGCCGATAACAATTCTTGAAGGATAAAGACTGTCATTTAAAGCTCTTCCCTCTCTTAAAAATTCAGGCACAAAAATAATTTCAAGTCCAGGGAATTTCTTTTGCACTTTATTTATATAACCAACTGGAATTGTAGATCGAACAATTACAGTTGGGTTTGATTTAGAATTTTGAATACTTTCTAATGATTCTTCTATTGAGGAAGTATTAAATTTATTTGTCTCAATGTCATAATTTGTTGATGTGGCTATAATCACAAAGTCAAAATTATCAATTTCAGCAGGAAAGCTCTCTGCTGATTTTAAATTTAATTTTTTAGAAGATAAATATTCAGATACATCTTTGTCTTCTATAGGCGAAATACCATTTATTAGGTTATTTGATTTTGAGATATCTAAATCGAAGCAGGTAACTTCATTATGTTGTGATAAAAGGACAGCGTTTGCTGTACCCACATAACCAAGCCCTATTACCAATATTTTCAACATTTTTAAACTATTATAAATTTACTATTGAACAATGACTTTTTTATTAAATAAAATTTCTAATGCGACACATAGGCTAAAAAATAAAGGAGAATTTTAAGTTTTTTTATCTTAAAAAACTTAAGTTTTGTATAGTTATTGGTATATTGTATACCAGTTTTTTTTGGAAAGGATCCAGAGTTAGATGTCAGATATTGAGATAGCGAGAGCTGCTAAAAAAATTCACATAAGAGACGTTGCTGCTAAAGTAAATATTCCAGAGGAAAATCTTATTCCTTATGGCCATGATGCAGCGAAAATAAATTTTGATTTTATTGAAAAAAGTAAGTCTAACCCTGATGGAAAATTAATCTTAGTTACCGCAATTAATCCAACACCAGCTGGTGAAGGCAAAACAACTACATCTGTTGGCTTAAATGATGGCCTAAATAAAATTGGAAAGAAATCTATAGTTTGTCTCAGAGAACCTAGCCTAGGTCCATGTTTTGGTATGAAGGGTGGAGCTGCTGGAGGTGGATATGCTCAGGTTGTCCCTATGGAAGAAATTAATCTTCACTTCACGGGTGACTTTCACGCAATCACTGCAGCGCACAATCTTTTATCATCATTAATTGATAATCATATTTATTGGGGAAATGAATTACAAATAGACCAAAGAAGAATTACCTGGGGTCGAGTTGTTGATTTAGGTGATAGATCTCTAAGAAAGGTTAATGTCAATCTTGGAGGTGTTTCAAATGGATTTCCAAGAGAAGATAAATTTGACATAACAGTTGCAAGTGAAATCATGGCTATTTTTTGTTTAGCAAATGATATTAACGATCTTCAAAAAAGAATTGGTGATATTATAATTGCATATAAAAGAGACAAATCTCCTATTTATGCACGTGATGTAAAAGCTGATGGTCCAATGACAGTTTTATTAAAAAATGCTTTAATGCCAAATCTAGTTCAAACACTTGAAAATAATCCAGCGATTATACACGGCGGTCCTTTTGCAAACATTGCTCATGGTTGCAATACAGTAATTGCTACGAAAACAGGTCTAAAACTCGCTGATTATGTGGTAACTGAAGCTGGATTTGGTGCAGACTTAGGTGCTGAAAAATTCTTAGATATTAAATGTCGTAAGGCAGGATTAACGCCTAGTGTTGTCGTCATTGTTGCCACTGTGAGAGCATTGAAATCACACGGAGGTGTGGAAAAAGCAGACCTTAATAATGAAAATGTTGATGCAGTTGAGAAAGGTTTTGAAAATTTACAACGACATATAGAAAATATTCAATCTTTTGGACTACAAACAATTGTAGCTATCAATAGTTTTACTCTTGATACAGAAGCTGAGGGTAAAGTTATTTCAGATGGTTGTGAAAAAATGGGAGTAAAAGCAATCCTTTGTTCGCACTGGGCAAATGGTGGTGATGGCACTTTAGAATTGGCTGAAGAAGTTGTAAAAATTAGTGAATCTAGTGATCCATCTAAATTTAAGTTTATGTATGAGGACAATGTATCGTTGGAGGAAAAAATTCGCTCTGTTGCCCAAAAAATCTATAGAGCAGATGATATTGTGATTGATAAATCAGTTAGCGATCAACTTAAAGGGTTTGAGGAAAACGGTTATGGAAACCTTCCTATTTGTATTGCTAAGACACAATATAGTTTTTCTACAAATCCCTCTTTAAGGGGTGCTCCAAGTGGTTTTACTGTACCTGTAAGAGAAGTAAGGCTGTCAGCTGGAGCAGGATTTATAGTTGTTGTAACAGGTCAAATTATGACAATGCCAGGTCTACCTAAAGTGCCTAGCGCTAATTCAATAATGCTAGATGAAAAAGGATTAATTCAAGGTCTTTTTTAATTAATCAATTTAATTCTCTATACCCCATTTATGGGGTATATTAATTTATGTACTCTAAAACAACAAATGGGGTAACTGTAACTGTAAAGCCCTATTTCTTAGATGATCAATCATCACCTCAGGAGAGTCATTTTGTCTGGGCATATCAAGTAAACATTACAAATTCTGGAAATTACTCTATTAAACTTAAACACAGAAATTGGTTAATTATTGATGCAAACGGCAAGGTAATTAATGTGCAAGGTGAGGGAGTTGTTGGAGAATTCCCAACTATACAACCTGGTGAGTCATTTGAGTATACAAGTGGTACACCCTTGAAAACAAATAATGGAATAATGCAAGGATTTTATTTAGTTTCTCAAGATAATGGTGAAAAACTAAAAATTGATATTCCAACATTTTCATTGGATAGCCCCTATAATAAGAAAAACATTCATTAGAAAAACATTAAAATGTTTAATTTCAAACCTATAGCATTGGTAAGTGGAACAGTTATCTGTGCTGTTGGATTTTTCTTATTTATTCCTCTAATAACTGAGTTAATCTATAAAACTGAATCTTGGCAATCATATGCCGTTCCAATATTATTATATCTTATTGTTGGTGGCTCTCTTGTTATAAGTAATAAGAATGTTGACTTAAATATCTCCTTAAAAGAAGCTTTTGTTATAACTGTTATATCTTGGATATTATTAACTTTTCTATGTGCTATACCTTTTATTTACACTCAAATAAACTTGTCATTCATAGATGCTCTCTTTGAGTCTATGAGTGGCGTGACAACTACTGGCTCTACAGTTCTGACTAACTTAGACACATATCCAAAAGGAATACTTTTATGGAGATCATTTTTACAATGGATTGGGGGGATAGGAATAGTCATAATAGCTCTATTCATTTTACCTTTTTTAAGAGTTGGTGGGATGCAATTATTTTACCTAGAGGGGGACGATCCTTATGATAAATTCTTACCAAAAATATCTTCTGTTATTAAAAAGATATCTTTCATTTATATAAGTTTAACATTTACCCTAATTCTTTTTTATTATGTTTTTGGTATGTCTTTTTTTGACGCTATTACACATAGTTTCACAACTATATCTACAGGTGGTTTTTCTAATTATGATCAATCTTTTGCTTTTTTTAATGACAAAGTTTTATTTATTTCAATAGTTTTCATGATTATTGGAAGTTTGCCCTTTTTTGTTTTAGCTAAAACAACTTTTAAAAACGTATTTATAATATTTAAAGATCACCAAGTTAGATTATTTTTAATGATATTAGTTGTTGCGATTATTACAATTTATATTTTAGCTAATGATTTTATTGAGGGATCAGATGTGATTTCTAAATTTATAAATGTTTCATTTAATACGATTTCAATAATATCAGGAACAGGATATGTAAGTGAAAATTTTGAAAATTGGGGTAATTATGCATCAGTACTTTTTTTAATATTAATGTTTATAGGAGGATGTGCTGGATCTACAACAGGAGGAATTAAAGTATTCAGATTTCAAATATTATTTAAATATGTAAATTTACACTTAAAAAAAATGTTAAAGCCCCACTCTGTTGTTGTTATCCACTTTAACAATAGAAAAGTTCCTGAGTCTACTTATGACTCTGTTATGACCTTTTTTTTCTTATATATTTTTACCTTCTCAGTGTCTGCGTTACTACTTTCATTTAGTGGACTTGATTTTTTAACTTGTATTTCAGGTGCTGCCTCAGCAATATCAAATGTAGGTCCTGGTCTAGGTAATGAGATAGGTCCAAATGGTAATTATGGAGGACTAGATTCTTACTCTAAAATAATTTTAACGTGCACAATGTTTCTTGGTAGGCTGGAAATGTTAACAATAATGATATTACTTATTCCATCATTTTGGAGAGATTAACTTTTTTTTAGATTTATTAACTTATTTGTAATACTTTCAATGCTTTTATTAACAATATTAATATTCAACCTATCTTGATCATTAATTGTAAAATCTCCATTAATTATTCCGTATTCAATTGAATTAACATTATAAGTTTTTTTATAATTCAATAATTGATTTCTTTCTGTAAAGTCAATACTGATATCAATTTGATATTTATAGAATTGATCTTCTTTTATTTTATCAACAATTAATGATCTGACATTTACCACAAGCTCCCCCTCAAAGCCGTCTAATTTTATATTATTGTTAAACCATTTTGATATATAAGTTTTGATTAATGTTTTATCTTTATCCTCAATTAAATCATTATAGAGAAGTTTTTTTGTGACTGCATTAAACTTAATATTTTCAATTGAATAATTTTTACTTTTAATTACTTGCTCACTGCTAGTTTCACAGCCATAAAAAATTATTAAGATAAATAATATTAAGTACTTAGCCATTTTAAAATACCTTTTTGTGCAACATATCGGTTATAAGCTTGTTTTTTTACAATAGATTTTTTTCCTTTTATGACATCGATTGTCACCTCTGAATTTATATTTGCTGGCAAACAATGCATGAATATTGAATTTTTTTTGCCCATATTAATAATATGTGAATTGATTTGGAATTTTTTTAATAAATCTTCTTTAAATTTATCATTATCATTCATTGATGTGTATACGTCTGTCATAAAACAATCAGTTTGTGAGATCACATTTTTATTTATTTCATAATAAAATTTTATATTACTAAAATCAAAAATATTGCTTTTATCTTCATAAATTGATTCATGGGTAAAAATATTAATATTTATATTTCCAATCATATTAGTTATCTCACATAAACTAAATAAAACATTATTCATGTCACCGAACCAAGAAATTGTAATATCTTCCAAGTGTCCAAAATGTTCATTCAGTGTGTATATATCTGAGATAGCTTGACAAGGATGAGATATATCAGAGAGTGCATTGATAATTGGTTTATTAAAATATTGTTTAGCTATTTCTAATTTTTTATGATTATCTGTTCTGTATACAATCATGTCTAGATAACATGAAAGTATCTCAAATGTATCTTCAAATGACTCTATTCTTTTTATATTCATCTCCTCGAAATCAAGTTTTATTGGTTCTCCACCAAGAGAACAAATAGCTGTATGAAAAGAAAGCCTTGTTCTAGTTGAATATTTTTCAAATAACATACCAATATTAAAATTTTTTAAGGGTTTTTGATTTATTAATTTTAAATCTCTTGAAAAATTTAGAATAGAAAAAATGTCATCTCTTTTTAAATCTTTGATATTTAATAGAGATTTCATTTATTTTTTTTTAAATATTGAAGGAATAAGAAAAATATATAAAGAAAAAAATTTAGAAATATAAATAATGAAAATAAAATTGTGATATAATTAATTTTATTATATTTATATTTAGAATATAAATCATCAAGCTTATAAACTTTTTCAAACAAATTTATTTTTGAAAAATAATAATTTACTAAAGAAAGTGTTTGATAATCTTTACTATACTGTATTTTACTTGCATGATCATTAAGATTGTTGTGATAATCTAAAAAGTAATTATCTAATTTATTTTTTAAATTTTCTAAATTAATACTACTATTTTCATCGGACACAAAAGTTTTTTTATCAATATCAAAAGTATAATCTGAAGTAAATTCAATATAAAATTTTATATCTTCAAATATATTTGATATTGTTGGGAAATCATTGGTTACAAATTTAATATCAACAAATTCTGACTTTATTGATTTAGTTTGGCTATAAAAATAGGTAAAAGAACCTAAAACTATTAAATTCAATATTATAAAAAAAATTAAATATTTTTTTACATTTTTGATTATTATAAGTATTTCATTATTCTTACTCATTCTTGACAAATTTAGTTAAGAATAATCCTAGTGGCAAGAAGTAAATAGCTCCTATCCAATTATTAAATAAATTACCTGTTGGAGTAAAAGGAAACAAAATTATAAAAAAATAAGTCAATAAACAAACTTTGAAATAAGTATTCTGGTCATGCTTCATTGAAATCACGCTTTTAAAAAGATTATAAGATATATATAAAAAAATTGATAATACGATTGCAAAACCCAAAGAGCCTGTTTCAGCCAACAACTGAGCGTATGTATTATGCGGATGAGTCCCACAAGCGGAATTATTATTAAATTTTATATTTGAATATTTACTACATACAATTCTAAAAGTATTTGGACCTGAGCCGATTAATTTATTATCTAAAAATATTTCACCAGAAACTCTTACAAATTTATCATGAACAGGTGAAAAAATAATTATTTTGTCGTTATATGATGTATTTTCAACTTGTTTAGTCTGAAAGCCCTCATAAACACTTGTTATCATTCGATTTTTGATAACTTCATTTGTTAGTATTAGAAAAGTAAAAATAATCAAAATAAGTGAAAAAGTAAAAAAGAATAACTTTCTAGTCTGTTTAATCAATATTGATAAGAATATGAAAATTATACTAGCATGTAAAAAAGCTGACCTTTCGCCACTGAGGAAGATTAAGATATAAATAGCAATGATGAAAAAGTAAATTAAATTAGAATAATTAGTATTTTTATTTGTTAAGATTAAGAAAATAAAAATTAAAGGTAAAGTTTTTGACAAAAAACTACCAATTATCATAGCATGAAAGAAACTTAATATCCGTGATGGATCTGGTGAACTAGTACCCAATATATTCTTGCCAAAAATAAATTCAAAATATCCATCAACAACAACTAATAAAACTGTAGAAAAAACGATTTTAAAAAAAATATCAATAGTTTCAGGTCTATTTTTACATAAATAATAAATACCATAACTAAAAAAAAGATATCTTAAGAAAAATAATGAACTTTCCAAAGAAAATAAAATATTATTTGATAAAATTGAGCTAATCAATATAACAGAATAAAAAAATAAAAATATTAATGAAAATTTGAATTTTAAAAATTTAAAGTTTTTCTCAAAATAACAATTAATTAAAAATAAAATAGCAATCAAACTTAAAAATAAATCAGGAAGAAAAGGACCAGTAACTAACCCTAAAGGTAATAAATAAAATAAATATGAAGGAATTATAAAATTTTTAAAACTAAAAGGATTCATCAATTATTGATATTTAGTAAATTTAATTTTTCAATTAAGTAGTTTTCAGAATTTTTTTTAATTATATCATTTAAAAAACTGTTAAATTCATCAAGATTAAAGTTAATTTTATCATCTTCTTTTGCTATCATGAGATTTTCATTAATTGTTTTGATACTATGTTTGTCTATTAGTAATTCTTCGTGAAGTTTTTCTCCATCTTTTAATCCAATTATTTTAATTTCAATGCCATTTTGATTATTTTTAGTTTTTTCTTTTAGTCCTAATGAGCTTAAAAGCTTTCTTGCTAAATCAATGACTTTTATTGGATTTCCCATATTTATAAGTAAAATATCTAATTTTTCAGCAATTATAGATGCTTGAATAACTAAATAAGAAGCCTCTTCAATAGTCATAAAAAACCTTGTGGCTTCAGTATGTGTAACTGTTATGGGTCCACCATTTTTGATTTGATTATTAAAAATTGGTAGTACAGATCCAGATGACCCTAAAACATTTCCAAATCTTACTATGGAGAAAATTGTATTGTCAGATATTTTGCCAATTTTTAATACGTAAATTTCAGACAAGTATTTGGTGATACCCATCATACTTTTAGGTCTGACAGCTTTGTCAGAAGATATCAAAACAAATTTATTAACATTGTATCTATCTGATAAAGTTGCCGAATTTATTGTTGCTAACATATTATTTTTAAATGAGATGAATTTATTATCTTCAACTAAATTTACATGTTTATAAGCTGCGCAATGAAAAACAAAATCTACATATCCAATTTCATCTTTAATTTTTAAAAATAGTGCCTCTAAATCATGGTAATTACATAAATTTAAAAGTTTATATTTTACTTTTGAACTAATTTTAAACTGATCTTTTATTACATTAATATTTTTTTGTAAATTAAATAGATTAAGCTCACTGAAATCAATAAATATCAAATTTTTTGGATCTGACATTAAAATTTGTCTAGAAAGTTCTGAACCAATACTCCCACCAGCACCAGTTATAATAACTGTTTTGTTAAAAAAGTTTTTATTTAAATCAAAATCTACTCTAAGATCTCTATCTATAAGGTCATATAATCTAACCTCATCGAAATTTAAGTTATTATTAGTATTATCATAATCACGAGAAAGTGTTACAAAATTAACTTTTATTTGGAACTTTTTTAATTTTTTAGAAAAATTTTTTCTATCAATTAAATTCAATCTTGGGATTGCTACAATAATTTCTTTTATATTTTGAGCTTTAATGAGATTATTTATGTCACTATAATTATAAACTCTTATATTATTAATATTTCTTCCTATTTTAGAATCATCATCATCGATAAATCCAATTACCTTTTTATTTGGAGTTAAAATCTCATTAAAAAAAACACCAGAAGAACCTGCTCCATATATCAATACAGGAATTTTTGCACTTGATTGATTCATATTATTTGTCAGATAAAGAATTAAAAGTCTAGAGGTAATAAAAATTAAAAAAAATATAGGGCCTGTAAATAATGGTATAGATCTAGGACTATTAGGAAAATTTATTAAATAAATTAATATAAAAAAAATAAATGTGAATAAAAAAATTACCTTTAAGAAAAATATTACATTTGAAATATTAAAAGTCCTAATTATTTGCTGATTTATCTTAAAAATAATTGAAAATAAAAAAAATAAAAAAAGGCCAATTAAAAAAGTAAATAAATTATCTAAAAAATAAATATTAAAAGACTCATATCTTATCAAAAGAGATAAATAAATTGAAAATGATAGTAGAGTAAGATCAAATAATGTTATAATTATTTTTTTTTGAATACTACTGAGTTTAACTTGAAGTGTTTTGAAAAAATTAGTCAAGAGAATTTATTTCTTTTTTAATTATTTTTGCTTGTATTTTAATAATTGTTTGACTCAAAGTTTGGTCGATCTTTAAACATATAGATCTATCACCTATATATTTTGCGATTGGCAATCTTTTTATTTTAAAATTTTTTTTAAAAAATACTTCTTGGTAAATTTCTGGACAACTACCTGAAAAACACTCTATTCCCTTTAATCGTATTTTTTTTATTAGTTTTTCTTTATGCTCTTTTTTTTTTACAAAAAAATAATATCTATAATATGCGTTAATGACATTTGATTTTTTAGAAAGTAAAAATATGTTGTCTAAATCTTTAAAATATCTGTCTAATATCTTTGCATTCTCATTTCTCCTTTTAATAATTTTGTTAAGATTTTTTAATTGGTCTATGCCTATAATAGCTTGCATTTCTGTCATTCTGTAATTACTACCTATAAAATCATGAATGTAATTAAAATTACCTGAATATTTAACTTTTTTCACTTTTTCATAATTTCTTCCATTATCTTTTAAATATAAAACTTTTTTATAGATTGATGATTTATTAGTGCCTAACATTCCACCCTCTCCTCCAGTGCTAATTATTTTATCTTGGCAAAAACTCCATATTGCAATGTCACCAAATGTGCCAACTTTTTTTTTATTTAAAACAGCTCCATGAGCTTGGGAGCAATCTTCTATTACAAAAATATTATTATTTTTTGCTATTCTAATTATACTATCCATATCGCACGGCAATCCTGATAGGTGAACACAAATTATTGCTCTGGTTTTTTTTGATATATTAATTTCCAGTTTTTTTGGATCCAAGTTTTGAGTTGATTTCTCAATATCAGAAAATTTTGGCTTCATTCCACATGATATAATTGAAGATGCTGATGTGTAATATGATCTAGGAGTCGTTATTATTTCAGATCCTTTATTTAAATTAAGTGATTCAATTGCACATACCAAAGCGCTAGTACCACTATTTAATGTTACACAATATTTTATTTTATGATAGTTAGCAAAATTTTTTTCGAATAATTTACAATATTCTCCGGTCCAAAAATTAACTTTACCCGACTGCAAAACAGATTTAACTGAGTTAATTTGTTTTTTTGAGTAATACGGCCAATTTGATTTGAAAGAATTTTTATTTGTCATTATTTTTTGTACCTTTAAATTCATCTGATATTGTATTAAAGTTTGTATCAAATATTCTAAATATAATTTTAAAAAATGTTTTAATTATAATCTTAATATCTAATAAAAAATTTATATCTTGAACATATTTTAGGTCGTATCTAATTTTTTCTTCCCAAGTAATACCATTGTATTGATGTATTTGGGCTAGTCCAGTAAGACCAGGCTTGACCTTAATTCTTTGTAATTGGTCTTTATCGTATAAGTCATTGTACTTCATATATAAAGGCCGTGGTCCAACAAAACTTAAATCTCCTTTAATTATGTTGAATAGTTGAAATATTTCATCTAACCCTGATCTTCTGAAGAAATTACCCATAAATGTATACTTAACTTTTGAAATTTTTTTGTTATCTAATTGTATAGTTCTTAATTTTATGAGTTTAATCTTTTTTTTTTCTTTTCCTGATCTTTCCTGGATAAAAAATATTGGCCTACCATTGAAAACAAAATTAAAAAAAATTAAAAAAAGAAAAATTGGACTCAGAGCTAAAATTAAAAATAAAGCTAATATTTTATCCATATAATCTTTAATCATTAAATACATTAACTAATTTCTTGGATATATCTTACATAATTTGAAATCACATTATTTTTTTCATACTTTTTTTTTACTATATCTCTTGCTTTTAATCCCATTTTTTTTGTTAATTTCAAATTTGAAAACATATTTTTTAATTTTAAATTAAAATCCTTCTGATCACCTGATTTAAATAAATATCCAGATTGATTATTTTCTATTGTATCTTTTAATCCATCAATGTCAGAAATTAATGAAGGTCTTTTTACACTTGCTGCCTCAATTACACTTATTCCGAACCCTTCACGAGAACTAGGTAAAACTAAAAAATCAGCAGCAGATAAGTATTCATTTATATTTTTTTTAGGACCCAAATAGATTATATTTTTTCTGGCAATTAAAATTTTCATTAGTTTTAAAGGGTCTATCTCACTCTCACCGATTAAAACAAAATATATATCTTTTTTTTTAGCGAAATACTCACTCGCTTTAATTATTAAATTTAAGCCTTTATCGTAATTTATTCTTCCAACAAACATACATACTTTATCAGATTTATTTAATGAAAGATCATTTCTTAATTTTTTGCGTTTATAAATATCAAATTTAAATAGTTCAGTATCAACTCCCATTAATGATCCATAACTTAGCACGGTTATCTTTTTTTTGGTAAAACCTTCTTTTTGCAAAAATAATGATTGTGAATAACTTTCACAAAGAATTTTATTAGAAAAATTAAATGTTATAAGATCAAAAAATTTTAAAAATTTTCTATAAAAGCCTTTTTTATTGTACCAGATTTGTCCATTAAAAATATGTATTCTATTTTTGATACCACTTAAGAATGATGAAAAGGACGTCAATAGACCTGCCTTGGGTGTTAGAGAAAGAGTGATATCGAAACCCTTTTCTTTAATTATAAGAATTAATTTTATAAAGGCATACATATCATAAAAAATATTAATTTTTCTTTTAATTGGAATATTTATAAGTTTAAAATTATATTTTTTTTCAATGCGATTTATTTGTTTTTGATTAAGATTATTTAAATTTGTAGCAACATGGACCATAAAATTAATAGAAAGACTTTGAAGGAAATCTAAGAGAAATGCATCAACAGTTTTAAAACTAGATGATGTTATTAATATTTTCTTTAGAAGCTTTTTTTTGACCATCAGTTAAAATATATATCAGAAAGACAATAATGGTCCATTTTTGTCTCAAAACAATTCCAACATTTGTAGTAGACTCTGCATAAATAAATAATAGTAGAAGAATTGATAATAAATAAAAGATTTTGAAAAAGGGAAATTTAAAATCAAAATTTTTGATTAAATAGAACAAAATAAAAACTAAAACAATACACTCAAGAGTAAAAATAAGACCTAGGGGGCTCAAAATATATTCAAAATAGAAAATCGGAGAAAATAAATATGCAATCATATTAAATATAAAAAACTTATCAGTGTCTATGATTGAAGAACCATGTATGATTGTATTATATTGATTTAATATATCATTTATTATTTTAATTGGATTATAAGAGTCTACAGAAATTAAAGTATAAAAATCAAAATAAAAATATAAAAAACCAATTAAAAAAAATAATAAAAATGAAAGCGGCAAGGTAAGAAATATTTTTTTTTCTGAATTTAAATAAATTTTTAATATAAATGGAAAAATTAAAATAATTCCCAAATACGGTCTTAGTAAAAAAATTAATAATAAAAATAATATACCAAAAAAATGATAATTCTTTTTATGAGTTTCTACCCATATAAATAAAAATAGTAATGTTAAAATAAAAGTTTCTTTGATAAAAGTATTTGTCCAAAGATGCAAAGAAGGAAATAAAAGTATTGTAAAAACTAAATTTTTGTTAAATAATTTACTTTTTAAAAAATCCATAAAAAATAAAATGCCAAATGTTCCTATTAAATTTAATATTAAAATTAAATTTGAATAAGAAATATGTAATATATATTTAAAGAAATAAAGTATAAGCTTCATGAATCCAGATGATATTAGTATTTCAAAATTATAATTATCAATGGATTTCCAATAAAAATTAGAGTCACCTGGATTAGAATATCCGTAAAAAATCATTAAAATCATAAAAATAGTATGATAAAAAAATATAATAAATCTTGATTGTAAATTAACAAATTTTAAAAAAGTAAATTTGATCAAGAGGAAAATTGATGAAGAAAAAATTAAAAAATTAATTATTATGTCTTTAAAAATAAAAGTACTAATTATCATTGAGTAAATTTAATAATTTTAAATTAAAACTTTTATTTTTTTCAAATTGAACTTTATTTTTATTTAAAAATTTTTTTCTTTTTAGGTTTTTGAAAAAAGAAGTACTTAAACTTCCTAACTTAAATATTTTTTGATTGGGGTATCCAGCTAAACTCTCTTTTAAACCTCCTTGATTTGTGTGTAAGACAAATTTATTCAATAATCTAGCCTCTTTTGCAACTATACAGTAACCCTCTGCTTCAATACTGGGTATCACTATACCTTTTGAGATGTAAATTAAATAAGACAACAAGTTCTGATTGATTTTTCCAAGAAATATTAAATTTTTTGTTGAGGAGCAAATTTTTTGTATATCATGATAATCATCACCCTCACCTGTAATATAAAATCTAACATTATTGTAAATTTTTTTTTTTACTAATTCAGTAATAAAGATCTTTACACCTGTTCTTTTTACTAATCTTCTAGGTATAAGAAAAAAATTACCATTATTGTAATCTTTTTTTTTATATTTTTTTTTACATAAATTTATTTCTTTTAAAAATAATTTCTCATCAACAAGTAATTCTTTTACAATAAGATTTTCATCATGCAAAAAATTACTTTCATTCAAAGATGTTTTTAAAGTATAAAAAGAGTTAAAAATTATTTTTGAAGCATCCTTTGTTACGTATTTGTAAATGGAATTTAAAAAATAATTATTTACTTTTTTCTCTCTGAAATAATTTATTTCTGTAAGTAAGGGTCCGTGTACAGAATAAAAATATTTATGATTTTTATTATTCAACCATTTAAAGAAAAAAAATGGTAATGGAGAGTGAGACCAAATAATTGAGTCGTTTTTTTGTATCATCTTGTAAATTTTTGCTAATTTTATATATGATCTTATAAATTGAATAAGATTTTTTTTTGGATGAGGTATCCTTAAAAGAGTAAATTTTTTTAATTTTATTATGCTTATTTTATCATTACTAAAATTCCAACAAATATAGAAAATTTTTCTATTAAAAAATAAATTTGATAATAAATAATCTATTGATCTTTGAGATCCTCCGATTAAATCTAAAGAAGATGCTGAATTAAAAAAAATTATTTGCTTATTATCCATATAAAAGAATTCTTAATCTGTTAAAGTAAATCTTTAGTAATTTAAAATCTAATTTTATTATGCTAATAAATATACCAAAAAGAGGTCTTATCGATATTATCAAAAAGAAAATTATTGAATGGGGAAAATTTAAATTTTTTATTAATTTCTTTTGTCCAAAACTATACCTTAAAATCTTTTGCAAATTTATTTCTTCAAATGGATGAAATATACAAGCATTATCAATAATTTTTATATTTCTTGAAAAATTATTTATTAAAAATTTTGTATCTTCGGCAGAAAAAAAATTTGTGCCTATACCAAAATTTTCATCAAATAAGTACTTAATGGTATATTTCTTAATAATTATTGAGGGTGTACCAGCTCTATAAATATTTAAATAATTTAGAATTATATAATTCTTTAATTTATTACCAATTTGTCCTCCTAAATTTGTATTTAAATTTATTAATGCAATATCAATATTATTTTTATTATTCAAAAAATTAACTATTTTAATTAAATTTGCTTGATCTATAAAGCAGTCACTATCTAAAAATGATATCCACTTGATTTTTATATCTTTAATAAAAAATTCAATTCCAATATTTCTTTTAATAGAAACAATTTTTGAATTTGATTTTAGAAATTTTATATTATTGGAAATTATTTTAATTTTCGAGTGAATATAATATTCAATTTTATCATTTAGAATTAAAGCTACTTTAAGATCTCTCTTATTTAAAAAAAATTTGCAAATTCTAATTATATTATTTCTATTATTATAACTACATGGAATAACAAATCCAATCATATACTTTTTTTTAGAACAACAAGCATCAACCAAAGCCAATATTTTAATATGCTTTTTTGAAAATTTGATTTTACAATATTTCTGATAAATGAAATTTCATTATATGAAAAATTAACTGTATCAGTTTTGCAGATACTGTTTTTAATTATCCACATTTTTATATCTTTTTCTTTTAATATTTTACTATGAATAATATCCTCATAGTATGCTTTTCCCATAAAATGGAAATAATTATATTTAATCAAATCATTTGTGTACATAAGCTTGCAACCACCTGGTATCCACTGAACTTGGTTTAAATTCTTTTTTGTATAATTTGGATCAATGCCAAAATTTAAATTTGTATAATTAGTTTTGCCCATTTTATTTAAGCCAATTGGAATATTAAATATTAGGGACAAAATATTTATTAAAATTTTATTATTAAATTTGTGAAGTGGTTCATTTTTCTTAGATAAAAAGATTGGTCCAACACAATTTTTTTTTCCTAATTTAATAATATTTTTTTTCAATTTTAAAATTGATTCCTGTGAAATTAGACAATCATCATCTAGTTGCATGGTGAATTTAGTCTTAGATAAATTAAACCCAATTACTCTTTGTTTAACTTGTCCATAATCGTTTGTTGCATAAAAACTTAAATTTTTTTGATAGATAATATCCAAGTTAATAATTTCTGCCTTTGGAATTACAATAATAATCGATTTGGGTTTATTTTTTCCATTGTTAATTGTTAATACGGTTTTATTTAATTCCTTTGATCTTCCTACTGAAGGTATAATTACTGTTAAATCACTAAGATTATTTTTATTTTTAGAGTTCATCTATAATTTTATTATAATCTGCTTTGTAAAATGAATTTTCAATCATAGAGGTTTTTTTTGGATCACTCGTAAGATTATTCAAGTAAAGCTCCTCTATTGGTTCGTCAATATTGATTTGATTACATCTCAGGTCAAAGATATTGAGCAAGTTATTATTCAATCCCTTTTCAAGATATATTGGGATCAATCCGTTAATAATTGCTTCAAAAATCAGACTAGAGCCCCTAAAAATAACATAGGAATTATTTATTAAATCCTCAGATTTTGTATTTCTGGAAAAAAAAACATTTTTTTTATCTACTAGTTGTAGTTCAAATTTTTTAATAAGTTTTTCTGGAAATATAGGATGGAATCTAATATTAAAAGTATAACTACTTAAATTATTTGCATTTTTGAGTAAAAATTTAATCATAATTTTTACCTCAGTTAAAGTTCCTTCAGGTATTAGTAAAATAGATTTAGATCTAGTATTATTAACTTTACATTTGTTTAAATTAAAATTTAAATCGCCTAGATCTAAAACAATTGTTCTAATTTTAATATTTTTAATTAGATAATCTTTATAAATATTGTTTTTACAAAATATGACATCAGGTAAAGTATTATGGCTATAAAATTTTAATGAAAATTGATTAATACTTAAAGGTGTATTTTGGTAAGAAAATATTTTTTGATTATTTTTTAAGAGGGAAATCATCTTTTCATAACAATGCCCTTCAAAAGTAATAAAAATATATTTTGAGTTAGATTTTTCTATTATTTCATTTATTTGAAATCCAATTCTTATTGATGATTGTGTTTTATACGAAAAAATTTTTAAGAAAAAAATTATTATCACTGAAATCTTTGTTTTAATAGAAATCATATAAGGTATTTTTTTAAAACAAAAAATTAATAATTTGAATAGTTTCCAAATTATTTTTAATTCTAATTTAATATTATCAATTTTTGGAAGTATATTTAGTAAATTATTGCTATTTATTTTTTTAGTAGCTATATGACTAATTAAATATTTTTTACAAATATAACCTTTGTTTTCCAATTCCTCTTGAAGATGCCCATAATAGAAATCTTTTTTTATTCCAAAATGTTTATGTGAAATTAGATGACTTAAAATTATAATATCTGAATTAGTATATTTCTTTTTTTTTATTTTAAATAAACTTATGAATAACTTGCAAATCGATATAGTAATTTCAAAAAATGATTTAAAGAATACATAAATAAAGCTTATCAAATCAAAATTAATAATAAATTTGTATTCTTTATCTATAATTTCACTATCAATTTTTGTTGGTTGTATCCAGGGAACTGAAAATATAAAATCATTTTTAAGATTTAATATTTTAGATAATTGTTCCTCTAAAATTTCTAATCTACTTGGCTTCATTTATATTAATAATTTTTTTAAGAATATTTTTTTGTTTTGAATTTTTTTTAAAAAAATTTTTAACTTCGAATTCATCTTTTTTTATATTTATAGAGGGTAAAGATTTTGTTACATTGACAGACTTTAAAGTATAATTATTATCTATTATTCTGAATTGCTCAATAAATGTGTCTAACTCATTTTGTGTCTCTTTCATAGATACAAGTTTTAATAGAAAATCTTTTCTAAATGCTAAAATTCCTAATATTTTTCTGTGTTTCTTTAAATTTTTTAAATCTTTATATTTTTGGTACCTATAAAGAGATATAATCTCTTTGTTATTATTTAACTTACACTTGACCATTGATCTCTCGGTAAACATAGACCTCTTTGTTAAGGGCGCTGTCAAATTCCAGGCATAATTTGCTGGATTGTAGTTAATTTTATCAATCAAAGTATCTATGTAATTTGGCAATAACAATGGTTCATCTCCTTGAAGTAGTATTACATGTGTACAATTAATATTTTTTACTGCTTCAGCAACCCTTGTGGTACCATTTTTATGGAGATTTGAGGTCTTTATTGTTTTGACTTTGTATTTTTTTAAACTTTTAGTAATAGCAGTATCACAAGTTGCTACAAATACTTCATTTAATTTTTTTGATAATAATGCTCTCCTTCTAACATGCTCTATCATTGGTAAACCAAACAAATTTAGAAGAATTTTATTTGGATAACGAATTGAAGCTAAGTGACATGGAATTACTGCAATAATTTTATTCTTCACAATCTATTGAGGGTAAACACCACAATCTAAATTAATACATTGTCCGGTTATAGAATTATTTGAATTTGATGCTAAGTAAAATGCAAAATCAGCAACATCATAAGATGATGGTAAATGTCCCATTGCAGAATTAATATCTTTAAAATTTTCCAGAAATTTATTAGTGCCAATTTTATATGCGGGAGAGTCTTTTTTATTTAATGCATTTATAAGACCTGGGGTTTCAATTAGTACGGGGCATATAGCATTTACTCTAATTAGTTTTACACCTAATTCTTTAGCTAGTGATTGAGTTATACCATTTACTGCAAATTTAGTTGATGAATAAGCTGAATTATTTTTACTACCTCTCTTTCCAGCAATGCTTGAAATATTTATTATAGATGAATTTTTTTTGAAAAAATTCAATGCATATTTACATGACCAAAAAATATAGAAAACATTTGTTTCGAAAATATTATATATAAAATTACTTGAAATTTTGTTTAAAGATTTCCATTCAGATATTCCAGTATTGTTAATTAGAACATTAATACAATTTGTAATTTTACTCACTTTTTTATAGAAAATTAAAAAATTTTTTTCAGATCTTACATCTAATTTAATATTGTAAAGATTTTTATGATTTATGCTTGCTTTTGTTCTTGACCCATTAATTACGACATAACCATTAGATAAAAATTTATTACAGATTTCTTTTCCTATCCCTTTTGATCCCCCTATTATAACCGCAGTCTTTGTCATAATTTTAAATTGTCATAGAGGAAAAGCCTCCATCCACAGTTAATTCTGAACCGGTAATGAACGAGGAAGAGTCTGAAGCTAAAAGTAGAATTGGTGCTATCAGTTCATCAGGATTACCAAATCTTTTAAGAGATGTATGATTAAAAATTGCTTTCTTCCTTTTATTATCAATAAAATTTTTTAAATTCCATTCGGTAGGGAAAAAACCAGGTCTTATGCAATTTACTCTAATCCCATATTCAGCCCATTCTCTTGCTAAATTTTGTGTAAAATTTTTTACACCTGCTTTACCAATAGAATACGGAAAGGCTTTTGAAAGTGGAGGTCCAGCTGAGGCAGAGGAAAAATTTATGATACTACCAGATTTTTTAGAAATCATATATTTTCCAAAAATCTTACATGATAAAAAAGTTGAGTTAATATGTGATTGAATAACTTTATTCCATTCCTTAATATCTAAATCGAAAATATTCTTTGAAGTATTTATACCAGCACCATTTATTAGAATATCGATTTTTTTTTTCTTATTTTTTAACAATTCTAAAATATTTAAATAATTCTGTTTTTTATTTGCATCAAATTTATAGATTAAAATTTCTCTATCATTTAATTTTTTTAAATTTTTTTTTAAAATTTCAATTTTATTTTTTCTTATATCTAATAAAATAAGATTACATCCTGCTAAATAGAGACCTTTAGATATTTCTGAACATAGGTGTCCACCAGACCCTATTATTAAAGCATTTTTATCTTTTAAATTAAAAAGTTTATCCAAATAGCTCATTTTATTTTTCTTATAATTTCATTTGTCCTTTGAGCCCAATCAGTTAGTACAAATAAATCAGATGCTAAAACTATGAAATTAAAACCTAATCTCTGATTGTATTTAATCATATTTGATGAAATTTCTGTAATTTGAGTACCACAACTTTTTTCATATTTCTTTGCAAGATTAATTATTTTTTTGCATGCATTTTCATAAATTTTATTTTGAAAATCTCCTGGAATACCTAAAGAGCCTGATAAATCATAAGGACCTATCATAACACCATCTACGTTATGATTTTTGATTAACGACTCAGCATTCTCTAGTCCTTCAATATTTTCGATCTGTAAAATTAAGCTTGAAGAGTTATTCCAATTTTTATAGTACTCGCTAGTATTGTGGCCATAACCTTGAGCACGATTCACACCAAATGATCTCTTACCTAAACTTGGATATTTAAAGTTATCAATAATAGAACTTAATTGGTCAATATTTTCAACAGTTGTTACGATTAAGCCATCACAACCCGACTCTAATATCGGCTTAAAAATTTCGTTAGATTGAGACACTGGTCTAGGTAGACATGGTACGTTTAAACTCTGGGACACAGAAATTATCCTTTGAGATTCTTGGGGAGATATTGTCGAATGCTCCATATCTATGGCAATAAAATCTAAATCCATTCTTGCAAAAGTTTCAGTAATTGAGGGATGGCTGTATGATATCCAACCTCCAAACATTTTATCTCTTCTTCTAAGTTTTTTTTTTAATTTGTTTCTAAGTTGTAGTAAATTATCTTTCATTTTTGGGCTTCAATATAATTTTTTATTGCAGTGTGTAAATGTAGTAATCCAATCAATTTATTCTCCTTATTTACAACGGGTAAATCCCAAATTTGTTTTTCATTCATTAAATTAATTGAGTCAATTAGAAATTCATTCTCATATATAGTCAAAGGATTTTTCACACAATATTTAATTGCATCTTCAACTAAAATAGCAGATAAGGGTTTTTGATCTCTTAATAAAATTCTTCTTAGATCACCATCTGTGATAACACCTTTAAGGGTATTATCATCCTCTAATACATTTACAATACCTAAACGATGCTTATCCATTTGATCTATAACTTCTTTCATTATTTGATTAGTTTTAACTATTGGAGAGTCGTTGAGATTAATCATATAGTTTTTTACTTCTAAATTTTTAAAGTTCATGGGAAATATACTCTTCTCCAAATTTCCTTCTTAAATTAATAGATATTTCGTTTATTTTTTTTGCCTCTTCTAAAATTCTTTCTAAATATTTAAGGTTTAAAACAGTGTTCTTATCAGATAATGCCTTTTTTGGGTTATCATGGACTTCCATAAATAAAATATTTATTCCAACTGCACAACTTGCTCTTACTAAATGAGGTATAAATTCACGAAGCCCTCCAGATATATTACCCATTGAAGTTGGTTGTTGCACTGAATGAGTGGCATCAAAACATATTGGATAGCCTGTTTCACGCATAATTGGTAATGATCTCATATCATTGATTAGCATGTTATATCCAAAAAAAGTACCCCTATCTGTTAATATTATTTCACTGCAACCATAATATTCTAACTTTTTTACTGAATTTTTCATATTCCAAGGGCTCATAAATTGACCCTTTTTCAAATTGACAGGTTTTTTTGTTTCAGCTGCAGCTTTGAGAATAGATGTTTGTCTGCATAAATATGCAGGAACTTGAACAATATCGCATACTTCGCCAGTAGCTAATGCCCATCTAGGATCTGAAAAATCAGAAGTCACTGGTACTCCAAAATTATTTTTTACTTTTTCAAGAATTTTTAAACCCTCGTTTATTCCTATTCCATTAAAACTGTCGGGAGATGATCTACAATCCTTATCATAACACGATTTAAAAACCCATTTTATGTTAAGTTTATTACAAATTTTATCAATAGCCTCAGCCATAAAAAGACTATGATCAAGTGACTCAATAGCACACGGCCCACCAATGAATGTAATATCAGGATTATCTCCTATATTAAATATCTCGTTTTTGTATTTAAGTTTTATATTTTTCAAATCAATAATTTCTATGCATGGAATATGTCAAAGTAAGTATCATAATGCTTTATAACTAATGGTCTACAAAAAATAACATTTGATCTTAATTCAATGTATTTAAAATTTAATTTTGATAAATTACAAATTAATGTATTCATTCCTCGAATTTTAATTTTTTCTTTTTTAAGAAAATTCATATTTTCATCAAAGTAAAGAAGATCGGTTTTAATATTTTTTTTATCAGGATTATTTATTACCAACTCACTACTTTTAGTGTCTATAAAACTTACTTGCATTTTATATTCTGACTTAAAAAAAGACTTGCTCATCAAAGATTGAATTTCATTATTTTTTTGCAATGATGCGGAGTAATGATTTCCATGAATAAAGCTCCAAACTCCATCATTTTTTTTGTAACCAGTATATCCTCTATCGGCTACATGACATCCATTTTTGATTAAATCATCTAATTCTTTAAATTTATGAAAAACAAAGAATGATCCAAACTTATTTTCATAAATCTTCTTATTGAACAAGAATTTCTTTGTTTCATATGGATCTAATGTCAACAAAATCTTATCAATTAAATTACCAAGGTCATCGTATACTAAAATTTTAACTTCATCTTTTTGAGGTATATCAGGTAATATTTGGGATGCCAAATTAGTTATATAAAATTTAGTTTGAAAATTATTTTTATATAACCAGAAAAAAAAATCACTCACAGAAACATCTTTTGATATAGGTTTGAGATAAATACTAGGTCTAAATAATATTTTATTTCTTATATTGTTAATAACTCTATTTTTTTTTAATGATTTTAAATTTAAGCTAATCATTATTCCAAAAACTTTTCTTCTTTTTTTGATATATACCTCTGTCGCCAAGAAACAAGTATTCCTGTGGAGGGTGTGTATGTTCTAGAGAAAACGACTTATTATCATTCGATCTTGAAAAATAAAGAGGTATTCCACCATAATCTCTTGATCTAAATATATACATATTATCTTTTGATTTATTTGGAAGAGAATTTAATTTTAAAACATTTACGTTATTTGTTACAAAATAAAATGAGTCTAATATTTCTTTTTTTGAATTTAATATCTCAACTTTGAATTTTTTTTGTATTGGATCTTTGTTAAAATTAATTAGGTAAAAATAGTTATCAATTTTTGTATTGAATTGAATAAATGGACTACAGCTTGTTAAAGTTAAGTTAAGATTTAAGAAAGATCCAGGAAATTCTCCTTGATATGAAGTAGATGTAAAATTATTGAAGATTTTAATATTAGATCTCCATGCGGGTATAGAATCCATAGATTTATCGTTAAATGGTGGTTCGTTTTCTTTTAAATTTTTTGAGGTAATTGATAATAAAACTGCCCTATTATGAAATTTTTTCGGTAAATCAGATTTTTTTATAATTAAAGAACTATCATATGAAATATTACAAAAAAAACAGTTTTTCCAAATATCGTTTTCAATAAAAAAAATATAGATTTTTTTATCTTCTTTTTTTTGCTTATAAAATAAATCCATTGGTGCCCTATTAAATATTTCAATAGCTGAATTTAAGCTTGGGTCAGGATGATCGAGAAAAAAAAAATAATTCATTTAGACTTAATCCATATTTGATTTTCAGTTTTTTGGACTCCTAAAGTATTTGGAATCTTTTGTTGGACAAAATTTAGATTTGTGAGTATATTATTAGCTTTATTAATTTGCTCATCAAATGAATTTGTTATTTCTACTAAAATGCTTTTAGCATTTTGTAAACATTTACTAGACCCTTCTAATATAAGATGTTCAATTCCATCTACATCAATTTTTATATAATCTGGAAGATCGATCTTAAATATTTCAATTAATGTATCTAGTTTCATTCCTATAGTTTTGTAAAAATTAATAATATTTAATTCATTTCCATACTGGTCATAAGTCTGTCCAAAAGATGAAAGTGCAGAAGCATGGCGATTATCACTCATATTAAATTTTTCTATCGAATTAATATTATTTAAAGCCAATGGAACTATAACAACTTTTTTATTTAATTTGTTAATATCAATATTTTTAAAAAGGATTTCAAGGTTAAAAAAAGATGGCTCAAAGGCAATAACATTAGCATCATTTTTTTTTGCTGCATAAATTGAATAAATACCAACATTAGCTCCAATATCATAAAAAACACTTTTTTTTTCAAAATTATCAATCCAATTTAAAGTCTCTGGCTCTTTAGAGGAGAAAGATAAAGCTCTATATGTCGTGATTTCATTTGTATTTAGAAAAGATAATTTTATATCTGAATGTTCAATATTAATTATTTTTCTTTTCTTATGAAAATTTAAATTAATATGATTAATTATATTTAATATAAAGCTTTTCAATTATTTTTTTTTATAACTCTTGCTGGCACACCATAAGCTATACTATTGTCAGGCACATTTTTTGTGACTACCGCTCCTGCACCTATTATTACATTTTTTCCAATAATTAATGGTTTTTCTTTAGTGCCATTTTTAATAACAGCCCCTGAACCGATATATGTATTATCCATTATAGTAACATTACCATTACATTTGACGGCAGGTGCAAAAGTAACATAATTACCAATAATACAATCGTGTTCTACATAACTATATAAATTAGCATGGAAAAATTTACCAATTTTTACATTATCTGTAATTGTTACGAATTGGCTTATAAGACTTCCTTCTCCAATTTTATCTTTATTATAAACATCAGATAAATTATCAAAATGTTTGGGGAAAGATACTTCATTATTAACTTGTAACTTCTTGCTTAACTCTCTCCTTATTTTTGAATTTGAAATGCATATAAATATTTTTTTCTCATTCTTTAAATTTATAAATTCGTTGTCTCTTAATACTTTAACATTATTTATGTAAGTCAAGGTTTTGTCTTTATCTACAAAAAAAAAATTTATAATTTCATCTTTATTTTTATCAGCAAATGAACGTTTAATAGAATGGAATAAACTTCTTCCACAACCTCCAGCCCCATAAATTCCAATATTAATATTTTTAGACATTTTTATTTTAAATATATATTGTAAATATTAAACCATACTATGAAATATATGAAGAAATTAATATTGAATTTAGGATATAATTTATAATAAATTGAAAATAAAAAATTATTGCTTTATTGGCTAAAAAACATATCAATATTATTAAAAGTTTAAATAAAAGAGTAAGAATAATAGTTTTAAAAAATTTAAATAAAAATAAAACTATTAAAGATAATGAAATTAGTTTTTTAAGTTTCAAAGAAATTGAGACTATTAATATAGACTCGGTTTTCATAACAAACCCTTCATCTATGCATTACAGTTGGCTAAAAAAAATTTTTAAATTTAATGTAAATATTTTTATAGAAAAACCTTTGTTCAATAAGTATCACAATATAAAGAAAATTATTGAACACCAAAGAGAGATTCAAAAGAAAATTCGAGTTGGTTATGTGTTTAGATATGATCCATTACTAATATATTTAAAGAAATTAGTTGATAATAATACCATCGGTCAGTTAAAGATAATTGAAGTATATTGTGGTTCAAATTTAAAAGATTGGAGAGCCAACACAAAATTAAAAGACTCTATATCTCTTAAAGAGGAACTTGGAGGAGGTGTACTAAGAGAACTTAGTCACGAAATTGATTATTTATTATGGATATTTGGAGATTTTAAAATCTCTAAATCGGGGTTATCAAATTCAGGTAGCTTTAAGTATAGTAATGTATTTGATGAAGCAAATATTTTATTTGAAAAAGCGTCTAGTGATTTATTAGCAGTAATGCACTTAAATTTTTATCAAAAAAAATCAGAGAGATATTGTCTAATTGTAGGTGTTGATGGAATTATTAAAGCGGACTTATTAAATAGAAAAATTACACAAGAAAAAAATGGAAAGAAAAAAATGAAAAAATTTTGCAACATACATGAAGTATACAAAAAACAAATTGTTAGCTTCTTAAATCCATCAATACATAAAGAAAATTATCAGCAAATAAATGAAGCAATTAAAGTCATTAAATATATTAATAAAATAGAGAACAAATATCTTAATACAAAACAATAACTATGAACAAAAAAATCTGTTTAATATTTGCTAGAGGAGGTTCTAAAGGATTAAAAAATAAAAATGTTAAAATTTTTAATAATAGACCTCTTATTTATTACACAATTAAATTTGCACAAAGATCAAACTTATTTAATGATATTTATGTTTCTACGGACTCAAAAAAAATCAGAAATTATTGTAAAAAATTAAATACCAAAATAATAAATAGGCCTTCTTACCTGGCTAAAGATAATTCTAAAGAAATATTATCCTGGAAACATGCTATAAAATATTTAATAAAAAAAAATATTAATTTTAACAAAATTATAATTCTTCCTGTTACTTCACCATTGAGAAATAAAATGGATCTTAAGAGAGCTTTAAATATTTCGAATTTGTGTGATATTGTTTTGTCTGTAACAAAATCTTCAAGAAGTCCTTATTTTAATATGATTAGAAAAACCTCAGGTAGATATGAACTTTTTACCAAAAAAAATAGTTTTTTTAGAAGACAAGATACTCCTCTTACGTTTGATGTAACAACAAACTTTTACATAACTAATCCCGATTATATTCTCAAATCAAAGCATATATTTGATGGAAAGATTAATATCGTTGAAATTCCTAAAGAAAGATCGATTGATATTGATGACAAATATGATTTTGAAATGGCAGAATATCTATATAAAAAAAATAAAAAGAAATTCAATTATTAATAATTATAGTATTATTCAAATTAAATGATGAAAAATAAAAGTTATCTTCTTATTGGCAGTAATGGAAAAATAGGTAGAGCCCTTTTGAATGATCTATTAAAAAAAGATTATTCAGAAATTATTACAGTTGATATAGACAATCTTAAAAAACATTCAAATAATCACAAGCATATAAAGGTAGATATATCCAAAGAAAAGAATTTGAAAAAATTATTTTTAAATTTTGAAAAATCAAAGAATAAAGTTTGCAATATTATAAATCTCACTTATCCAAAAAATAAGAACTACGGTAAAGACTTTTTATATCTAAATGAAAAAGACCTTAAAGAAAATTTATTCTTATTACTTGGTACTAATATATTGATTGCAAAATATTCCATTAAATATTTGTTAAAAAATAAAATACAAGGAAACATATTATTTACTTCATCAATATTAGGAGTAAATGCTCCTAAATTTGAGCATTATAGTGGATTGGATATGGTTTCACCGATCGAATATTCGGCTGCAAAGTCTGGGATAATAATGCTTACTAAATATTTAGCTAAAAAATACCGAAAAAAAAATATTAGAATAAACTGTATATCGCCTGGTGGTATTAAAGAAAAACAAAATCCTATTTTTTATAGAAGATACAAAAGAGATACAGGTAATAAAGGAATGTTAGACCCGATTGATATAATCTCTACTATAGATTTTTTAATGGATGATAAATCAAAAAGTATTAATGGCCAGAATATAATAATTGATGATGGATGGAGTTTATAAATTATCTACTAAATATTTGTTCAGACTTTTTAAAGTTGAAATTAATTTAATATCATTGAGTTCGTTATTTTTAATAGTATTTAAAGGGTCATAGTAAATACATTTAGCATTTAATTTTTTTGCAAAATAAGCTGAAGAAGTAAATGGAAAACATATCACTATACTGTTTGAAGATATTATTTGCTCAGGTGAATAAGAGTCATTAAATAAGATAAAATTATTTTCTACAGTTAATGAATTGATTAGTTTTAAATATTTTTTATCAACTAAATTATTTAACCTTTTTATTTTTAAACCAAATTTAAAATTTAATTTCTCAGATAATATAAAAATGTCTTTCAAAAATAAATTAGATGTTTTCCAAAATAATTCATACTCATATGGTTTTCCATAAGTGGCATAGTTTATCAATGAATGGGGAACTATATCAAAAGTTAAAACTTTTGGAATTTCATGAATTTTTCTATCGTTAGTAAAGAATGACACTGGGGGTTTGAGATAAAACTTATTTTTTGAGTTATATGGGATTATTTTTTTTAAATATTTTTTATGGGATGCGCTCCATACATAAAAATTATTCCAAGTATATAAAGAAAGTGGTGTATTATAATCAAAATAATTTTTCTTAAATTGCGTATATTCATTATTTAAAGAGTAAAAATAAATATAAATCATCGAACCTTTGTTCTCTGCAATATAAGTCCAAAGTGGTCTATAAAAATTATCATGGGAGAAATAATAACTATCATGAAAACAATTTTTTTTTTGATCCTTTAGAAGAAAACTAATTGAAATTTCTCTGAGGAAAAATATTAATGAGTAATTTTTTTTTATAATACTTGTTTTGATAAAATTAAAAAAAAATATCAAGAGTTTTGTTATTTTTTTATTAGAGTATTCAAGTTTAAAAGGTAGTTTTGAGTACTTTAAACTATTATTTTTAAAATTTTTGACTGAATGAATGAATATATTTTTATTATTCAAAAAGTTATTGAAAGCATACTTTACTAAGCCTAAATTATTATAGCGGCTAGTTACAAGATTTTTATATTTAATATTAAAAAAATAAGCACCAAAATTTATATACTCAAAATCCTTTGATTTTAAAAATAACTTTATTAAATGAATAAATGTTTTGGATATTTCGTAAAGTAATAAAAAATAATATGAAATACCTGATAAAAAAAAATTAACTTTTATATACTTATTAAGAATAATTAAATATTTCTTTGGAAGTGGATAAATTAATGAGAGATTAAGACCCATGAAGATTAAATAAAATTTGTTTAATCTAAAGTTAAAAAGTTTTGTGTAGTAATACTGTCTAATAGATACTTTGAAATCTTCAAACGTTATATTAAGTTTATTGATATTAAATGCTTCATATTCATTTAAACTTATCAATTCTTCATTCATTAACTCATTATTAATTTTAGTTAGTAAGTTGATATTTTTTTTTCTAATTTTTTTATAAGATTGAACTATTGTTTTTTTGTAATTTATAAGCTTGAAAAAAAAAGGTAATAAATTTACTTTAACCATTACTGATTAAAAAAATTGTTTGCCTGATCGTAATTTTCCTTTGTACCAATATCTATAAAATATTTTGAATTTAATTGATATTTTGCAACTTTATATTTTTTAGAAATTAATTCTTTTATGAAGATGTTCATATCTATTTTTTTTATTGATTTTAATTCACTTAGACACTTTAGAGAAAATACATACATTCCTACAACTATTTCATAGATATTTGTTGGTTTTTCTATAATTTTATTAATGTAATTTCTTTTTTCATTTATTATTCCATAAGGGTTATTAAATATTTTTTTTAAAGTTACAACTGTTACATCTTGTTTTTTTTTCTTATGATAATTAACAATATCTTCAGCATTAAAATCGAAAATAATATCAGAATTAATCACTATTACTAAATCTCTAATTTTATTTTTTAAAAAATATAATGACCCAGCAGTTCCAAGTGGTTTTGACTCTTTTAAAAAAGTAAATTCGTAATTTTTATTATAGTTTAAATCTGAAATAGATTTTTTTATTAGACTTCCTTTGTAATTAATTGAGATAAAAAATTTAGAATAATTCTGATTTATAAATTTTTCGATTATATGTTGAATTAAAGTTTTACCAGAAATAGTAATCAAAGGTTTGGGTTTACTATCCGTTAAAGGTTTTAATCTATTACCTTTTCCTCCTGCAAAAACAAATATTGGTATATCTCTAAAATATTGTGGAGTATAAGATATATGAAATATTTTAATTATTTTATTTTGATTTGAAACATATGGCACATATTCAATTTTTTTATTAAGTAATTTTTTTGATATTTTTTTTTTATCAATAATTGTATTTGGTTTTTTAAATTTTATTTGTCTTAATTTAGTATTTATACTTATATTTTTGTAGTACATTCTTCTTAAGTCACCGTCTGTAATAGATCCAACTAATCTTTTATTTTTATCAATCACAAACAGGATTTTAATAGAATTATTGTTCATTATTGAAAGAGTATCTTTCAATGAAATGTTATTACTTATGATGAGATTTTTTTCAATCTTAGTATCAATATTTATTATATTGTAGCTCATTAGAATTAACTTACATTATAGGTTTTTATACAATATCATCACACAATGCACGTTAAAATAATTGCAGAATGTGGAGTCAACCATAATGGCTCACTTTCTACTGCTAAAAAAATGATTGATCAGGTTTCTATGATAGGTGCTGACTATGTTAAATTTCAATCATTTAAAGCATCCGAGTTAGTAAATCAAAAATTGAAAAAGGCTAATTATCAAAATCTCAAATCCAAGAATAAGGAGTCTCAGTTTGAGATGTTAAAAAAATTAGAAATATCTGAAGATTTTCATAATAAAATCATAAAATACTCATTAAAAAAAAAGATAAAGTTCTTATCTTCGCCTTTTGATATTACAAGTTTTAATATGCTAATAAAATTAGGAATAAAAACATTTAAAATTGCATCTGGTGAAATTAATAATTATCCACTTTTATTAGAAGTATCGAAAAAAAGTAAAGAAGTAATTATATCAACTGGAATGGCAAATTATAAAGAAATTTCAGATGCTTTGAAAATTTTGCTTAGTCACAAATTGAAGAAAGAAAATATTACTATACTACAGTGTACCTCCGACTACCCCACAAAATATAAAGATGTAAATTTAAGAGTTATGAATGATTTTAAAAAAAAATTTAACACAAATATTGGTTTATCTGATCATACTTTAGGAATAGAAGTAGCAATTGCAGCAACAGCATTGGGTGCATCAACTATCGAAAAACATTTTACATTAAATAAAAATATGCAAGGACCAGATCACTTTATAAGTGCAGATCCTAAGGAATTCAGAAATATGGTTACTTGTATTCGAAATATAGAGATGGCTTTGGGTTCGAAGACGAAAACTCTTTCAAAAAGCGAATTAAATATAAAAAAGATTGTTAGAAAATCTATTATTGCAAAAGAAAGCATTTTAAAAGGTGACACTTTTTCTCTACAAAATTTAACATCACAAAGAGTAGAAGGAGGTGTCGAATTAAATTTTTTTAAATCTTTACTCAATAAAAAGTCTAAAACTAATTACAAAAAAGGTCAAAAAATATTAAAATGCGAAATATAACTACTGTAAGTGTTGGTAGATCTGATTATAATATTACTAAGTCACTTTATAAAATTTTATCTGATAATAAAAAAGTTTCATTGAATTTAATTGCTATAGGAGCACATTTTTCTAAAGAATATGGATATCCTTTTCAAAATATAAATAAAAAATTTTTTAAAAAAATTGTCAAAATTAAATTTAATCTAAATAAAAATAATGAAATCAGTCAAAATAAATTTATGTCTAAAATTATACTTGATGCTGGTAAATATTTTAAAAAAAACAAAGTCGATTTACTTTTAATATTGGGTGACAGATTTGAAATGCTATCAGTAATTATAGCAGCTATGAATTTCAGAATTCCTGTAGCCCATATTCATGGTGGAGAATTATCACTTGGAGCAATTGATGATAATATTAGACATAGTATATCTAAATTATCCCATTTACATTTTGTTGCACACTCAAAGTACAAAAAGCGTTTAATTCAACTAGGTGAGTCAGAAAAAAAAATATTTATATCTGGATCTCTATCAAATGAAAGATTGGATAAACTTTGTTACCTTACTAAAGAAGAATTAGAACATAAGTATAAATTTAAATTTAGAAATAAAAATTTACTTGTTACATACCATCCAGAAACATTAGATAGATTATATTCAAGTGCACAGATTTTAAAAATACTAGAAGCTTTAAATTATTTCGATAACAGTCATACTTTTTTATACACTTCACCAAATAATGATATTGGTAGCAAAATTATTACAAAAAAAATCAAAGAACTATGTAAAAAGAAAGAAAATCATTATTTTATTAAGACATTAAATAATGATGACTATTACTCTTTGATGAAAAATTTTGATATTATTGTTGGAAATTCATCAAGTGGAATAATAGAAGCTCCCTATTTTAAAAAACCTAATGTAAATATTGGCCATAGACAAGATGGCAGAGAGAGAGCTATATCTAATATTGATTGTAAAGCTAATAAAGAAACAGTTATTAAATCAATAAAAAAAGGATTATCAGATAAGTTTAATAACCAAATAAAATATATGCATAATCCTTATTATAAAAAGAATTCTAATAGTTTTGTTGCTAAAAAAATAGTCACATTAAATTTAGATAATATAATTAAAAAAAAATTTTTTGATTTAAATTAAATATTATACCTGTCGGTGTAAAATTTATAATTATCATCCTTTGATAACCAATCTATAGTTTTGATAAGACCTGATTTTAGTCCCTTTTTTCCAGGTATACTTGGACTCCATCCTAAAATTTTTTTTGATTTATGATAACTTGCTTTAAGTTTTTGTACTTCACTTTTTTTTGGCCTCATTCTTTTTTTTGAAGTAATGATCTCTACTTTTACAGACATAATGTTTGAAATAATTTTGACTAACTCATTTATAGTTACGTCATAATTATTTGAAAAATGAAAAGCTTCTCCATAATTTTTTTTGTGATTTACAAGTTTATAAAATCCTTTAACAGTATCACTAACAAAAGTAAAATCTCTGCTTGTATTTTGAGACCCTAGTTCTATCTTTCTTTTCCCATTTAGAATTTGAATTATAATTGATGGAATAATTGCTCTAGCTGACTGTCTTGGACCATAGACATTAAAAGGTCTAGCAATCAGCACAGGTAATTCGAAAGATGTAAAATAAGAAAAAGCCAATTGATCTGATGCTATTTTTGATGCAGAGTAAGGAGAGTTTCCATTTAATTTTGAGTTCTCGGTAATTGGAAAACTTTTTGCATTACCATAAACCTCACTTGTTGAGGTTTGAATAAATTTTTTTACATTATTTAAAAGTGAGGCTTCTAATAAATTATAAGTCCCAATTATATTAGTATTAATATAGCTTTTTGGTGATTTATATGAATATGGTATTCCTATTAAAGCTGCAAGATTTATAACTATATCGATATCTTTAGTTATTTCTCTTACAAATTTTTCATCCATAATATCGCCTTGAACGACTTCAATTTTATCTTTTTTTTTAAAATTAATTTTGTCTAACCATCCATTTGATCCCATAAAATTATAAAAAGATAATGCTCTGACATGAAAATTTTTATTAATTAGATATTCGGTTAAATGTGAACCTATAAATCCCTCTGAACCGGTTATTAAAATTTTTTTGTACAAGTTTTAAATATATACTTTTTTAATGATAAAGTTATCATTATATAATGTTGGGTAATTTATTTATTTCATCTTGAATTTTAATTTTATTTAAATTGAGTTCTTTTTTGATTTTAAAATTTGACATAGTCATATCCCTAGGTCTAAATACATCATCGTCAAAATATTCAATTTCATTTATTAAAGAGCTATTAAAATTATATTTTTTTGCTATTAAATAGCCAAAATCCAATTTAGATATTTTTTCATCAGAGCAGACATTATAAATGCCATTAGATCCGATATTTAAAAGTTTTATAATTATATCTATCAAAGAATTGACACTAACAGGATTGAAATAAATATTGCGCCAGAGATTGATTTTATTGCCTTCATTCAAATTATGATAAATATACTCAAATAAAGTTTTATAATTATTACTTAGTCCAAAAAAATTTGTTCTTAAAATTAAAAAGTTATCAAGATTTTTTAAAATATAATTTTCAGAGTAAATTTTTGATTTTGCATAAGTATTATTCTCATAAAGATTGTCAATTTCAGATTTAAAAGAATTTTGTCCATTATATACTTGATCAGTTGATATAAAAACTATCTTTATATTTGATACTTTTGATAAATCGACTAATTTTTTAGTAAAATTATAATTTGAGTTCATACATTTTTTTGCGTCTAATTCGCACTCTTCTAAGTTTGTGAGAGCTGCAAAATGTAAGATTAATTTTATTTTTTTATTGTGAAAAAAATCGCCGAGACTTTCTGTATTTTTAATCTTTATACATCTTTCTTTGCTCACATTTGTGATTGATTTATTATTGATGAGATAATAATTATATTTGTTACTTTGATACCTTATCCAATTGTATCCTAAAAACCCAGAGCCGCCAGTTATGAATATGCTTTTATCCATTGTTTAATTTGATTGGAGTCAAGCCATTGATCATTAGTTGACGATATATATTCAAAATTGTCTTTTACCTTTTTTCCTTTTTTAATTCTCTTTTTATCTTTATTCCAATTATATAAATTTGGGAGTATTTTATAATAATCATTGTACTCATAAGTATGCATTGACTCATCTGAACTAATCATTTGTTCATGAATTTTTTCACCGGGTCTTATTCCAATTAGTTTTATTTTTGAATTAGGTCTTATAGCTTTTGCAAGATCCATTATTTTTATAGAAGGTAATTTTTTTACATAAATTTCGCCACCAATCATATCTTTAAATGCATGTTTAACTTGTTCTATTGCAATTTCAAATGTAATTAGAAATCTTGTCATCTTTTTATCTGTTATGGGAATCGGTTTATTTTTTGGAATAGAATTAAAAAAGGGAACCACAGATCCCCTTGAATTTAAAACATTCCCATATCTTACAACTGAAAATTTATTATTCAAATTATCTGAATTAGCAGCTATAAATAATTTATCAGAAGCTAATTTTGATGCTCCATATAAATTAATAGGGTTAGATGCTTTATCAGTTGATAATGCCACTACTTTCTTAATTGAAGTATTTTTAACAGCTTCAACTAAATTTGCTGCACCCAATATATTAGTTTTAATGCACTCGACAGGATTATATTCTGCAGTAGGAACTATTTTAGTCGCAGCACAATGTAATATGTAATCAATGTTGTGTAATGAATTTTCTAATCTATTTTTGTCTCTTATATCTCCAATTATAAAATCTAATCTATTATCTTTGTAATTATTTTTCATTTCCCATTGTTTCATCTCATCTCTTGAGTAAATAACAATTTTATTGTAGAGATTTTTTTTAAGTGAGTGGTTTACAAATCTTTCTCCGAAAGATCCAGTACCACCTGTTATTAATATATTTTTAGACATATATTACTATAAACCAGTTTACCTTGTTCTTAATTTAAAGAAAGATTTTGATTTGAATAAAATTAAATTTTTATTTTCAATAAAAAATTTCATATCATCCTGAATACTAAAGTTTCTACCAGATACTAAACTCTTTGGTTTTTTCATTACCCAATTAATAAATTTATACATAAGCTCAGATTTATATTTATTATTCACTTTTTTTAAATTAAATAATGTATTATAATAATTTTTACCACTTTTTACTTTATTATTTTTTGTGCTTCTGTGTAATTTTGATTTGTACCAACCAGGACCCAGAGAGACTATTTTTAATTGTTTTATTTCAGAGTCTATTAATTCTGTAAATTTTATTAGTGAAACTTTTGATAAGGAATATGAGAGATAATTATCTGCTGTACCATTTGTTCCACTACCTGCAAAAGTAATTATAGTTTTATTTTTATTACTCTCTAATTTAAGCAAAGCGTGAATAAATTCAATTTGTTTTAAAAAATTTGTATCTAAAGATTTTTTAATTTTTGAAAAATTAATATTTAAAAAATTACCTATGGGCATTAAATCACCTACTGAAATAATTAAAAGTTTCCAATTGATTAAATTTTTCTTGTTTTTTTTGATGACTTTTGTTAAATCGTCTTTGAGTAGATCTAATTCTATATATTTTTTTTTTGGAAAAATTTTATTTGGAATTTTTCTTTGAAATAATAAAAATTCGTTTTTTTTTTGATTTTCATAACAAGATATTAGGTCCTTTGCAATTTCGCTATTTGATCCTAAAAAAATAATTTTCATTTATTATTGTGGAAAAGTTAATATATTTATAATAATATTATTTTATGAGTGAATTTCTAGATTTTAGTTCTAAAGGTTACCTTAAAAAAGAGTCATTTATCGTAAATGAATCATCTATTAGTGATGTTATTTCTGAGTGGGAAGATTTACAATCCGATCCATCTGAAGATCTGCGAGAAAAAAAGTTTATAAACCAACCTGTTGTATCAGTTTATATTCATAAACAAGGTGGTAAAAAAAAAATATTACCGTTAAATAAACTGCCCTCAATAATTGAAATATTAAATTCTTCGTATGTAAATAATCTTTTTAATTCTCTAAACATCCTTGAAAAAAAGATTACCCTTTTAGAAACGATTATATTTAATAAGCCTCCAAAAGTTAGTGGAGACCTTCATTGGCATCAAGATACCTCTTACTTCCCATTAGTGCCAAAAATAGATAATAATCAATGGTTTCTTACTTTATGGTTAGCTTTAGATAATGTTACAAGAGAAAATGGACCTATGCAATATTTAGAGGGGAGTCATACTTTAGGTGAGTTAGCATCAGTCGATTTGAATACTGGAGAAAAATACAGAGATGATGATGATAGGCCACTCATAAGTGATCTAAAATTTGAGGAGGATAAAATTTTTACTGGTATTGTTAATAAAGGAGATCTCTTAGTCCATAATGGTCTAACACTTCATAAGTCTATGAGCAATACTTCATTAGATAAAGATAGAAGAGCATTAGCTTTTAAATTTTTAATAGGTGATATCGTATTCAAGACAAGACAAGGAACTTCTAATTTCTTTCAAGCTGATAGAAAATTTGAAGAGAATGAAGAGTTTAAAAGTAATTGCTATCCAGAGTACGAAAAAAATAAATTTATTTAATATTTGTTTAATTTTAAGAGTAAAAATATACTAATAATTGGTGGTTCTGGTCATTTAGGTTTGGAAATATCTAAATCATTTCTGAAATATGGAGCTAATTTGATTGTTGTAGGAAGAAACTTATCTAAGCTAGATAAAATTATTAAATTTGCAGATAAACAAAAATTAAAGAAACCAAAAATATTTAATTTTAATGTTTCATCTTTAAAAGATTTAGAAAGGTTGAATAAGTCATTATCTAAAAAAAATATAGATTGTTTAATAAATTTAGCTTTCACTGATACAACAAGAGGATATTTTCAAAATTTAAGTATTGAAAAGATTAATGATCATATAATGGAGCATTCTAAGAATTATATTTATCCTACTAAAGTATTAATTAATAGATTGAAAAGCAAAAGTTCAATAATATTTTTTAATTCAATTTGGTCAGAGGTATCTCCAAATTTAGATAATCATGAACTTCTCAAAAATTTACCTAGCATTCCTCAATCTTACTCTAAAAGTGGTCTTAATGGTTTTATGAGACAATTAGCAATAGAATTATCCTCAAAAAAAATTACTGTAAATTGTATTAGCCCTGGATACTTCCCAAGAAAAAAAGGTAAGCCAGTACCTAAATATATTAATAAGCTATGCAAAAATATTCCTCTTGGAAGGATTGGTAAACCTAGAGATTTAGTTGGAATAACTCTTTTATTAGCTAGCGAATATAGCGATTACATAACTGGCCAAAATATAATTGTAGATGGTGGTTATACTACAATATAAAAATTAAGATAAATTTTTAAATTTATTTATAGTCTCGATATTATTATCCATAAAAAGTGAAATCTTCTTTTTTTTTCTTTTAAAATCATTGAAGCTCTTAATCATTAATTCCTCTCTAAAAAAAATTATAAAATATTTATATTTTGCAAATTTTTCTAAAATATCTAGACGTATTTTCTTTCCGTAACATAATTGAATCAAAGAGTAAAAAATTATTCCATGAGTCTTATTTTTATTTTGTTGTGCAACCTTTTGGATTCTCAAAAGATCATGGCAAGTTTCAGGATTTTCATAAATATCATATGCAATAGATGCATTTTGATCAGATAAGTATGTTTTAAAAAGTAATAATTGGTTTTTCTGAGATATAACGTTGATAATATTGACATCTCCTGCTCCAAGAAATAATTTCTTACTATTAGATTTGTTCATCTGTATGTAGCTAAATTTGTAGTAGGAGAGTAACTGATTGGTTCAAAATAATCTAAATAACTTTTTTTACCATAAGGTGAAAAAGTATTTTTGTATCTGATATTTATTGACCAACGAGTGCTTTTTTCTTGATTAATTGGAATATAATGAAACGAACCAGTCCAAAAAATAATAAATTCACCAAATTTAATATCAAAAATTGTACCATGCTTTTTGGCAAAATTGTCTTGATTAAAATTTTTGTTTAGGACAGATTTATCAATCAAATTTAATTTATTTTTTTTAAATAGATACATGCTCATTGATCTGAAACAATCTACTAATGGAACCCATACTACAATTTCGTGCAGAGAATTAGGTGGGGCATCCTTGTGAAAATTAGCTCTAAGTGGATCCAAAGGCCTTTGAATTGTTAAGTTTATATTCTTTTGTACTACAATGTCTCTTCCAAATAAATCTACAAGTTGTTCTTTAAATATTAAGAAAAAAATGTTTTGTATATTATTAATTTTATTTAATTTTCTTATTACATTTAATCTATAGTTATTAAAATTATCAAAGTCTAATTTGTGAATGTTTTCTAATTTATTTACTTTTTTTAAAACATTTTTATTAATTGAGATATTTTTAATTTCTGATTTAAGAGACTTTAAAAATTTGAAATTTTTTGAATTTAATTTAAATTTCTGAAAACCATCGTTTTCTAATTTATATTTATAAGACATTTAAAATTTAATATAATTATTGATTAATCTTTGTCAAACTCCCAAATTTGAGGGATAGAGTTAAGCATATATATGTACGGACTAGAAATGTTAAGTGGTTGATCATTATTTTTCATCGGCAATAAGTCAGATTCGTTATATCTATCATCTTTGTCAAAAGTTAATTCAATAGCAAAAAAAATATTACTTGAAGGAATAATTTTTAACCTTGATTGATGAAATAAAAAGTGTGGAATTAATCGATCAAACTCTGCAAACTTAGATAAGTTTGAAACGATATGGTAATCAGATTTTTCATAATTGCAAAAATAAGGACTAAGGGTAGACGCAACAACAGAAATTTTATTTTCTCCAATAAGCCTCCAAGAAAAAGACTTATGAGATATATTTTTATCAAGTTTGTCATTCATCATAGTAAAAGTTTTGCTTAAATTTTCATATGCTATTTTTACTAATCTTTTATGATTTATTTCTATTGCACCATCTTTTTTATATTTATTCAAATAATCTTTAACTTTGGAACTATTTAAAACTCTTGCATGGGATGTACCATAACAATAATTTTTTCCATCAGATAATAATAAGAGATTTTTCAGAGAGTCCTCTGAATAAATCATATCTGCAGTCAATGTCATACCCATTGAGTTATTGTCTAAACATCTTTGTATATGCTCTAAATAAATCGATAATTGTTTTTTATCATAGCTTGAGTCATTTTTATTTATTTGGACTTTATGAATATTAAGTTTAATAGATTTAGGAATAAGACTAATAGAGGTATATTTTTTTTTGAGATAATCAAAATCATCACAAAAATACAAATCTAATTCACATTGGTAGTTTTTGGAAATCCAATGAAAATTATTTTTTGATAATAGCGATGGTAATGAATATAAAAAAAAATTATCTAAATACTCCTCACCCCAAACTGGCCAAAAAAAAAGATTAATTTTTTTTTTCGAGTGACTGAAATTTTTTTTTCGTACGAAAACAATTCTCCAACAAAAACCGTATAAAACTCTCGAAATTCTAGCTTTTAGTGAATTTTTTGGATCAAATACAACATTTTCTGAAACTTTTTTTGATAAATAATTAATAAATTTATAAAAGAGATTTCTCATTAAATTAAAGACTAATATAAAATATTAATTTAAGCTATCTATTTAATAAATAATAATTAAAAACTTAGCGAACTATATAATTTTTATTCATTACAAATAAATAAAACTATTTATTATATTTATAACAATACGGTATTGTTTTTTTTATTCTCCAAATATCCTCTATCAACTTAATATCTTCGTAACGTTTTATATTTAATGACTCTAGAGCAAAATGTATTGATTTTTGTTTTGAAATAACTTCATTGAATATTTTGACTCTATCTTCATCAATGAAAGGCATTTGAAATAAACTGTATGCTGCTATTCCATCGATTTCATTTAATTCATTTAGTAGTGACTTAAGTATGAAATGAGAACCTTTCATAGAATATTCTACAGCGTGTAATAAAAAATTAAGTTTATTTTTCTTGCAGTAATCTCTAATAGTCAAACTCTGAATATTCTGTGGAATTCTCTCACCAAAGAATTCTCTGCTAAAAATATATCCCCTTATGTTCATTTAATTAAAATATATGAATTCATAATCTCCAGTATATTCAAAATTTTTGAAAATCCACCTCCACTCATCGGGATCAAAAAAACTATCAGCAGTTCTTGCCCAACATTGCAAATTATATAATTCTTTATCATTTCTGTAAGACTCTACCCAAATATATTGTTTTTTTGATATCCTATTTATCTCATCAAAAATAAATTTCATTTGATTTATCTTAAAATTATGAAGTAGTCCAAATGCTGTATAGACGTCAAAAAAAAGTTTTGAAAATTTAGTTTTTTTTAAAGCATCATGAACAAAAAGATTATAATTTATTTTTTTATCAGATTTGTTTATTGCATATTTAGAAATGTCATACCCATAAAGTCTAGATAAAGGATATCTTTTTTTTAGATCCTTTAAAAAAAAACCTTTACCACAGCCAGCATCTAATAACTTAAAATTTTCTGGTAGTTTCTTTAAATAAATTTTTTCAAAAATATTAATAATTTTATCCCATCTACCATCAATATAATAATATCCACCGTAGCCATATTTTCTCTCACCATCAAAAAAATTTTTTCCATATTTTTTTGCTTCAGTCATACATTTAGGTTTTTCTTCAGACATATATTTAGAGTATTCTCTCTTAACAGAATTATGGAGTTGGGTAACTATTTTTACTTCTCTAGGGTTTTTATTTTTTTTCTTCAAAATCTAAATATTTATATTCCATTCCAAACTTAGAGGCAGGTTTTAAAGTCACTGGTTCAAAAAATTCACCAATTCTCTTATCAGCATATGGTGTAAAAACACCTTTAAAGCGACAGTTAAAAGACCACCTTGAAAACTCTTCATTATTTATTATGTTTCCGTGAGGTAAGTTTTGATTAAAAATTAAAATTTGGCCATATTTTATTTCTAGCCACTTTAATTTATCTTTAATCTCATTAAAAAGATTTTCACTATTTTTTTCTTTCATATTTTTATATACATCTACAAAACTTTCGTATTCATATGCTGGCAGAATAAACATGCACATAGTTTTTTTACAATCAACTAAAGGTAACCAGCAGACTGTTTCAAATGGCGAGTCTCCAGACCATGTGTCAGCGTGTATGGATAGTAGAGAACTATTATCCTTTGGCAGTTGAATACTCAAGTTAAGTCTTTTTTGCATAACCAGTTCATTTCCTACAATTAAATCTAATTCATTTTTAAAAATTTTATAATATTTTGGTCTAATATTTTTATTTTTTGACAAATCCTCAATTATACGGAGTCGTATTTCATTAAGGTTATTTAAATTTATATGTTGATGGGTATTGTTAAAGAAGTCTTCAATATTTAAATCTTTTTTTATATGTGAACTATCTACTAATATTTTGAAAATTTGTTCTCTTAAATATTCTAAATTATTTTTTTCGTCAGTGTCTGAAATACAATATCCATTTTTTAAAAAAGACTCAGATAATTCAATTTCTTTATTAGAATAAAACAATATAGTTAAATTCTATTATATATACTAAAAAGGTCCAGTAAAAGATGGGTCAGGTTGATCACTACTATATTTATTGGAAAAATATTTATTTAATAATGAATAGTTAATTTTCAAAATTCTAAAAATTTCTTTTGAAATTGAATATGCAGTAGGATAAAAGAATTTAGCAAGACTTTGTGAGCTGGGAATTGAATTTTCATGAGTTCCAATCCTAGAGTATAACATGCAATTGGGTACTCTTTCAGCAACAGTTGATAAAATTTCTGCACTTATTCCATAAGTCTTCCATCCATTATCTACCACTAATAACTTACCTGTTTTTTTTACTGAATTTACAATAGTTTCTATGTCTAAGGGTCTAATAGTAATTAAATCAATAAGCTCTATTGATAATTTTAAATCTTTAATTAGTTCTATTGCTTTAGTTGCCTCTAAAGATGTAAAAGAATTTGTGACTACAGTTAAATTTTTTCCTTTTTTTAAAATTTTTGATTTACCTAATTTTAATTTGTAATATCCAGAGTTAACATTGCCTTTAATATGATGAAGCCATCTATGTTCAAAAAATAATACCGGATTTAAATCTTCTATAGAGGATATCATTATACCCTTAGCGTCTGATGGAGTTGATGGAGAAACAATTTTTAAACCAGGGATATTTGCATATAAAGCCTCAAGCGTTTGAGAATGTTGAGGACCTTGCCCCCACCCTCTTCCAATTACCATTCTAATAACGATGGGTACCGACATTTGACCTGCATTCATGAAATGCCATTTTGCGGCTTGATTTACTATTTGTTCGACGGATAATAATGAAAATTCTACTCTCTGATGTGTGATGATAGATTTGTAATTTCGCATTGAAAGTCCAATAGAAAAAGCAGTTATTGCATTTTCAGATGTAGGCATGTCAAAAACTCTAGATGGAAATTTTTCTTTAAGACCATTAGTTGTTCCAAAAATTCTTTTTGGATCGTCAACACCTAATCCAATTAATAATATTTTTTTATCTCTATTCATACTTATTGAAATTGCTTCATTAATAGCTTGGGCATAGGATAATTGCCTATGTAAAAAATTTTTTTTAGGCATAAATAAATTTGTTTATCAAACTTCTTTTTGGAAATTTTGACATTTCTGCATAATTGAATGCATCATTGATCTCTCTATCTATCTTTGAGAGATTTTTATTATTTTCAATAGAATCAAAATAGCTTGGATTAAAATATTTTTTTTCTAAAAATTTTATTGGACATTTTTTTAGCCAATATGTTGACTCTTTTTTATTTCGATATTCAAGATGGTCATCTAAATTTGGACCACAATGTTCAAAATGTCTATATGTCAATAATTCCAATAAATATGGTTTTTGTTTTTTTTTTATATTTAAAATAATTTTCTGAGTCAGATCATTTATTTTAACAACATTTGTTGAGTCAATTTTTTTAGCTTGGATACCATTTGCTTGAGAAATTTTTGTGATTGACCTATTTTGATGTTGTCTTTTATTTAGATGAGAGTAAACGGAATACATATTATTCTCACAAACAAAAAGTATAGGTAAATCATGTAAGCTAGCAAAGTTTAAACTCTCATGAAAAACTCCCTCTTCTGTAGAACCTTCACCAAAAAATACGACGACAATATTTTTTGATCTTTCTAATTTCAATGCCCATGCTAATCCAACACCAATAGGTATAGTGCTTCCAACAATTGGTACTGCTGCAACTAATCCTGCACTTAGATCTTTTAAATGCATAGATCCACCTAGTCCTAAATTACAACCTGTTTCCTTTCCATAAAGTTCAGCTATCATAGATTTTAGATTTCCACCTTTAGCCAAATAATGATAATGAGCCCTATGCGTACTTAACATTAAATCTTTTTTATTTAGATTATTACATATAGCTACTGGTATTGACTCCTGACCAATAGACAAGTGTATTGGACATCTCATTTTATTTTCAGAATATCTTTTAGAAATTTCTAACTCTATCTTTCGAAGTCTAATCATTTGAAAGTAAAGTTTCTTTACTAGATTGTAGTTATAAGATTTAATTTGCATAGAAAGCTTTAATTTTTTTATACATGTAATCTAAGTGTTTTTTTGACAAGTACTGGTGGATTGGGAGAGTAATTAAATTTTTGGCCTGGTAATTAGTTAATTTGAAACTATTCATTTGTTTGTTAATGTATGGTTTCTGACTGCTCAAGGGGATAGGGTAATGAATTTTACATTCAATCTTATTTTTCTTTAAAAACTTATATAATTTATCTCTATTTTTAACAATAATCATATAAAGAGAATAAGTTTCTCTATTATTTTTTTTCCTTTTTGGTATTAAAACAAAATCACTTAAATTTGACAGCTTTGAGTCAAGATATTCTGCGTTCCTATTTCTCTTATTTATTACAGAATCAATTTTCTTTAAGCCTTCAATCGCCACAATAGCTTGAAGAGGTTGCATCCTCATATTGACTCCCCAAATAGAAATTCGATCTCTGCTAATCATTCCATGATTTCTATACATCTTTGACCATTCATAAATTTTTTTATTATTAGTGACAAAAAAACCACCATCACCTATTGCGTTTAGAGATTTAATTGGATGTAAACTAAATGCACCAACATCGCCAATAGTACCTGGATGTTTTCCATCACATAAACCTCCAATGCCCATACAAGCATCTTCAATGAGAAATAAATTATTTTTTTTTGCAATTTTCTTCAATGCTTTCATATCAGGTGAAGCACCACCCCAATGGACAGCTATAATAGCTTTAGTTCTTTTCGATATTTTTTTTTGAATTTCTTCAACATTTATTTGATATCTATCATCAACATCGACTAAAATTGGTTGAGCACCACAAGCAACTACAGCTCCTGCTGTCGCATAGAAAGTATTTGCTGAAGTTATTACTTCGTCTCCATATGAAATGGATAGTGATCTAAGGGATAAGATTAAAGCGTCAGTACCAGAATTTACTGCTAGACAATATTTTGCACCAGTATATTTAGCAAAAGCTAATTGAACTTTTTCTACATAATGACCAAGAGTATAATCACATGATTTGATTAATTTTTTCCACTCATTAACAATTTTTCCATGGTTTTTAAACTCAGACGGTAAATAATTAAAATCAACTCTCATTTTAAATAGTCAAACCAAGTTTTAGTTGCCTTTTCTATATTAGATTTATCCCACAATGGAGCATCTTTCCATTCGTTTATATTATCTAACATTTCTTTCACGCCCTCTTCAAAAGTTATTTTAGGAGACCATCCAGTTTGTTTGTTGATTTTTGATATATCAGCCCAGGTGACATCGGGTTCACCTGGTCTTTTTGGGATGAACTCAAACTCACAATTCAAAAGTTTAATTAATTCCAAAATTGACCTTGGACTCCCTGCTCCAACATTAAATATATAATCATTTGTTTCCTCCACAAACACTTTAAAAAATGCCTTAGCTACATCTTTGACATGTAGAAAATCTCTTTTTTGACTTCCATCTCCAACAACAGTAAGTGGTTTACCTTCAAGTTTTTGTTTTAAAAACACTCCAAAAACAGCACCATAAACACCCGTTGTTCTTACTCGTCTACCATATGCATTAAAAATCCTTATTGATTTATTATTCATCTTATAAACTTTATTCCAATGCATAACTGCAGACTCTCCCATAAATTTACTCATCGCGTAAGGATATTGTGGTTTGATGGGGTTTGTCTCTCTAGTGGGATATTCAGCTAATCCATAACATGATGAAGAGGCTGCATAAATAAAATTATTTATTTTGTTTTGTTTTGCGCAGTTTAAAAGATTGATAGTGCCTTGTACATTAACATCAAAGTATTTAACAGGAAAATCAATTGATGGGACAATATCGCCTAGACCTGCAAAATGAAATATAACGTTGACATCTCTAAATAATGAGTCGTTTTCTAATATTTTTCTAATATCTTTTTCATAGAAAAAAAATTTTTTATAGTTTTTTAAATGGTTGATATTTTTTAAATGGCCACCTTCTAAATTATCAATTACTCTGACTTCGTAATCATTTTCTATAAGTAGATCTACCATATGACTACCAATAAAACCTGCTCCACCAGTAACTATTGCTATTTTATTTTTTGACAATTAAAGAGCCTTTATTGATTTCAATCTCTTAACATTAAAATAAATATCGTCCTCGAATGAGTTTGGAAGAAGCCCATCTTTCATTGCTTTAGTTAAGTCAAATATAGCATCCTCAATAGATCTTTTAGGTTTAAAATCTAAAACCTCTTTTATTTTATCTGAATTAATATGATAAGATCTATTATCATCACTTTTTTCAAATATAATATCTATTTCTTTTTTGTCTTTATTTTGGGCTTTAATAGTCTTTGAAACAATAATCGCAAGATCTCTTACTGTATAATTTTGAAAACCAACATTGAAAATTTGATTTTCAACTTTTTCAATTGGTGCATTTATAAAAATATTAACTGCTTCTATGTAATCATCAATATGGAGATTAGGTCTCATTTGGTCTCCACCAAATACTTTTATAAATCCTTTATTAAAACCAAAATTACTTAAAATATTTACAGTCAGATCTAATCTTTGACGAGGCGCAAAACCACAAACTGTGGCAGGTCTAAATATTACACCTTTAAAGTTTTCATCAGTGTATTTTAATAAAATTGGTTCACACCTTCCTTTGAAGTCGTTATAAAAAGTAAGAGGAACTAAGGGGTGATCTTCTTTAACATTATTGGAGGAGGAAACTCCGTAAACTGAACTAGTTGAGGCATATATAAACCTCTTAATTTTATTTTCTTTTGCGGCTAGCACTAATGCCTCAAAACAATCAAAATTTATAGTTTTAGATAAATTTTCATCTAACTCAAAACTAGCATCGTTAGAAATGCAAGCAAGGTGGATGAAAAAATCATGTTCTTTACACGATGCTTTAAGTTTCTCAGTATCTCTTATATCTCCCTCAATTATTTTTAAATTTCTATTATCTTTTGGAAGAAAGTTATCTGTAAAATACATAATATCATAAACAGTAACTTGATATCCCTTATCTAAAAAGTATGGGGTCATTTTTGAACCAACATATCCAGCACCTCCAGTAATAAAAATTTTTTTCATTTATTATCTTTATAAAACTTATTTATAATTTTAGATATAAATTTAATTTCAGTATGACCAATTGTCTGATTAATTGGTAAACTTAATATTCTCTTAGATTGCTTTTCAGTAACTGGAAATGACTCTTTTTGATTAAATCTTCTTTTGTAAGCATCAAATTTATGAATTGGGACAGGATAATGAATAGAGGTAGATATGCAATTTTTTTGTAAATATTTTATTAATTTACTTCTGTTTTTAACTTGAACGACAAATGTATGATATGTGTTAAATTCTTTTTTATTTTCAGGTGGGATAAAAATATGTTCACCATTTAAGTATTTTTTATAATACTCAGCATTTTTTCTTCTTTGTTTTATTATTTTTGGTAAATTTTTAATTCTATAATTTAAAATAGCAGCTTGTAAACTATCCATACGAGACACATATGAAAAATCATAAATCTCATCTCTACTTTTGGTCATGCCGTGGTTTCTTAGTTCGATTATTTTATCGTAAAGTTTTTTTGATTTTGTAGTTACAAAGCCTCCATCTCCAACCGCATTCAAATTTTTAAGAGGATGTGTTGAGAAACATGCAATGTCACCCCAAGACCCAGAACTCTTATTTAGATATTTAGAACTAATTGATTGGGCTGCATCCTCAATTACATAAAGATTATGTTTTTTTGCTATTTTACATATTTTATCCATTTCACAAAGCCTACCAGTTAGATGAACGGCCATGATAGCTTTAGTTTTTCTTGTAATTTTTTTTTCAATTAGATCAGGATTTATGTTTTGGTTATCTAATACATCTACAAAAATTGGTTTTGCTCCTAAATGAATTATTGAAGCTGTTGAAGCAACAAATGAATTAGGAGTTGTAATGACCTCATCATTTTTAGTAATGCCTAGCGAATACATAGCAAGAACTAAAGCATCTGTTCCACTATTTAAAGCTGCAGTATATTTTGTTTCACAAATTTTAGATAATTTATTTTCTAATCTTTCAATCTCAATACCGCCAATCCATAAGCCAGAAAGAAGGGTCTTATCAATAATTTTAAGTAAATGCTTTCTTTCGGACTTCCATTGTTTAGACAAATTTACAAAAGGTATTTTTTTCATTTAAGCATATAGTTTAAAGATTTAAGGATTTCGTGTTTTTTAATATTTTTACTATTACCTATACTTCCAACTGAGTCAGCAGCAGCTAGAGAGCCAATAAGTAAAGATAAATCATCCTCTAAACCTGATACCATAGCTAGAGATACTAGTGAAAGCATAGAGTCACCAGATCCAATTTTGTCAATTACCTGAGTCGCAAAAGCAGGGCAATTAATGTCTTTAAGATTTTCGTTGAAAGTGAATACACCTCTTTTTCCAGCAGTTACGATAACTTTTTTTGTTTTGGTAAGGTTCATAAGCATTGTTACAATATCATTTAGTTTTAAGCTAGAATCTTTTATGAAGTTCCTTAATTCACTCTCATTAATAATAATGCAATCACTTTGGATAAATTTATCTATTCGTTGAGTTGAATAATTAGATGCATTTAATTGTGTATTTAAAAATAAAAATTTGGAGTTTTTAGAAATGAATTCTGCAATTTTATTATTAATTAAACCATGACCATAATCAAGTGCTACAACTAAATCAAATTTTTTCAAATTTGATTTTAAGTAATCTAATATTTTAGCCTCGTTTTTGTCAGTAACTGGATTGTCTTGCAAATCATAAATACCAAATACTTTTCTCTGGTTAACTTCATCTACGTATCTTTTTTTTCTAATTGTTACAGAATTTTTTTTTCTTATAAACTCAAATTTTATATTTTTCTTTAGTTTCTTTAAAATAAAATTATCAATAGGTGTTTTTTTTTCACCTAAATAAGATAATAGAGTAACATTATTAGAAAAGTCTGAAATATTATTAGCAACTGCAGCTGCACCTCCTAAGTAAAGCTCAGTGTGTTTTTCATTGTAAACTAGGACAGGTTCTTTTCCTGATTTACCCAATGCTTCACAAAATAAATATTCATCAATTATTGTTTCACCAATAATTAAAACATTAAGTTTTTTAAAATTATCAATTTTAGATCGTATATCTCTAAAATTATATTTTTTTTTTATTTTATTAATAAAAATATTTTGTTCTTTAGAAAAAAAATTAAAGTAAGAATTAATTAAATTACTTGATGAGAAAGTTTGCGATTTTGAAAAAATTATTTTGCCACCATGTTTTTTTAAAATCTCTACCTCTTTTTTTATATTTCCAGTTACATCATCTTTAAATGATTTGTAATCAGGGCCTTTAAAATATACTTGTGGTTTAATTGTGCTAATGTTTTTTACAGTATTAGGCTCATTACTCTCTACAACATAGTCAACATCTTCAAGTGCTGAAATAGCTTCTGCTCTTTGGTCAAATTTAAATATTGGTCTCCCTGGGCCTTTTTTAACGAACTTATCAGTAGTTAAACTAACAACAAGTAGATCACCATATAATTTAGCTTCTTTAAAATGATGTATGTGGCCTAGATGAAGTAAATCGAAAACACCACTACATAATACTATTTTAGATTTTTTTTTATTTAGAATTGTTGTTAATTTTTTTTTTTCAATTAGTTTTGACGTCATTTACGTTCTCCAGTATGCATTTAAAATATCATTAATTGAATAATTAAGTGTTCTGGTAGTTCCACCTGATAAATTGCTTTTTAGCCATTTTTTTTCTTTCATTATTGGTAAAGTATCTTCTTTTGTAAGTTCGCTAAAAAAATACAAATCAGAGTCTGATACAAATCTATATCTATTTTCGAGAATCAATTTTCTAGGCCAAAGCCTATCAATCCAATTAAAATTATCAACTCTTTGATAAAATTTGATGTCAGATTTTTTATATCTTGAAAAAGCAACATTGATTCTTGACGATCTTGCCTGATATATTTTGTCACTTATTTTCAATATATGATTTCCAAGCGGAAGATTATTATCATCATTTAAAAAACAACTCCAACTTTTATGAAGGTTTTCAATTGATTTTTTTACCAAAAATTGATTTGTCAAAATGTTATTTTCGTCATTGAAAAATTTTGAAAAATATTCATAAAAAACAGTATAATTTACTCGTGGATGAATAGTTGCTAGGCAAATATCATGGTTGTCAATTATTTTTACCATATTTGATAATGATTGATCACCTATAATCATATCAGCAGTAAGAACTGAAGCTATAGCATTAGATTTGATAGATTTATCTATGAAATCAATAAGATTATTTCTTAAAGTAAATTTTCCAAATCTTTCCCCAAGATTTCGCTCAAATTGTGTAACCTGTATATCAACTGACTCATTTATTAATTTGACATGATTTGACTCAAAAAAATTTTCTTTTGAATAAGGGCAATAAATATAAAAAGTTTGATCATAACCTAGTTTATTCAATAACTTTACATTATTAGTCTGATTTAAACTGGGAATTAAAATATTTCTGACCATATCTAAATATTTGTCTCCCCAAAAACAAACAAAATAGTTTATTTTTTTAGTTTTGATTTTAGTCTGAAAGGTTGGTTTTTCTTTGAAAAATGTTTTGTCTATCTTACTCGAAATATTTAATTGCCATTTGGATCTTTTTTCTAGTAGTTTTTTTTCTATTCTTTTTTTTAAATTATATAACAAGATATATTAAAGGTTTTGTTGAGATAACCATTTTACTATAATATGGTTTATAATCATCATTAAATCTTCAACTACTTGCATATCATTAATACTGAAATGAATTAATTTTGATTCTTCCAATAAACTAAGCATTTTTCCTCCATCAAAACCAACTATACCATAAACACTTAAGTCACAATTTTTTGCTTCATTAATTGCGTTAATAATATTTTTAGAATTACCGCTTCCAGAATATAGAATTAGAATATCACCATTATTAGCTTTAACTCTAATTTGCTCTGAATAAATGTTTTCGTACCCTATATCATTAGCTAAACAGGTTATCACAGACTGATTTGAACATAGAGCCTCTGATGATATCCCTTTACCATTGACTTTACCGGCCCCAAAAGTTAAATCATTAGCTAAATGAATAGCATTTGACGCACTCCCACCATTTCCTGCAAGAAAAATAGTGTTATTTTTTTTCCAACAAAGGTGAATTGCTTTTGAAATATTTATAATTTTAGCTTCAACTGTGGAGTCAAGGTGATTATTAATTTTATCCCTATAGTCTTTTAGTATGTTTGCAATTTCCACGAGTTTTTCTTTTAATTTAAATGGAAAGTGATGTCAACTTACCATTATTTATTTTAAATTTTTTATTAGCTATCTTGGAAAATTTTTGTCCATGTGTAATGGCTATAATAGTTTTATTTTTAAAATATTTTGCAAGATTTATAATTATTTCTTCCTCAGTTTTTGGATCAAGAGCGCTGGTTGCCTCATCTAAAAAAAGGATTTCTGGGTCTCTATACAAAGCCCTTGCTAAGCCTAATCTTTGTGATTGACCGCCAGATAAGTTAATACCGTTACTTCCAATATAAGTATTTATTCCATTACTAAAATTATTAATAAACTCATCACATTTTGAAATTTTTATTGCATTTTTAAGATTTGTATTATTTATAATTTTTTTATTAGATCCTAAAGTAATATTATTTAATATTGTATCGTCGATTAAACATATATCTTGAGAAACATAACCAACTAGATCTTGGTAAGACCTAACTATTTCATCATTTAATTGATTATTATTCAGAGAAATTTGACCTTTTTTTGGTTTAATTAAAAACACTAATAAAGATAGCAGTGTTGTTTTACCCGATCCAGACTTTCCGACAATACAGATCTTATCTTTTCTATTAATTTCTAAGTTAATACTTGTAACTCTAAATTTCTTATTTCTTTTATAAGTAAATTCTACATTCTTAAATAACAATTTTTTAAATTTAAAATTTGAATTTATTTTTTTTCTATTTTTTTCATTGTTATTTAAATCTAATTCAAAACGTTTAAGTTCTTTCACAACAGTTTCAAATGCAATCCTTGTATTGTTCAAAACATTTAAACTTGTGGAAATTAATTGAAAACTTGGAATTAATCTAGTTGCACTAATTGCAATAAATGACAGGAGAGGAATTAAATCTTCAATAGGATTTTCTAATATAATTAATGTAACACTTAATCCTAAAATGACAGTTATAGCTAAAAATTCTAAGTAAAGACGTGGGATAGAATTTATTACATTAAAAAATAATCTATGAGACTCAACGACTTTAATTTTTTCAGCATAATTATGAAGTATTCTATCTTCTAAGTTATAGACTTTGATTTCTTTCATTGTTTGAAATAACTGAGTAATTGTTTTTACTCTTCCGATTTCATTTATTTGGGCCTCTATAGAACGATTTTTAATTTTGTTTTTTACTAACAATATGAAACTAGATGACAATATTAAAATAGATAAGAAAGTTGCTGATGCTATAAGAGGATCATAAAAGAAAATAAAAGAGGATATTATTGCTATCATCGTGAATTCTCTTGCAAGAATTAAATAATTATAGATACGATCACATGAGTTATAAATAAAACTATCAATTATTTTAATCATTTTATTTTGGTCAGACTCAAAATGATTTTCTAAAGATGTATTTAAATACTTTTTAAAAAGAAAAACTGAGTTTCTGAGAGTTATTTTATAAGTAAAAAGTCTTAATAAATAATTATTTAAAGCTAAGTATAAATTTCTGAATAAAAATATAATTATTAAAAAAAAGGAACTATAAATAATTAAATCTTTATGATCATATTTATAAATCAGCTCCTCTAACCATGTAAAGCTTATATAGTTTAATATTAAATTTGCGTCTGCTAAGAAAGATATATAAATTACAATAAATCCCAAGGACAAATACTCAAATATGTTTGTAACTAGTAAACTAATAAATAAAGCAACTAAGCTTATATAGTTTTTTCTTACTAATAAGTAATTTAAGTCTTTAAACATTTACATAAATCTATCAATTAAACTAGGTGAGAAATGTGATAAAAATTTAGTGTGCATATTTTTAGTTACATTATCATCAAGAATATATTTTTGATAAATTTTCCAAAATTTAACTTGCATATTTTTATTTTTTTTTATCTCAAAATTATTTTCTATATATTCAACCATATCTTTAATAAATAACTCAATTTCATCTTGTGATGGCTCTGATAGTTCTATACCTAATTCATTGAAAAATTGAGAACTATAAATATGATAAGCTTTTTTTTGAAATATTTCCTTAATATTTAAATTTTTTCCATAGATGTCTTTATGAATTTTTGTCATTACTAAAAATCTTTTACTAGATGTATGAAAATTTGAAATTGGAACAGTAATATAAGCAATTGGTCTTCTAAATATATATGGTACACCATCGAAACCAGACTGGGTAGAAATACAAAATTTACAATTTGCTCCTAAATATACATCAAGGAAGTCATTATCTATTTTATCAGATATATCTATATAATACTTAGAAGATAAAACTAATTTTTCCCTAGAAGTTTTACCAACCCTAACAACATATATTTTTTTACTAATTAAAAAATCTATTCCTTTTTTAAAAGATTTTATGTTCCAATTTCTGTAATTATGGTAAGAGGAGTCATATTTTGGAAAATTATTTTGTAAATACTTAGAGTCGCGAACATTTAAACATACAAAATTTAAATGATCATTTATTCCTATCTGTTTTAAAAGTTTTTCTCCTTTAATTTTTTCTTTTGTTGTAAAAGAAAAATGTTTTTCATACTTATCAAACAAACCTTTAGGGTCCATATCACTATGAAAGGGTTTGACTAAATACTTATTTTTGTTAGGTAATAAATTATTTGTTAACCATAGTGGATAAATTAAAAATGTTGGTAAAATGAAGAGTAATCTTCTAACCATTATGTCGAGCTGTTTATTACAAATTTTTTTTTTGGCAGAAAAATTAGGTTTATAAAAATGTAAATCTAAATAAAAAATTTTTTTTTTATTTTCTTTTTTTTCGCATAAATAAGACTCAATATTACAGATATGGCCCATTCTACTTAAATCTATTGGGTGAAGTCTAATTTGTACAATCGGGGAAACTACTCTTATAAAAAATAAAATAGGCAGAGCTAAGACTATTACAACAAATTTTAATAATTTCATTTATATTTATTTTATTCTAGTTTTTTTCTATATAAACAGACTGACTAGGGAATGCAAAATTCAGACCTATTTTTTCAACACTATCTTTTACCTTAAAGGCTAATTCCTCTTTTATTTCTAAGTATTTGTCCCAATCTTTCGTTGATGTAAAACAAAGTATCAATATATCAATAGAGCTATCATTGAATTTCTCAATCCTAACAAATGATTTATAATTATCATCAACTTTAAAATTATCACTCTTTTTTAAATAGGAGGACAAAATTTCAGTTAGTTCCTTAATCTGATCTAATGTTGAATTATATTCAAGACCTATAGTCCAATTAATTCTTCTAAAATTCCTATTAGTGTAATTGAGTATAGGTGCCTCTGCAAAAATATAATTTGGAATAGTAATTGGAGTGGAGTCAAATTTTCTAATTAATGTTGACCTAAAACCTATTAGTTCAACTGTACCTTCTGTATGACCTGGCACGCTAATCACATCTCCTATGTTAAATCTCTTTTCCATTAATATCATTATACCTGATATAAGGTTTTTAAATAAATCTTGAGCACCTAGTGCGACAGCCACACCGAATAAACCTAAACCTGCAATGATTGGGCCAATCTTAATTCCCCAAACCTCTAACACAGCGACTATACCTAAAAAAATTATCAAATATCTAATAGATTTTACTATCCATAACACTAAAGCCTTAGATAACAAATTTTCTAATTTTTGAAACAAATTAGAAAAAGGAATTAAGGATTGATGTATAAGCCAAAAAACAAAAACTGTTGAAAGTGTATTATTTAATTTTTGTAAATATATACTTAAAGTAGAGTCAATATCAAAATATAAAGTAATAAATAAAAATACAATTACTATCGGTAATAATTTAAAAGGTGGTATTAAAGCATCAAATAATTTGTCGTCTATTTTATTTGATGTTTTATTTACTAATTTTTTTAATTTTAAGACTATAAATTTTGCAAATAAGCCTCTAATTAAAAGTGCAAAAAGTATTGAAAATAAGATAATAAAAAAATTATATAAACTTAAACCCAAAACTCCATTTTCAAAAACAGCTTTAATTAAAGTATAAAGATTTTCAAAAAATTTCATAAAGCTCCCCTAGATACTAGACTGTAAGAAAGATTATAAATCTTTTTTAAGATTATTTTAAAGATTTTCAAAGTTATAACTTTTGTCAATTTTATTTTTATCTAACTCAGAAAAAATATAATTTTTTTGATGTTTTGTAAAAAATTCCTCACCTTCTCCGATTTTACCAGATCTTATAAAAGATTTAAAAGTATATTTATCTTTTGATGCATATAAATATTTATTATTTTCTAATTCAAATTTTTTAATGTTTTTAACACTTGCTGAGTCAATGGACTTAACCAAACTATCATTATCCAGGGTTCCATATAAATCTTTAAACATTTTAGAAAAAACCAAATATGGATCTTTAACTAATTCTTCATATTTTATTATGTGAGCTTTTTTTGCATTTTTAATTGCATTTTTTTGTAATTTATAAGTTTCAATCATGGATCCTAGCATTGGTTTTAAAGCTTGTTCAACTGGAATATTACTATTTTTTTTATTTTTAAAACTAAAAAAGTAATTTGAAACAAGTTGGTCTAATACATTTCTTGTAGTAATAATTAAGTTTTCTGGATAAGCTTCAAAATATTTATGTGAATGTATGAATAATTTATATTGAGTATTTTTATTTAAATAATCTGATAAGTTTCCCATGTTGCTATGTATGCCCCTAAGTACTCCAAATTTATAAATATTATCAAAATTAAAATTGAGATTATTTTTAATTGAAGCGTTATAAAAAGCTATAACATTGCAAACGTAACCTGTTCCAGTTTTAGGCAAAGTGTATATCCAATTATTATTATTAATTAAAACACTATATATTTCATTCACATTAACATAGCCCTGTCTATAATGATCTGAGAATATTGAACAATACTTACTATCTAAAAAATTTTTAAGTTTTTTCTTTAAATTCAAAATCTTCATAATTCTTAAAATATAACTTTATTTTGGTAAAAAAAAAGCCGCAGTAATGCGGCTTTTAAAATAATTTTAGATTTTTTGAGTTACATCATGCCTGGCATGCCTCCGCCCATGCCGCCCATTCCACCCATATCAGGCATTGCAGGAGCAGACGATTTATCCTCAGGTTTATCAGTAATCATTGCCTCAGTGGTAGTTAACAATGCAGCTACTGATACAGCATCTATTAGTGCAGTTCTGACAACTTTAGTTGGGTCAACAATTCCAGCTTTCACTAAATCACAAAACTTTCCTGATTGTGCATCAAATCCGTGGGAATTATCTTTGCTTTCAAGTATCTTGCCAGCAATTACAGCACCATCAAATCCAGAGTTTTGAGCTATTTGCTTTAAAGGAGCTGAAAGTGCTTTTCTAACGATATCAACACCATATCTTTGATCATCGTTATCAACTTTTATGTTTTTTAAAACACTTGTTGCGTAAAGGAGAGCTGTTCCTCCTCCAGGTAAAATCCCCTCTTCGACAGCAGCTCTTGTAGCATGCATGGCATCTTCAACACGATCTTTCTTTTCTTTGACCTCAACTTCAGATGCTCCACCTACTTTTATAACGGCTACTCCTCCGGCAAGTTTTGCAAGTCTTTCTTGAAGTTTTTCTTTATCATAATCAGAAGTTGTCTCTTCAATCTGTTTTCTAATTTGATCACATCTTGCCTCAATATCTTTTTTCTTACCAGCTCCACCAACAATTGTTGAGTTTTCTTTATCTACAACAACTCTTTTAGCATTGCCCAACATATCCATAGTTACAGATTCTAGTTTAATACCTAAATCTTCACTAATCACTTGGCCGCCTGTTAATATAGCAATATCCTCTAACATTGCTTTTCTTCTATCTCCAAAACCTGGGGCTTTAACAGCAGCTATTTTTAATCCACCTCTTAACTTATTTACAACAAGAGTGGCCAAAGCCTCTCCTTCAACATCCTCAGAAATTATAAGCAATGGTTTTGTTGACTGAACTACTGACTCTAGTAATGGCAACATGGGTTGAAGACTAGCTAATTTTTTTTCATGTAAAAGAATTAAGCAATCCTCCATTTCAGCCTTCATTTTGTCTGCATTTGTAACAAAATATGGACTTAAATAACCTCTATCAAACATCATACCCTCAACAACATCAAGTTCCGTATCAAGGCTTTTAGCCTCTTCAACTGTTATAACTCCCTCTTTGCCAACTTTTTGCATTGCCTCAGATATCATTCCACCAACTTCACCATCACCATTAGAAGCAATAGTTCCAACTTGTTGGACTTCTTTATCAGATTTTACAATTTTAGAATTTTTTTTCAGTTCTGAAATAATAGCATCAGTGGCAGCGTCCATACCCCTTTTTAGGTCCATTGGGTTCAATCCAGCAGCTACTGCTTTCATTCCTTCAGTAGCCAACGCTTGACATAAAACAGTAGAGGTTGTTGTTCCATCTCCTGCAGAGTCATTGGTTTTATTTGCTACTTCTTTGATCATTTGAGCACCCATATTTTCAAACTTATCGGCCAATTCGATTTCTTTAGCAACTGTTACACCATCTTTTGTAGTTCTTGGTGAGCCAAAAGACTTATCTATTACAACATTTCTACCCTTAGGGCCTAATGTTACTTTGACAGCATCAGCTAGTATATTAATGCCTTTAAGCATTTTTGCTCTAGCGTCTGTGCCAAATTGAATTAATTTTGCTGACATTTAATAAATTCCTTTCAATTATTTTTCGATAATTCCCATGATGTCTGACTCCTTCATTATTAGAAGCTCTTTACCATCAATTTTAACCTCAGTGCCAGACCATTTTCCAAACAAAATTCTATCGCCTTTTTTAACATCCAAGGCAACTACCTGTCCGTTTTCATTTCTAGCACCGCCACCTACAGATATAACTTTTCCTTCCATAGGTTTTTCTTGAGCAGTATCAGGAATAATGATACCGCCTTTTGTACGATCTTCCTGTTCTACTCTTTCGACCAGCACTCTATCGTGTAAGGGTTTTAAATTCATTTTATACCTCTTATTTCTAAAATTTAATATTTAGCACTCACTTTTATAGAGTGCTAAATATATATGGTAAAGATAAATTTTGTTTCAAGCCAAAATTTTAAAATTTCATAAAAACATTGTATTTATTAATAAATTAAATAAATATCCTAATATGAAAAACTCTTTAAATTTAGCCATATTTATATCAATTTTAATTCAAAGCTGTTTTCCTAAGATTTGGTTCAGATAATTGTTAGATAATACTTTAATAAAGCAATTGGTGTTGATTGGAGGGGGGCATGCAAATGTTCAAGTTCTAAAAAAACTTACAATGAATAAAATTAGAGGTCTTCATACAATTTTAATTAGTGAACAATTTGAAGCTACTTATTCTGGTATGACTCCTGGTTATATTCATAGAGATTTTAATAAAGAAGAGATAACTATTGATCTTCAGAGACTTTGTTACAACGCCGGAGCAACTTTTATTAAAGATAAAGTTACAGGACTCGAAATAGATAATCAAAAATTAGATTTACAAAGACTACCCTCAATGCATTATGACATACTATCTATTAACACAGGTTCTATTTCAAAGATTAAGGGAATTGAAATTAAAGATAGATCGAATTATATCTCTGTAAAACCTATAAGTTCATTAGTAGAAAAATTACATCAAATAGATGAGTTTGTTAAAAATAAAAGGAGTAAAATTTCAATTATAGGAGGTGGGGTAGCCTCTTATGAAATAGCTTTTGGCTTAGCAAGAAGACATAAAAATAATATTGAAATATCAATAATTGGAAAAGAAAATTTAAATGAAAAAAATTTAAATTCAAAAACAAAAAAAAAATTAAGAGAAATAGCAAATGACTTCAATATAAATGAATACTCTGGAAAAGTTATTTCAATATCAGAAAAAAATCTAACTTTAGTTAATGGTGATATCATACTTAGTGATTTAAATTTAATATCTACTGGTGCTGATAACGAGGATTGGCTACTACAAAGCAAGCTCTCTAAAGATGACAGAGGTTTCATATTAGTTGATGAGAATCTCTTATCCATTAATAATAAAAATATTTTTGTTACTGGTGATGCATGTAGTATAAAAAATGCAAATAAAGAAAAATCAGGAGTTATAGCAGTTCGTCAGGGAGAAATATTAAAAGAAAATATTATTTTTAAGTTAATGGGCAAACCCTTAATCAAGTTTAAACCAAAAAAAAACTGGCTATATTTAATTGGTACATATCAAAATCATGCCTTATTAAACTACTTTTTCTTATCATTTCATGGCAAATGGTGTTGGGATTTTAAAAAATGGATAGATAAGCGTTTCATAAATAAATTTAAATCTAGTAAGACGATGCTAAAAAAAAGGATATTTGAATTAGACTCAAAAGAAAATATCGATATGTATTGCCAAGGTTGTGGTTCTAAAGTTTCAAAGATTAATTTAGTTGAATATCTTAGTAGTATCAACATGAACCATAAATTGTCAGACTCTGAAATTATAAAAATGGAAAAAAATAATTTCTTACAATCTATAGACCATATTAAAAGCTTTTCTTCAATTAATCCATTTGATTTTGGTAGAATTAGTTTTCTTCATTCTCAAAATGATATTCTTTCGTCGGGAGGGAAAATTAAATCGACCAGTGTTTCTATAGGATTACCTTTCTCAAAAGAAAAAGTTGAGAAATTTTACTTAGAGTATTTTATGAAAGGAATCCAATATGAGTCTGATAAAGATAAATCTATTTTTTCATCTGGACACAGCTATCAAACTAATGAACCAGGCATAACTCTTACTATGAACGGTGAGATAAGAAGATTTTTAGATAAATCATCTGCAAAACATGAGGAGCAAATATACCTATCTAAGCCTCTTGGAACAGGATATTTATTATCAGCATACTTTAAAAACTCAAATTTAATAAAAATTAATAATTTCATAGATTTAAGAAATTGGATGTTAAAAGATAACGAGACTGCATCTGAAATTGCAATTGAAAATAATTGTTCCGTTATAACTGATGTGAGTGGTTTTGGACTTGCATCGCATTTAGGTGATATATGTGAAAATTCAAATTTAATTGCTGAAATAAAAATTACGAAAAATATACTTATTAATGATAATGAAGAACTAATAAATAATTTTAAAAGCTCTGGTTTTAATAACAATAAAAACGCTATGTTAAAATATTTAAAATTTAAGAGAGAGAATGTATATCAAAATATTCTTTTTGATCCTCAAACAAATGGCCCTTTAATTTTATCTATAAATAAAAATAAAGAAGAAAAATTTATTTCAGATTTTAAAAAAAAATGTGGATATACCCCAATCAAATTAGGTTTTTTTAAAAAGAGCACTGATAAATTTTTAATAGAAATAAATTAGGTTTATATGTTAGGTCTATCTTGATCACCATCTCCTTTATACATTACGATCATTTGATTTTTTTTATGTAATTTATAAGCAAGTAAAATTTCGGTATATCTATTTACTATTGGTTCAGAGTATATTGGAAGAAAATTTTTTTTATTAGATTTTTTATAGAATTTATTAAATTTTCTTAGAGATATATTTCCGCCAATTAGAAAATCAAAAAATTTACAATTATATTTTAAAGCTAAAGAATTAATTTCGTTTTTGAAAATTATTAAACTATTGTAATTTCCTATTAAGTCTATGACTCTAAAAATATTAAAACCAAGTTCTTTAAAAAATACAATTCTGGCTACTAATATTGATATTTCATTTTTATTAATTAATTTAAACACCTTGTAATGATAGAAAGGATTAAGAATATATTTATTATTTATATAATCTTGATCTTTTTTTGAAAAAATATCATTAATACTAAATTTAACCTTTTTAGTGATATTAATAATCTCTTTTTTATAAGAGGATTTTTTTTTTACTATTGAGTAAAAATGATACATTTTTGAAAATTTAAAATCGAATTTTTTATAAATTTTAATGACAGATTGGTTTATACCAATTACACAAATAGCATCCCATTTTTTTTGGTTAATAAGATAATTGAAACTTTTTATTACATCCAAAGAATTAGCTTTATCACTTTTGAACCATAAAGCTAAATAACAAATATCTTTATGATGAGTTGAATTATTTTTAAATTTTGAGGTAGGTATAAAACCAAGAAAGGATGTAACTTCTTTTTTATAGGAGGTAGTGTATATATTTAAAAATTTTGAGTTTTTTTTATAATAAAATTTAAAGACTTTTATATTTTTAGATAATATATGATTTTCTTTCCAGTTTTGATTAATAAAGTCCTGGAGTTCTTTAATTTTATTTATTTTTGTTAGCTGCAATTTATCTAACTTTAATACTTTTAAAAATTTTAATTGGAAAACTTCTTAAAGATTTAGGTGATATATTTAAATAGAAATTATTATCTTCACCCTTGTTAAAATTTGAAGACAATAAACTATACATAGGATTATTTTTTTTTGATCTATTAAATTTTATATAAATCTTATTATATTTTTTTTTAATTGCCTCTTTTATAATTAAATTAAAAAATATATTTTCAATTTTTCTTCCCACTATGCGACAACTCATTATAAAATCGTTAATAATAATTGTTTTATTTACATTGGAATAATTGATTAAAGAAACAATTCCTGTCTCACCAAACTTATCTGATACTTGGGATAATAGAAAAGTATTTTTCTTAGACTCATTCAAAATTTGCTTAAAATTAAGCCTTCTTGTGGTTGAATTAAACTGATTAACTTTTCGATACAACTGTTCAGCCCTATCCAGATTAGATTGATCTAATTTCATTATTATTACTTTTGTATTAAGTGAGGATAGCCATAAATTATTATTTTTAAATTTTTGTTTATCTGTATCTCTATATTTTTCCTGACTGATCATTAGTAGCCTGTTTTGATCTTCAAAAGTCATTTTTTTTGGTGACTCGAATGTGTAAGGATCTAATAATTTATTTATTTCAAATATATTTTCAGGAAAATTTGGAATATTAATTTTTTTTATTTTATTAGAAACTTCATCTCTTTCCAATGGATTGTCGTCAATAAAAACTGATGAATTAGGTAAGATATTTATTTGTTTAAGAATTTTATTAATATTTTTGCTTTTTGAATTCCAATTAGCTTCAACTGAAACAAAATCTTCTAACTTTAATGGCATGTCTGGTCTAAAGTCAAAAAATTTTTTAACAGTTAATAAATCATTTTTTGAACAAATGGCTAAAAGTATTCCACTATCTTTAAGGTTTTTTAGCAATAATTGAAAATGAAAATAGGCTTCACCAATTGGATCGTGGCCACCAATTTTAATTGAGCCGTAATCATCATCACCTATTACTCCACCCCATAAGGTATTATCTAAATCGGTTATGATAAGCTTTATAGATTTTCCTTCGTGATATAAATCTATTTTTTTATGAATTAAAAAAAGTTTTTTAATAGCTATTGAGTCAAATAAAATTTTGCCAATATACCAATATTTTAAATTATGAAGATTAAGATTAAGATCTTTATAACTAACATAGTGAAAATTATTAAAATTAGAAAATTTTCTATAAATTTTGTTATCAAATTGTAAATTAAAATGATCTATAGAATTTTTCAAATTTGGATCATTATCCGATAAATAATTAATTGTAATTGGACTAATTAATAATATTGATTTTACGAAAAGATAATTTGTAATATTTTTAATGAATTTATCAATTATTTTATATTTACCTTTTCTTAATTCACTTATTGATAAAATATTTTCTATCAAAGGAATTATAATTATGTGCTTATCAATACCTTTCTCATTTTCTAATGCGTAACTTAATTGATCAATTGAATTATTATAAATTTTTGAAAACTTACCGTTAACCTTGTAAAAATTTACGATTACATCACAATTAATATTTGAAAAAAAATATAATTCTTTTTTAATTCTCATGTTATTTTTTAATTTTTATATTGTTCAATTTTAAATAATACTTAATTGTAATTTTAGAATTATTTTTTATGTTGCCTAAGTTACTTGATAAATCAATTGTCAAACCATTATTTTTGCTAAAAAATTTTTCAATAGCCATTATTAAAGTTAGGAAATCTAAAGAGTCAAATAAGGAATTATTTCCAGCAATTACCGAGTTTTCATTTAATTGTATGTTTTTTATATTTTTGTTAAGCATAGGCTTTATTTCCAAATAAATTTTATTTAAATCACTATTTGATATTTCAAGTTTCATAATTATTTAAAATATTTATTTTTACAAAAGATTTAAAAATCATTTGTATCTAATCGTGGAATTTCATAATTGTTTTTAATAGTCTTAATTGAAGATGGTATAGTTGTAAAAGCTGCCTTACAATTAAGTTTTTTAAGAATTTTTAATGTATTGTTATTATAAGATCCATAAGGATAGCCCATAACCCAATTTGATATATCAACATTAAGGCTCCTTAGAAATTTTAAACCATTATTTATTTCAATTATTTGATCATTATAATTTAATGTGTCTAACCAATCATGGTTATGTGTGTGATTGCCAATAATCATACCTTCGTTTCTTAAATCATTAATTTCTCTAAAATTCATATATAAACTTGAGGAAAAATCTGCTTCATCAGTTGTAACATATTTTTTAAATAGCTTTTCAACTATTTTGTTTCTGATATTTTTTTTTAGATCTCGTTGTAATAAATTTTTAATTAAAATTGTATTATATGAGTCATATCTATTTTTTTTTAATTTATTTACATTAGGAAATTTTTTTTTAACATCTAATTTGTTTAATATTTCAATAATCTCATTTAGTAAGATTTGATGATTAGAGTTAGTTGAGAGGATAAATTGTATTTTATTAACATCCAGTACCTTATTTTCTAAAATTGGTTTTGATGGAATAAAAAAAAAAGCTTTTAGTTTTTTTTTTAATAAATAAGGTAATACAATTTTATAATGTTCCTTATATCCATCATCAAAAGTTAAAATACAATCTGATTTATTATACTTTTGACTTTTATCCAAGTTGTCTAAGAAAAATGATGGTTCAATTAAATTAAATTTTTTTTTAAAAGTATTTATTTGATTTTTAAAGCCTTTAATTTTTAAAAAATTTAAATTTTTAAAATTTTTGTGTCTTTCTCTTATATAGTGATACATAATTATATTTAGCATGATTTTAGTTCATATCTTTTTTTTCAAACAATAACTGAAAATATATTTAGATTTATATAAAATTATTTTGTTTATTTTAACTTGTATCTTAATTAGCAACCTAATAAACATAAATAAGAATATAGATTATTAAATTTATTTTAATAAATTTTTTTTTAAGAAAATTATTAAAATAATTAATAATACTATCACTGCGATTGGTAAAAGATATTGAGGCTGAGCAATAATTGAAAAGGTTAATTTAGTTTTATTTATAAATATCTCTTCTAATCCTTGACCTACACTTCCAAAAATAAAGGACCATGGAGCTAGTCCTATAAGAGTAGTATAAATAAACTTTTTATTTTCAGCTCCAAGACCAGCTAAAATTAAATTTTGAAGGAAAAAAGGAGTTCCAGGTATAATACGAATTAATATCATTAATTCTAAATCATTATTATTAAAGCGATGCTTTATATTTGAATATCTAGTAGAAAATTTACCTTTTATAAAATCTAAAAAAAAAAATTTTGCTATTATGAATATTCCAAATGCCCCAAGAGTACCTCCAAATATAGATATTGCACTACCTACCCATGTTCCAAATAGGAAACCATTTATCATTGACAATAAGGAAGCAAATGGAAAGTTACATAATATTAAGAAGCTATATAAGGTTAAAAATGTAAATATTGATAATAAGAAATTATGAGATATAAAGTTTTGAATCAAAACCAAATTAGAGAAAAAAGTATCAAGTTGAAAAAAGTCTTTATTTAAGAAATATGTTAACCATAAAATTAAAAAAAATATAAATAGAAATAAAATCGATAATTTTTTTGATAACTTCACTATATAAGTAGCATTTCTAATGATGGTAAAATTGAATTTAGTTGAAATCCTAAGGATTGAATAGAACCATTAAATATTAAAATACCTGTTACAAGTAAAATAATACCAGTAATGAATTGAAAATAACGAATGTATTTATTTAAAAAACTAGTCATGATTAATATTTTACTCATCATTAATCCAACAATTATAAAAGGAACTGCTAAACCAATTGAGTAAAAAGACAACAATATAATTCCGTTAACACTATCCTTTATGGCAACAGCTAATACTGATCCTAAAATTGGTCCAATGCATGGACTCCAGCCAAAAGCAAAAGCAACTCCAATTATAAAGGGAAAAAAATGATTATTTTGAAAACCATGTAAGTGGAATTTACGCTCAAAATCTAAAAAAGGAATTTTAATTATTCCAATAAAGTATAGTCCCAAAATAACAATTAATATTCCCGATATGAAATTTAGTTGCCTTTTAAAATCAAAAAAAATGTCGCTCAAAAAATCAATAGAAGCACCCATGATTATAAAGACAAAAGAAAATCCAAGAGTAAATAATAGAATATGAGGTAATAACTTTAAGGTGTTCACTGCTGATGAATTTTGTAAATCTGCAAAAGATTTGCCGACGATATATGATATAAATCCTGGAACTATGGGCAGAACACAAGGCGAAAGAAAACTGAGAATACCTGCTAAAAAAGCTATAATTAAAGGAATATCTTGAACCATGAAATTATATTAACATTATACTAAACAGACAATAACACAGATGTTTGATCGCCAAATTCAAAATTTTACCCAAAAGCCATTAATCATAATATCTAAACTTTTTTTAAAATTTTTAAAACCTAATCAAATGACAATATTAGGTTTCATATTAGGTTTTTTTATGTGTATTTTAATTTTTTTTCAGTTCTATATTGCTGCACTAGCGCTGTTAATTTTAAACAGGTTTTGTGATGGCTTAGATGGAACAATGGCTAGACTTACAACCCCAACTCCTTTAGGTGGATATTTAGATATTGTCAGTGACTTCACAATTTATTCCGGTTTTGTTTTAGCTTTTGGATTTAGCAATAGTAGTTACACACACTTATCAATGGTTTTATTATTCTTATATATAGGTACGGGTACAACATTTCTTGCAAAAGCGGCAATTCAAACAAAATTAGATAAAATTTCAGAAACAAGTGATGCTGTTAAAGGGTTACCAAAAAGTTTTCATTACACTTCAGGATTAGTTGAAGGTACAGAAACAATAATTTTCATGGTTTTGTGTCTCTTATTACCGAATTTTTTTATTTTAATATCTATTATTTTTGGGGTTTTATGTTTAATAACTTTTATATCTAGGGTTATTGTTTGTTACGATGAATTTAATTTATAAAAGATAAATAAGCTTCCATAAAAATTTTTGAAATAATCATAGTAATAATAAAAAGAGATAATTTTAAAAAAATTCTAGTTATTCTTCCAAGTTCAAAACCTGCATAATAAGCTTCAAATATATCAAAATTGTTGAAAAACTTCTTATTTACAAAGTTTTTAAGAAAAAAAAATAATTTTGCTAATGGTCTAACAACAACATAATTGCCAATTATTGAAAATACGATAACAATCACTAAGCTTACATTCATTACGAAAGACCAAATAATAAGTGACCCAATCCAGTATCCTAAAAATAGCAACCTTTCTTTTTGTTGAGGGTGAATATAAGCTTGAAAAAAATTCATTTTATTTCAATCCATCTAAAGCCATTTCACTTGCAATATTGGATGCTAAATTCAAATCTTTTTGCGATTTTTCCAAGATAAATTTTGTACGTGATTTTATTTTTCTCAAAAGGTCATCTACAACTTTATCATTTGGTTCAAGATTTTCCTTAATGCTTAGTCTAGAACCTAAAATAATTACACCACCAGCATTGGCACAATAATCTGGACAATACAATATACCCTCGTTATTTAATTCTTTTTCTATATCTTTATTAGCCAGTTGATTATTTGCTGCTCCAGAAATTATTGATATTTTATTTCTAGAAAAGCTCAAAAACTCTCTATTTAAATCACCACCTCCTGCGCAAGGAGAGTAGATGTCAATTTTTTCAAAGGAGGTATCCTGAAGCTGATTACAAAATTTATATCCATCTCTTTCAATCAAATCTTTTTTATGATCTAAGTCAGAAATTTCAATATTTGCTCCATCTTTTTTACACAATGAAGCAATTCTGGATCCAGTTTTTCCATATCCCTTAATAAATATATTTTTATTTTTTAATGACTCTTTTCCATATTTGAATTCAACACATCCTAACATTGAGTAATAAACACCTAATGCTGTTCCTAATCCAGAGTCAGAACCTATTGGGTTACAAACATGATTTGAATATTCTCTAAATCCTTTTAAGTCCTCATCAACTGTTCCCATATCTCCGGCTGTTATATAAGTACCATTAAGTTTGTTTAAAACCTCTCCAAACAGACTATATGCATCTTTTTTATTTATTTTGGAGTGAATAGTAGCCTTCCCCCCACCAAAAGGAAGTTCAGCCAAAGAATTCTTATATGTCATTGCTTCAGCTAATTTTAAAACATCTTCTTCTTGCTTATTTAAATCCTTATAATTGAAATATCTACATCCACCCAAAGCAGGGCCTCTTTTAGTATTATGAATAGCTATCACTGAGCAGAAATTAAATTTATCTTCCTCTGCGTAGACTACTCTTTCAAACCCATCTTTTGGTTTATCTTTAATATTTAAAGTCATTACTACTTATATATTCAATTATTTTAAGATCTCCCTCCAAAAAATCATATTCACGAATATCCTTAATTTCAATCCATTTTAGTTCTTTATGAAAATTATTTAAAACCTTACCACTAAAAGTATTAATTAAATAAAAATTTATGAATACCGTTTTATTCAAATCTTTATAATTAAAATTATAGCTGATCAGATCCTCATAATTAATTATATTTATTGATAACTCTTCATTTATTTCTCTAATTAAAGCCTCTTCATTAGTCTCATCATTTTTGATTTTACCTCCAGGAAATTCCCATTTTAATGGATGATCCTTAAAGTTTGGTCTTTGACATATTAAAAGTTTATCATTTTGAAGTATTAAACCTGCTACAACTTTTGTTTGTTTAATTTTCATATTTTGTTTTAGCAATATAAATACCTATCAGAATTAATGCACTTCCAAAAAATTGGATTAAAGTCAATTTTTCTTGGAAAAAAAAATACGCCAATAAGGTCGCAGCAATAGGTTGTATCAAAAGACTCAAAGATGATAAGGAAGCAGACAAAAATGCTAGAGAGTAAGCTATAAAAGATTGTCCAATGAATTGGCATACAAAACCTAATAAAAATAGAATTGCTATCGCGTAAAAAGATTTTGGCACTAAACTTTGTTCAAAAAATATCGCGACTAAAAGTAAAATAATTGAACTTACACATCCTGAAAAAAACATAATCGTGCTAGAATTTAAATCTTTTCTTAATTGGCTAATAGTAAGAATATAAAAACCATACCAAATTGCTGTAAGAACACCTAAAAGATCTCCTAAAAATTGTGATTTATAAAATTGAAAACTTTCACCTAATAACATGGTCATTCCGCTCATCGAAATAAATATGGCAATAAAAAAAAACTTAGAAAATTTTTCTTTTAGAAATATTAAAGAAAATAAAATTACTACAATAGGTGCTAAATTAGATAAAAATGTTGCCTTAGAAACTGTAGTGAGTTTGATAGACCAATGCCAACAAATTAAATCTAATGAAAAAAAGATACCTGAAATAAAAATGATTAAAAATTTATTTTTTAAAACTGGTAAATTTACTTTTTCAATAATTTTTAGTGACCCAAACAATAAAAAAAAAGGAAGACTTACAAATACTCTAAAAAAAGCTGTCATTATAGCATCAACCTCTGATAATCGAACAAATATAGGAGAAAAAGCAATACTTACCGCGCCAATAACTAAGATAATAAAAGGATTAATCTTAAGATTAGGCAAAAACTTCTTCGGACTTTTCTTTCTCTATAATTGGGAAGTGAATGACTGCAGAAAATAAAGAAATTACGATTGCCATTATCCATGCAATATCAAGTGATCCATAAATATCTATAACTAAACCGCCCATAAAAGAGCCCAGAAATGCGCCTGCTTGATGGGAAACCATCACAATTCCAAATAAAGTCGAGAGGTATCTTGTGCCAAATCTATTTGATACAATTCCTGAAGTTGGTGGGACAGTAGATAACCACAAAAGACCAATACAACAACTAAAGGCTATAATTGTAAAATTGTTAGTAGGCAAAATTAATAATAAAAAAATTACTATACTTCTTACGAAATAAATAAATGACAATACATACTTTTTTTTAATTATACCTGAAACTTTTCCTGAGATTAAAGTACCCATCATATTAAATAAACCAATTAAAGTAAGTCCTGTTGCAGCTATTGTTGTTTCTAAACCTTTAATTTTTGCAAAAACTGGAAGGTAATTTGAAATCAAAGCTACGTGTAAACCACAAACAAAAAATCCTAAAATTAAATAATTATAACTTTTGTCTTTAAAAGCAATTTTTAAAACATCTGATATTTTTCTTTTTGTATATACTTTCTTATTTTTTTTTTGGGGTTTAGGTAGTAGGAATATTAGAGAAAGAGGAATGATGAAAAGAAAAAACATAGATGTAATTTGAAAAGAAAAGCTCCATTTAAAAGTTGTGACTAAAAATTGATTAATAGGCGTAAATATAAACATTCCTGTTGCAGCAAGAGACATAAGTATTCCTGTAACTGTGCTTTGTGTTTTATCATCATCGAAATATTTTGAGACTCCACCAATTATAACTGGTACAGAAATGACACCAGCTGATATGCCTCCAATTATGCCAATACCAAATAAAAAATGCAAAGGGTGTATCGCTGAAGAAGCAACGTAGAAACTAAGAGATACACCAAAGAACCCGAAACATAGAGTTTTCACATAACCTTTTTGTTCAGCAAATGCTCCTGCAATAGGTGACATAGCCCCCCAAAGTATATTAAAAAGACCATATGTTAGACCTATTATAGACGCACTAAAAACTGTAGAGCTTAAAAGATCTGGGACGTAAATCCCCAGGGACATTCTAAATCCGTTTCCTACTGACAGAATTAATCCGGCAACAAAAACTAATAGAATTTTTCTCATTTGCTTAAAATATATGAATCGCATCAAAAAAATATGTTTATTTTTGAGGTTAAATATCTATTATACGCCGACATGGGTTATCCTAAAAAACATAGAGGAAGACGAAAAGTTGGCTCTAGAAAAAGAAGAGCAAAAAGAAGAGCTAAAAAGAAATAGTATTTCCAATTATTATAATTTATCCCTGATATTTAATGGTTGTTTTGAACAGAAGAAGTTTTATATCAATACTTGTTGGAGGATGTTTTATTAGTTATAAACCCATTCTTGCTATGGAAAAATTAATTCTAACAGATGAGGAATGGAAATTAAGATTATCAGATGAAGAGTATTATGTCTTAAGACAACATGGAACTGAAAGACCTGGTATTAGTGTGCTTAATAATGAAAAGAGAAAAGGTACATATCATTGTGCAGGGTGTGAGTTGCCACTATTTTCATCAGATATGAAATATGATAGTGGAACTGGCTGGCCCTCATTTTTCGATTATCTTCCTAATGCTTTAGGTTTTAAAACAGATTTTAAATTGGTGTTTCCAAGAAAAGAATATCACTGCGCTAAATGTGGTGGGCATCACGGACATGTCTTCAAAGACGGTCCAGAACCTACGGGTTTAAGATACTGTAATAACGGTATAGCTTTAAACTTTATACCAGATTAATTTTTTTTAATTAGCAAGTATGTTAAAGAAATAGCAAGTGCTATCTTTAAAAGCTCACTGTAAATAAATGGGTATAAACCTGCATTTATAGATTTCTCTAATCCTATGAAGCTAGATAAGTGGGCAATACCACAAATAAAAATAATTAATGCTCCTATAAAAATAGATAAAATGATTTTTATTAAATTTTTATTAAAAAGATTTTTTGAAAAATATGCTATTGCAAAAGAAGCTAAAATCATTCCATAAAGAAATCCAAATGTTGGGGACATTACATAACCAAAACCTCCACCTGCAGCAAAGATGGGAAGGCCAATAAGTCCCAGAATAACGTATGATACAGTTGCATAAAATCCAACCATACCCATTGAGGCAGCAATAAAATATACAACAAATGTTTGTAGTGTCATTGGCACAGGATAGAAGGGAATACTTATTTTACTAGAAACTGATAAGAGAATAATTCCTAAAAGAGAAAATACTATCTTTGATAAATTACTTTGTGCGTACTGACTTAAAATTGTTATATTTTTATTTTCCATATTAATTATTTATAATTTTGGAGTGGTTTGTGCAATAATTATAATTGGCCTCTAATCAATTCTTTTAGCTTCAATAAATCCTTATTAAATAATCTAATACCCTCAGCTAGTTTAAAAGATGCCATCTGATTTTCATTTAAATGCCAACGAAATGAGCTCTCATTCACATTAATTCTCTCAATATCCAATGAAGATGAGTTTTCTTTTGACAATTTAAGTTTAATTTCATCTTCATTTTGGCTTAACTCTTCTAAAAGAGTTGGGCTGATTGTTAATTTATCGCATCCAGCTAAATTAATTATTTCATCTTTATTTCTAAATGATGCTGCCATAACAATAGTGTTATAATTAAATTTTTTAAAATAATTAAAGATCTTCTCTACACTCTCAACACCTGGATCATTTGACGAGTCATAATCTTTTTGTGTATTTGATTTAAACCAATCAAGTATCCTTCCCACAAATGGTGAAATTAAAAATGCTCCTGCTTCAGCACAAGCTATTGCCTGTGTTAAAGAAAAAATTAGTGTGCAATTACAAGATATTCCCTCTGCCTCTAATTTTTTTACTGCTTGTATTCCTTCCCATGTACCTGCAATTTTAATTAATATTCTATTCTTGGGGACACCTGATTGCTCATAGCTATTGATTATTTGTTTTGCCTTTTCAACAGTAGCTTCAGTATTAAATGATAAATCAGAGTCGACCTCGGTAGAAACATATCCTGGCACAATTTTGGTTAATTCTATACCAAAAGCAATAGTCAGTTGATCAGCAATATAATTAACTTGATCGTCAGTTTGAGAAAATTTTCTACTTTTTGAATTACTTATTACTTCATCAACTAGTTTTTTGTATTTGTTTGATTGAACAGCTTTAAATATTAAAGATGGATTGGTAGTACAGTCATCTGGGTTAAATTTTTGAATACTGTCAATATCTCCCGTGTCTGCAACAACTGATGAAAATTTTTTAAGACTATCTAATTGAGATACCATGAAAATAAATATTCTTTCTTAACGATTGTTTAAGCTATATATTAATTGAAGTTCTTATGCAAAAAAAAATAATTATTTGTGGATTAGCAGATATCCAAGAGTGTGTTGATAAATTTAGCCCAGATAAAATGCTTACCATTATTAATAAAAATTTTGAGCCTGAAACCCCATCAGGTATGGATAAAAATAGACACTTGAAAATGTTAATTGATGATATTTCTGAGCCAAGAGAGGGATTTATATTACCTGAAAAACATCATACTCAAGAATTATTAGATTTCACAGATGATTGGGATAAAACTAAACCTATTTTAGTCCATTGTCATATGGGTATAAGTCGATCTACTGCAACAAGTTTAGGCATAGCGGCAAAATACTCTCCTGAAAATATTGAGCTTATAATTGAAAACTTAAAAGAAATCGCACCACACGCCAGCCCTAATAAGATTATGATGAGATATTATGATGAAATATTGGGTTTAGATAACAGACTATATGGGTCAGTTCCATACTTCGACCCTGAGCCGATAGAAGAAAGTAGAATAGTAGAGTTAAATTTTTAGGATGATCAAATGAATCATAGTTGTGAAGTATGTAAAAAAAAGATTGGGGAGCCTTTATATTGGGCTGATCCTAAGTTTTATGATATCCCAAAAAAAGTATTTTTTTGTGATGCCAAATGTTCACTTATTTATTACAAGAAAATTAAAAAATTATTTAAAAATCAATAAATTCAATACATTTAGCTGTGCAAATTTTGCACAACAAAGTTCTATTATCTGCAATTTGACTTTAGAAAAAAAATTAGTATAAAACATTGTTCAAAAACTAGCTCCATCCTTATTCCTATCCTTACTTATTCCTCCGGGGCTAGTTTTTATAATCTCTCAAAATTACAAATTAAACTTAAACTTTATTATAATATTTAATTGATATAATTTTTTAATATGAGTGATCATTATATTTTCTGGGATCTCGAAACAACAGGTCGTAATGATAAATTTAATCAAATAACACAAGTTGGTGCTGTGTTAACTAATAATAAATTTGAAGTTAAAGACAAATTAGAAATACATAGTAAGTTAAGAGAGGGAAAATGGTTCGAGCCAGGTGCTTTAATAACAACTGGGGTAGATCCAACTAGTTTAATACAAAATAATTACCCAAGTTATTATGAAGCTAGTGCTCAATTGTATGAAACATTTCAACAATGGTCATCCTCATCAGCCATTTTTGTAGGTTTCAATAATATAAATTTTGATGAACCCTTTTTACGACAGGCACTTTATCAAAACTTATTACCTGAAATTTATATGACTGTGACTAACAATAATGTACGTATGGATATTTTTGATATATTAAGATTAGTTTCAGTTTATAGCCCTGAACATATTAAATTTAATACTGATGATCAAGGGTATCCAATACTTAAATTAGATGAAATTTCTAAACTAAATAATATATCAATAAATTATGATGCAGGTCCTCATGATGCTGTTTTTGATAGCTTAATTACATTGGAACTTAATAAGATATTAAATATAAGGTGTCCAAAGATTTGGAACTCTGCATATGAATTTCGACATAGAGACACTCCTAAGAGATTCATGCTAGATAATTTAGTTTTTACAAACACGACCTTTTGGGGAAGAAGACCCACAATCAAAGCTCAAACTTTAATTGGAGGCATTCCGTCAAGAAATCATCACTATTTAGTTTATAATTTGCTTTTTGATCCTGTTAAAATCATAGAATTAGAAGATAAAGATTTAATTAAGAAAATGAATGATGGGGCTAAAAGAATTTGTGAAGTTTTTGATGGGTCAAAGTCAAAAACACTTTTAAATGAAAGTTATTCATTCAAAGATAATAAATATGCAGAAATAGGAGTAGATGAACTTAGAAAAAGAGCAAATTTTATTAAAAAAAATGAGGGATTTTGCTCTCGTCTAATTAAACTTCACCTCTCAAATCAAAAAGAATGGCCTGAACCATTTAATGTTGAGGATAGAATATTTGAGAGTTTCCCATCGCATCAAGATAAAAAATTAATGATTGATTTTCATATCGCACCGAACGATAAGAAATATGAAATTGCAAAACAATTCAAAGATGACCGATATAAAGAAATAGCTGTGCGAATTTTATATGAAATAGCCCCCCACACTCTGCCTGAAAATGACAAAAGAAATTATGAATTTGAAATTAAAGAGCGTTTTAATGATGATGATAAATCTAAATGGAATTCTAAAAATAAAATTCTCTCTAGTTTAGAGACCGACCTAGATAAAATGATTAAAGATGAAGATGAAAAAATTCAGTTTAAACAGAAAGTTATAACATTTTTAAATAATGAATCTGCAAAATGGAATTAAGGTTAATTTCGAGTTAGATATTCTTTAATATATTGTCCGTAATCAGATTTAATTAATTTTTCTGCAATATCATTTAGATTGCTTTTGTTTATAAATCCTTGTTCGTACGAGGCTATTTCATAAGAGCCAATTTTTACATCATTATTTTGCTCATATAATTTTACTTTATGTGCTGCCTCTAGTAGAGCATTTGCATTTCCAGTATCGTGCCAAACAATTGACTCATCTAAAATTTCTAAAGCAAGTTTTTTTTCTGATAAATATATTTTAATTAAATCAGTTATTTCTAATTCGCCTCTGTTTGATGGTTTGAGAGTTTTTGCAAATTTTGAAGCTTCAGAGTCAAAAAAATATAAACCAGGAATGATCAAATTACTTTTTGGCTTTGCAGGTTTTTCCTCAATATCAACAATGTTTTTATTGTTATCTAATTCAATAACACCAAATTTTTCTGGATCTGGAACTGGCAATCCAAATACACATCCACCGTTCTCTTGCATCTTCAGAAGAGCAGAATTTGCATAATCAAGATAATTTTTTCCAAGAAAAATATTATCACTTAAAGCTAAAACTGATGGGCTGCCATCTAAATATTTTTCAGCAATAAAGTATGCATCTGCAATCCCCCTTTGAATTTTTTGGATTTCATAAGAAAAATTTAGACCAACCTCTGCACCTGTTCCAAATGTTTTTTTGAATATTGAAAGGTCGTCTTTTTTGACAATAAATAATATATCGTTAATTCCTAATCTTACTAAAGTTTCAATTGGGTAATAAATCATGGGTTTATCATAAAGAGGTAATAAAGGTTTTGATGAAGGTATTGTTGCGGGCATTAATCTTGTACCCTTACCAGCAGCAAGAATAATACCTTTAGTTTTCATACCCAGCCAAATGATTTAACAAGAAATAAGATTGGAATAATCATACATATAAATGTAATTAAAATTATATTTAGTTTTGTGCTATCTCTAACAGAGCTTATAAGGTCTCTATGAGAAATAAAATTTATTAATTTTTTTTGATCATCTACAACTGGTAGGTGTCTTATGTTATTTTCCCCCATAATTTTTATTGCAATTTCTGATGAGGTTTTTAAGTCTACAGTTATAATTTCTGATGTCATAATATCTGATGCTGTGACCAAATCTGGATCTCTACCGTCTTTGACACATTTTCTGACTATGTCTCTTTCTGAAACAACACCAAGTAATGTTTTTTGTTCATTCAGTATAGGAACGGCACCTATATTTTTTATATCCATACTATCTGCTATTTCGCTTACTATAGACTCTGGACCAAAAGATATATATTCATCATTAAGCCTAATCTTTTTAATATCCTTAATGCTTGGCATTACCACATTATATAGGCATAGGAGGATTTAAATAAATTAAGCGTATTGAAGCACTTTTAAGTCTTCAAAAACTATAATTTTTCGCATATTGTTGATTGAAATAATGTTTAGATTTTTTAACTCAAGAAAATGGTTTTTATGGGCGTGGGCTGGCTCAGCAGCTATATTGGGTAGTCTTTGGGTTCAAGTAGAAATTGATGTCAGGATCAATGAGTGGTTTGGTACTTTTTATGACATGATTCAAAAAGCTCTTGCCGAACCGAATTCAATTACGATTGAAGAATACTGGGCAGGCTTACTTTCTTTTATAACGCTTGCCGGAATATATGTTGCAATTGCCGTTTTGGTAAGTTTTTTTACTGCACATTTTCTATTTAGGTGGAGAACTGCAATGGTTGAGTGGTACCACAGCGTTTATAACTACGCGCGCACTATTGAAGGCGCTGCTCAGAGAGTGCAAGAAGACACCATTAAGTTTGGTAGAATTATGGAGGGATTAGGAACAAGTTTAATCGAGTCTGTTATGATAATTGTTCAATTTTTACCAATTTTATTAGGTTTAAGCGCTGGGATTCCAATATTCTTTTTTGGAGATTGGGAGTATGGTTTAGTTGTTGGTGCTTTAATTTGGTCAGTTGGTGGAACAGTTTTTTTAATTCTTCTTGGGATAATTCTACGCCTTGTAGGTGTAGAATATGATTTACAAAAACAAGAAGCGGCTTATCGTAAAGTCTTAGTCATTGCTGAGGATGATGAAACCGTTCGCCCTAAGACGATAGAAGAACTATTTGATGACGTAAGAAAAATTCATTTTTTATCATATATAAGATACTTGTATTTCAATATTGGGAGAATAGCATATCTACAAGCTAATGTTTTAAGTGCTTATGTATTTTTAGCACCTGCTATTGTAGCTGGAATTATCACTCTTGGTGTTATGCAACAAATTATTCGTGCTTTTGGAAGGGTTGAGGGATCTATGCAATATTTATTAAAGTCCTGGCCAACGATTATTGAGTTAGCGAGTGTATATAAAAGACTCAGAGAATTTGAAAGAAGACTTAAAGCTACTGCAGATACTGCCAAGGTGTCTGAATAAATATCTTTGACATCACGTAAACAGAGCTCAAAGTAATTAGAATAATAATTATCCATACCCACCTATTTTTCTTGTCATAGTTTTCGCCATTCTTATTAGGATCAACCATAATAATTAAATATAATATTAAATAATCAAAATCAATTAGGCTTTTTTGAAATATCTTGTTCTATTAACAATTGTATAATTTTTAAAAAGCTTCTGAGCAAGTAAATTACTTTTTTCTACACCATTTATTATAAGGTCGAGTTTTTGATCTTTAGCTATTTCCTCTAGTTTGTTCATTAATGATCTTGCAACACCAATTTTTCTAAAATCTGGCATAACGTAAAGTACGTCTAATAAAATATTCTTCTCAAAATAAGTCTCATTAATTTTTGCAACAACAATACCCATAAATTTGTCTCCATTTTTTGCCGCAAATGCGAAATAATCATCTTGAAATATATTCGACCAAAATAGGTTGAAATTTACCTCTTCAAATTGAAAGGAATTTGATGAAGCACTTTCATTTATAATTTCTTTCCAGCTCTTAAGATGAATTTCTTTCGGTTTTTCTATTGTAAACATTCGCCTATCAATTTAACAATTAATTTTGTTCATTTACACGAATAATTAATTATAGACTTGATCTTGATAGGATAAGCCTTATTTCTATAATAAAATATTATGTATGAAAATTTAAAAAAATATATCGAGTCTATTAAAGCAAGAGATCCTGCTGCAACTTCGTTATTGCTCGTAATTTTAACTTACCCTGGGGTTAAAGCGTTGTTTTTTCACAGAATAGCAAATTTCATTTGGGGGCTTAATTTAAAAATTTTGGGAAGAATGATTTCTCAATTATCAAGATTTTTAACTGGAATAGAAATTCATCCTGCTGCAAAAATAGGGAAGAATTTTTTTATAGATCATGGAATGGGTGTTGTAATTGGAGAGACTGCTGAAATTGGAAATAATGTCACTATTTATCACGGTGTGACATTGGGTGGAATATCACCTGCTATCAAAGCTTCAGAACAAGTTGGTTTAAAAAGACACCCTACTCTTGAAGATGATGTCATCGTAGGATCTGGTGCACAGATATTAGGTCCTGTTTTAATAAAGAGTTGTGCACGAATTGGCTCAAATGCAGTTGTTACAAAAGACGTACCTAAAGGTGGAATAATGGTTGGCGTCCCTGCTAAAAATATTAATTCAGGTAACAAAAAAACAGACTCTTCATTTAAACCATACGCTGTGACTAAAAAATAAAATAATTTAATTCAAATTAATTCAATCCTACTCATGAGTTCATCAGATATGAAAATGTCCTTATTAACATTTTCATTAAATTTACTCAAACGTTTTGAGCCAGGAAGCCTTGATTCCTCTTGAGTTTTGATAGAATTAACAAGTTCTTCTAAATATGAATCATAATCTGAATTAAATTTTTTTGGATTAATAGCTATAAAAAATTGACCTGTGGATGGAGGACCTCCATCCTCACCTGCAAATGAAGAGGCTCTTGTCCCTAAATTTCCTCCTGCAACACATGAAGCTAATATTTCAACCATTAAACCCGCACCAAAACCTTTATATCCTCCTGTGGGAGCCATAGTCCCTTTAAGAGCATCTTTAGCGTTTGTTGTAACATTACCATCTTTATCGAATGCCCATCCCTCAGGAATTGGTTCATCTAGTTTTGCTCTTACAGAAATTTCACTTTTTGCAACCACACTGGCTGATTGATCAATAATAATTAAAACCTCTCCATTTTGAGGAGCGGCTATTGAATAAGGATTAGTTCCTATCACTGGCTTAGTGCTTCCAATAGGAGCAATTGAAGCTGGTGCATTAGTGAAACCTATTCCAATTAAATTTTTCTCTGCAATTCTTTTGGTATGAAAGCCAAGAACTCCGCAATTATATGAATTGTTAACAGACATACATGATATACCCTCATTTTTACTCATTTCACATAAAAACTTAAGTCCCATATTAATAGCAGTGTGAGCAAAACCATTATCTGCATTTACCTTGATTGACGAGCTAGAAATTTGCTCCAGTTTTGGTGAGGCATTGCCGTTAATCTTACCTATTCTTAAATGGTTGCAATATATGGGTAAATAGTGAAAACCATGACTTTTTATTCCACTGAACTCTGCGTCAAGTATTCCATCAATAATACCTAAGCTATTTTCCATTATACATCCTGATTTTATTAGCTTTTTAGAGGCGAGGCTTTGGGCTTGAGATTTATTTAAATAAGGCATTTGAAAAATTAGATAGGTTTATTATTTATAATCAAGTTAATTAAACAAAGTACGACAAATAAACATTATAAATAATTTGCAAGATATGGCACTAAATGTTTAACTGTCTTATAGATATATCTAAAAAGGAGGAAATATGTCAATATTTCGTATATTTACTACTATTTTCCTTGCATTAGGGATAACTTCTATCTCTAGTAGTGCTAAGGCAAGTTGTGGTGATGTAACAATTGCAGAGATGAACTGGGCTTCTGCTCAGGTTATTGCTCACATCGATGCGACCATACTCGAGTATGGCTATGGATGTGCTGTTGAATTAATTCCTGGTGATACAATGCCTACATCTACATCTCTTATTGAGAAAGGTGAGCCATCAATCGCTCCTGAACTGTGGTCTCAAAACCTTAAACAAGTTTTAGATCCAGCAGAAGCTGAGGGTTTAATTAAAAACGTTGGTAAAGTATTTCAAAATGGTGGAGAAGAGGGACTTTGGGTACCTACTTATCTTGCTGAAGCAGAGGGTTTAGTAACCATTGAAGACGCTCTTGCAAGACCAGATCTTTTCCCACATCCTGAAGATTCAAGTAAAGCTGGCTTCTACGGATGCCCTGCTGGATGGAACTGTCAGATCACCACTACACAAATGTTTAAAGCTTATGGTATGGCTGATGCTGGTTTTGAATTTATTGATCCAGGTTCAGGTGGTGCCCTCGCAGGTGCTATGGGTGAAGCATATAACAAAGGTGAAGGTTGGATGGGTTACTATTGGGGCCCAACAGCGATCCTTGGTAAGTATGACATGACTAAGTTGGATGAAGGTGTAGACCATAACGCTGAAACTTGGATTTCAGAAATCAATGACTTAGAAGTAGCAGCTCCAGGTAAAAATAGATATCCAGCATCTACTGTTGAAACCTATGTTGGTTCAGACATGCTCGATAATTATGTGGTAATGAACTATCTTGAAAAGAGAAGTTTTCCAAATACATTATTATCACAAATGTTAGCATGGAAAGATGGCGAACAAGCTGAAGCTTCAGAAGCTGCTGAACACTTCTTACTAGAAAATGAAGATGTTTGGAAGAACTGGACTTCTGCAGATGCTAGAATAGCTATTAAAAAAGAACTAGGAATGATGTAAATCATTTAAATTTAGCCCCCCTTAATTATTTAAGGGGGGTTTTTTTAATAACGAATACCTTTTAATTAAATAATGTCTAATTTTTTCACTGAGTTTCCTGAAATGCCTAAAGCCACTTATCGTGGTATGAAAAAGGCAATTGATGCTGGATATAAAGATTTTGCAAGAGAATGGGGAGATACAATTGATGCTATTTTCAACCCATTATTAAAGCTATTAGTTTTTTTTGAAGATTTATTAATTGCCACACCATGGCCCATTTTCATGATTGTCTTAATGGCTCTCACCTATTGGGGAAGTAGAAGTATAAAATTATGTGTTTCTACTTTTCTAGCTTTTGTATTTATTGGTTACTTCCAAATGTGGGAGGAAACTATGAGCACAATAGCTATTATTCTCACATCTGTGATTATGGCTGTAGTAATTGGTCTTCCAACAGGTATCGCAATGTCTCGTTCTGATCGCACTGAAAAAATAGTCACTCCAATATTAGACGTTATGCAAACAATGCCCCCATTTGTTTACCTTATTCCTATTGTTATGTTAATGGGCATTGGAAAAATACCCGGCCTTATATCTGTTGTTATCTATGCTATACCTCCTCTCATAAGACTAACTAACCTTGGAATAAGAGAAGTAGATCAAGAAGCACTTGAAGCAGCTGATGCTTTTGGAGCAACAAAAAGGCAAAAATTATTTGAAGTTCAGCTTCCTTTAGCCTTACCAACTATTTTTGCAGGAATTAATCAAACGATTATGATGGCACTTGCTATGGTTATAATTGCTTCGATGATTGGCGTCAAAGGACTAGGTCAACCTGTGCTACAATCAATTTATAATCAATACTTTACTAAAGGAGTATTATATGGGTTGGCAATTGTAATCGTTGCAATTGTTTTCGATCGAGTCTCTCAATCATATGGAAAGCGTATTCAAAAGCATCGCTCTGGAAAACTTATCTAATGCCTGAGGCAAAGATTAAAATTAAAAACCTATATAAAATTTTTGGTAAAAACCCAACATCGGCTATGGAACATGTCAAAAATGGAGTTGGTAAGGATGAGCTTTTAGAAAAACATAATCATGTTTTAGGTCTTAAAGATATCAACTTAGACATAGAGGAAAAATCAATTCAAGTAGTAATGGGTTTATCTGGCTCTGGTAAGTCTACTTTAATTCGTCACATAAATCGTTTAATTGAGCCCACTGATGGAAGCGTGACCATTGATGGCGCAGAAGTTTTAAAAATGAATGAAGAAGAACTAAGAAATTTTAGAAGAAGTAAAACTGCTATGGTTTTTCAAAGATTTGCTTTACTACCTCATAAAACCGTTTTACAGAATACTATTTTTGGATTACACATCCAAAATATCAATGAAGAGGAAGCTAAGAAAAAGGCTCTTAGATGGATTGAAAGAGTAGGTTTGTCTGGATATGAAGATAAATATCCTCAACACCTATCAGGAGGAATGCAACAACGTGTTGGATTAGCTAGAGCTTTAACTAACGATGGAGACATACTTTTAATGGATGAAGCTTTTAGTGCTCTTGATCCTTTAATTCGAAAAGATATGCAAGATATTCTATTGGAACTTCAAGATGAATTACATAAAACTGTTGTATTTATTACGCATGACCTTGATGAAGCTCTTAAGATTGGTGATCGTATCGCTATCCTAAAAGATGGCATAATGGATCAAGAAGGCATTCCTGCTGAGATATTACTTAATCCACAAACTAAGTATGTTAAAGACTTTGTTGAAGATGTTAATAGGGCTAGAGTGATTAAAGCCAAACATATAATGGACAAGCTTAATGGACAAGATATTAGTAAAGCAATGCCCGTTAACCAAGATGAATTTATTGATAGATTTATCGATAAAGTTATTTCTGAAAAACCAGAAGATCTTGTAATTCAAGATAAAGATAAAAATAATGTTGGTTTCTTATCTACGAAAAAACTCTCTGAGATCTTAAAAAGATAATTTATGAAAAAGTCGAACTTTATTGCTGGCCATTGGGTCGAGGGTACTGGTTCAATCAAAAATATTAATCCCTCAGATACAGCTGATGTAATATCTGAGTATACCTCAGCCACTGGTGAGCAATTTGAACAAGCAGTTGAATCAGCAATTATTGCACAAAAGGAATGGGAAGAAGTAGGTATTGAAAAAAAATCACAAATATTAATTCGAATTGGAGACGAGTTAATACAAAAATCTGAGGAATTGGGAGAATTATTGTCTCAAGAAGAGGGTAAACCATTGGTTGAAGGGATTGGTGAGGTTGCAAGAGCAGGTCAACAATTTCAATATTATGGCTCGGAATGCTTAAGGTTATATGGAGAAAAGATACCATCGACTAGGCCTGGTTTTCAGGTTGAAATATCTAGAGAACCTCTTGGAGTGGTTGGAATTATATCACCTTGGAATTTTCCAATAGCTATACCTGCATGGAAAGCAGCCCCTGCAATGATGTGTGGTAATGCTGTAATTTTAAAACCAGCTTCTTTAACAATTGGTAGCGCGGTAGCTTTGACTGAGATAATTTCCAAACAAGATATTCCCAAAGGTCTTTTTAATTTAGTCTTAGGATCTGGAAGTGATATTGGTCACAAAATTGCAGTTCACCCTGAAATAGCAGCCATAAGTTTTACTGGTTCAGTTCAGACTGGAAGACAACTTTATAAAGACGCATCATCAACTATGAAAAAAATGCAAATGGAAATGGGCTCTAAAAATCCTTTGATTGTAATGGATGATGCAGATTTAAAAACTGCTATCACTTGTGCTTTAAATGGAGCTTATGGTGGAACAGGGCAAAAATGCACAGCTTCTTCAAGACTAATAGTTCATGAAAATATTTATAAAGAATTTATAGATGGCTTGGTGGAAAATATAAAAAATTTAAAGGTGGGACACGCTTTAGATGAGGGAACGAAAATGGGACCTGTTTCAAGTCAATCTCAATTTGATTCAAACTTAAAGTATGTCGATATAGGTAAAGGTGAGGCTAAATTAGCTTTTGGAGGTAGCCCTATGAACATGAGAACACCAGGATATTATATGGAACCGACCTTATTTATTGACGGAGATAACAAGTCTCGTATAAATCAGGAAGAAATGTTTGGACCCATTGCATGTGTTATTCCATCAAAAGACTTAGATCACGCTTTAGAAATAGCAAATGAAACAGAATTTGGGTTATCCAGTGGGATCATTACTCAATCTCTAGCAAAAGCTGAGTTTTTTAAACAAAATATTAAATCTGGTGTAGCGACAATCAATTTACCAACTGCTGGTTTAGATTATCATGTACCTTTTGGAGGAAGAAAAGCGTCAAGTTTTGGTCCTCGCGAACAAGGAACATATGCTAGAGAATTTTACTCGCAGGTAAAGACTTCCTACATTAATTCTGGACCAGTATAATTTTCAAATGAATTTTCGAGTTGACAATCTTCAGTATTGTAACTGGTCAAGGAAAATATTTGAAATCAATCATCAAGCAAAATTGGATGCTGTTCACGCAACTATTTGTTATCACGAGGATTTTGATGAAGTTCTCACTAACATAAAAAAGTGGAATACATATTTTAAAAAAAATAAAGATTTAATCTTTCATGGGAAAAGTTCGAGAGATATAGTTAAAGCTAAACTCGAAAATAAAACTGCTATTTTTTATGGATTACAGAACTGCTCTCCTATCGAAGATAATATAGATTACGTTGAGTCTTTAAAAGAATTAGGAGTTCTATTTATGCAACTGACTTATAATAACCAATCATTACTTGCCACAGGTTGTTACGAGAAACATGATAGTGGCATTACTAGAATGGGGAAAGAGGTAATCAAAGAAATGAATCGAGTAAATATGATAATTGACATGTCACACTCAGCAGAATTTTCGACATTAGAGGCTATTGATATTTCGGAACATCCAATTGTTGTAAGTCATGCCAATCCTATTTTCTGGCACAAGGGGCTTAGAAATAAATCAGATGACATACTGAAAGCATTGAACGATAGTAAAGGAATGATTGGTTTCTCCCTATATCCACATCATCTTAAAGATGCATCACAATGTACTCTTAAATCATTTTGTGAGATGATTGCAGAAAGTACAAAAAAAATATCTATTAAACAAATAGGTATTGGCTCAGATCTTTGTATTCATCACCCTGACAGTATAGTCGAATGGATGAGAAATGGCACCTGGACGAAAACAAAAGATTTTGGTGAGGGGACACCAGATAATGCTGGTTTTCCTCCTCAGCCATCCTGGTTTGAGGATGCTAGAGGATTTGAAAATCTTCACAAAGGTTTAAGAGATGTTGGCTTTAGTGAAGAAGAGACACACGACATCTTAGGAAATAATTGGTACAATTTTTATAGAAAGTTTGATTAATGCAAATTGATTTAAGAAAACCAGAGTTGGTTATGAAATTAGATCGGCTAGGATCCTTTCATCAATCTAAACTTTCTTTTCTTAGAAGTTTCATCAGAGAGTTCAAGAATTGGGAATTTACAACTGAAAAATTTACTCTAGACAAACAAGGTTTTGGTCATATCGTTTATGTAGTAAATAACGGCCAAAAACAATACTCTCTCATTTGTTTTTCTAATCATATCGAGGATAGCGAGAGATCTGATCGAGTGATAGCCACAAAGTGGGATGCTTCATTTGTTTTATTTGATGGAGTTCCAACTGAAGAGGATATTGAAAGACTCAATGATAATGTACCTCTTCAAGAACAAGGAAGAGTAAGTGAAAAAGAGCTTTGTCTATCTCGAGCTAATAAATCAGTTCGTGTCTTTGAACATGTAGTAGATAAACTATCTAAAGGAGAGCAACCTAATACTAAACTCCTATATGACGTAGGTTATCTTTATAGAACTACCGCTGTTTATGGTTCAGGAAAATTTGGATTAGCTGACCGAATTAAAATTCAAAATCGAGAGGAACTTAAGGGTCCATTTAGGTTAGAAATGATGCTTGTGTATCTTGCAAGACAATTCACTTTTGATGTAGTAAATCATGTTGCTTACTCTCGTTCACCAAATAAAGCGGTGAAGTTGAAAGAAGATATTGCTAGAAATTTAGGTATTGGCAATTCTACAGGATTGGGAATGGCTCCATTTATAGTTAATCATCCAGCTTTATTAAATCAATGGATCATTGCAAAAGAAAAAGCATTAAAAGCAATTCGCTCAATTTCTTCAGTAAGCCAAAAAGATAAAGATATTTTCCAATCTTATCTATCTATAATTCGGGAGAATATTAAATTTTGGAAAACAGAAAGTGATTTCCAAAAGAAAAAGAATAATCAACTTTTAAAAGATTTAAGTATTTTTCAAAAATTTTACTCAACATTTCCTTTAAATAAATTTTTTTGGAATTCTATATATGAATGGACAGAAGCTAATACTCAATCTGAATGCTGTGAATTTATCATTTCGTTAATGATGGAGGTCTATCCTGATATAGTGGAACCTTTAAGTTTTGAAATGTCAATAAACGAAGATGAGTACTTTGATATTGACACATCAAGAACTATTAAAGAGGTGTGTCAGTTAATAGAGGATCAATATACTTGGCTTCTAGATATTAATTTTGATGATAAAGAAAATATTTTAAATTTTTGGTATTACTCAAAAAACAAACAAGAACCTCGGATGTCAAATAGATTCACTGAAGAGGGTTCAGATTTAGAACTACCCTTGGCTATTGCGAGAGATGTAAGTGCACTTTATGACGATCTAAAATCATGTAACTTAGAGAAAGACCTAGGGTATTATTTGTTAAAAAACCAAGAATACCGTCACATATTAAGAAGAGTATTAATATGCGAGAAACTTCCCTATTCTGAAATACAAGATAACACTATTTCAAAAACTTTAATACCTGTAGATATGCTTCGATTAAAACTTTCATTTTTTGGTGCAACTCGCTTTGACCCTCGTTCTGATCGATGGGTAAGAATTACGATGTATCAAGGTGCTCCATTAATGAGAGAAATAAGTAAATCTGATGATACTTGGTCTTATAAAAAGATAGCTTAATGCATTCTTTATATGAAATCGAAACAACAATTAAAAGATCATCACGTGCTGAAGGATTAAGCTGGGGTGTTTCTGAAGAAGCTGGAAAAGCAGTCAGAATGCTAGAACAATCAGAATTTCAAGGATTAGAGAGTTTTAGGAGACTCATTGACTTAGGGCTTAATAACCTTAATAAACTTTTGGATGTGGATCAATCTAATACAAGAAATCTTTGTCCCATACATTTTGGAATTTTCTTTCTTGATCAATCCCATAATAAAGAATTACACCGTACTTATAATTTTAAAAATATAAATGAGCCTCTATTAATTGTTCCTTTCTTATCCAAGTCAGCAAAAAAAAACCTACTATATTTTCATTTAAAATCGACAGATTTAAATTTTACTATAAGTCCTGGGGGAATTTATTTTATAAATGAAAATTTTTTTCCTAAGAATTTAACAGACTTTTCTCTAACAGTATCAACAAATAGAAAAAGTAAATATACCCAAAGTTCTTGGGACTATCTTTATAAACTATCACTAGATACTTTTGTTGAAGAAACAGAAGAAAAAAAAATTTCAGGAGCTGGTGCTGGTTTGACAGATAATGACTAGTAGTAAAATTATTGGAATTACAGTTATTAGTCTAATTTATCTTTTTACAATTTTTTTAAGTCAACCCTTGAGTAACATTTTAAATTTATCATCTTTACCGATAAGCTTACTTTGTCTAATCTCAGGAATATTATTTTTTAATTTATTTCAATTTTCTGAGAGGGTTCAAAAGGGACGGGACTTTATTAAGAAAAATATTCTCCAATTGGCTATAGTATTACTCGGAATAAAAATAAGTTTTGCTCAACTTGCCAATGTTAGTATTCAATCAATAAGTATAATAATTATTGTATTTTTATTGATATTATTGACATATTTAGTTCTTTCAAAGTTATGGCCCCTTCAGAAAGAACTATCAAAATTACTCGCTATTGGTACGTCAATTTGTGGTGTAACTGCAATAATGGCCACCTCAAGTGTTTTAAAATCTAAAGATAATGATGTTGGTATAGCAATATTGATAGTTATCATTTGGGGTAGCCTAGCAGTGCTTATTTATCCTTTTTTTATAGAGTGGTATTTCATATCAGATATTGCAAAGGGTATCTTTTTAGGAGTTGGGATCCATGATACTAGTCAGGTATTAGCTGCAGCAATGGTATATAGTGACTTATACCATAATGATAAGGTTCTTGAAATTGCTACTATCACTAAACTTCTTAGAAATTTATTTCTTGTATTATTGATTCCATCATTATTGATTTTAAAAAATAGAAAAGAAAATGAGACTCTCAAGAATTTTCAGATATTTAAAAGTATTAAAAGTTCAATACCTTTATTCGTAATAGGTTTTATTTTTTTAATAATTATTCGAACAATGATAGATGTCTTTTATTCAAACTCTTATACATGGGAAAACATCATAGTTATCATAGAAAATATAATTACTATCCTATTTGGTTTAGCATTAACCGCACTTGGTGCTTCTATCAATTTAAAAAAAATTTTCAATCAAGGCTTTATTCCTATAATTATTGGAATGATATATAGTCTTGTTACTTTTTTTACTGTCTGTATATTAGTTTATTTACTAGGTCTTAATCTTTAATTAATTCTTTAAAAGTTTTAACTTACTTCTTACAACTTCATCATGAGGAAGTACTCTTTCTAGATCTTTATATGTATAATAGGCTTCACTTTTTTTATTTTGTTTTTCATAGATAAAAGCTAATACTCTTAATGCATCAAAATGTCTTGGCTCCAAAGACAAAACACTTAAAAGATCTAAACGTGCTTCGTTGATTTCTCCTTGGTAATAATGAATTATTGCTCTTTGATAATAGGCGTCCATAAAGTCATTTTGCTCATTTATTATTATAGAAAGAATATCCTCAGCATCTTGGTACTGTTTGAATTTTATTAATTGCCCGATATTATTCATTTTTTGTTGTATTTCCTCACTCCTTGATAGTTTCCAAATTCGCATTATGGCTCCCTTTACTTCTTTTTGAGACTCATCATCTAATGGCTCTTGAAGTAACTCTAAGAGATAGTCCACTCGATCAGAATTACTTGAATAAGAGTGAAATATTGGAATATGACATGTAAGAAAAATTATAAAAATAAAAAAATATCGTTTGCTTTGTATCAAGAATACATATTAACTAAGCCAGAAATTTTATGAACCATTTAATTGCAAAAAGTGCACGACTTCGCTCCACACCATATACTAAAAGGATAGAAGAGTATGGGGTACAATCATATACAGTTTATAATCATATGCTTTTACCTGCTTCATTTAAAGGCATAGAAGAAGACAGTCGACATCTTAAAAATAATGTTCAACTTTGGGATGTATCAGGAGAGAGACAAGTTCAAATTCAGGGCCCTGACGCAGCAAAACTTACACAATTAATTACTTGTAGAGATTTATCTGAAGCTAAAGATTATCTTTGTTATTATGCACCAATTGTTGATAACAAAGGTAAGATTATCAATGATCCACTGATAATGAAAGTTGGAGAAAGCACATGGTGGCTTTCTATAGCAGATACTGATGTACTTCTCTATGCTAAAGGAATTGCAATAGGTATGAAACTTGATGTAGAAATTACTGAACCCAACGTTAACATTCTTGCAGTTCAAGGGCCAAAATCATTTGAACTGATGTCAAGGGTATTTAAGGACATAGATAAGTTAAAATTTTTCAACTTTAAAAGATTTGATTTTCAAAATCATAAATTTTTAATTGCCAGATCAGGTTGGTCCAAACAAGGTGGATTTGAAATTTATGTAGATAATGATGAAATCGGCCTTAATCTTTATGATACCCTTATGTCTAAGGGAAAAGATTTAGATGTAAGACCAGGTTGTCCAAATTTAATAGAAAGAATAGAGGGTGGTTTATTATCTTTTGGAAATGATATGAATATGAATGACACTCCACTGGAGTGTGGTTTGGGTTCTTTTGTTTCTTTCAATCCCAAAATAGATTATTTAGGAAAAGCTGAATTAGAAAAACAGCACAAAAATGGAGTCAAGAGATCTTTAGTTGGTTTAAAATTTAAAATGGATAAAATTGAAATTACAAAAGCACTATCTTTAAAAATAGGTAATGACAGGATAGGTGAGTTAAGAGCTGCATGCTTTAGTCCAGATTTTGGCTGTTGTATTGGAATAGCCATGGTGCAAACCCAATATCAAACTTTAGAAAAAAAACAGATACTTCTTCTTGATGGTCAAGAGATTGAGTCTGAAATGACAAAGCTCCCCTTCAATAAATAATAATTGCTTTTTTAAACTAAAAGTTTAAAAAATCTTCGGTGTTGAACGTCATATATAGTTCTTGGGCTCTATTTACAGGTTTTGGATTTATTATGCTTGCACATTCTTTGCAAGGAACCTTGTTAAATATTAATGCCGTATTATTTAATTTTTCCGATTTTGAAATTGGTTATGTCTTTACAGGTTATTTTATAGGTTATTTAGCAAGCTCATATATTTGTCCCAAAATTATCAAAAATGTAGGACATATAAGAGTATTTGCAGCATTTGCATCAATCGCTTCCATTACGATTTTATTTCATTGGATATATGCTCACCCTTATTTTTGGTTTTTTTTAAGACTACTCACGGGGTTTTCATTGGCAGCAATATATATCGTTTGTGAAAGTTGGTTAAATGATCGTGCTGATAATAGAACAAGGGGGAAGCTCATTGGATTTTACATGGTTATATTATACTTATCAACTAGTGGGGGTGGTTTGCTAATAAATCTAAAAGAGACTACTGAGGCACACTTATATATTCTAACATCTTTATTAATTTCTTTTGCTTTAGTTCCAATTTTGCTTACTAAAAAATCAGCACCAGAATTTTCTACACCTAAGTTCATATCTTTAAAAAATTTATATAAAAATTCTCCCATGTCTTTTATCGGTTCTTTTGGTATTGGAATGATATATGGAGCATCATTTGGATTAATTGCAGTTTTTGGAGCTAAGTCAGGCTTAAGCATTTTTCAAATTTCTATACTTGTTTTTGTAAATACTTTCATTGGAGCTTTATTTCAGTATCCGGTTGGTAAATTATCGGATACATTTGATAGAAGAATAATTTTACTGATATTAAATATCATTGCTTTGGTTTCATCTATTTGTGTAATTATTTTTGGATCTTTTTCATTTAATATTCTTTTATTATTTGTAGGAATACATTCAGCTGTATCTCTTCCTTACTATGCAGTTGTTATTTCTCACCTAAATGATTTTTTAGAAAAGGATGAGGTTGTTTCTGCTAGCTCAACTCTGACATTAGTTAATGCATTAGGTTTAGTTTTAGGGCCAATTATCGTCTCTGGATTTATGTCTTATTTTGATGCCTATGGATTGTTTTATTATTGTGCAATAGTTTATGTTTTTCTGGCACTATTTACCTATCAAAGAATTAGTATTGGAAGAACTAGTGAAATTTATGATGAGAATACACCATCAATGATTGTGCCTCGCACCACTTCAGCAATAGGAATGCAAACTGCTACTGAACAAATGATTAGTAAAATTGATGAAAAAGAGTAATTTTTTAATTAATGGATTTCGAAGCCAAGATAGCTGAATTAGGTCTTTTAATACCAAAACCTGCCAAACCTGCAGGGAGTTATAAACCCTGTGTTATTGTTGATAATATTGCATATATATCTGGTCAAGGTCCCTTACTTGAGGATGGGTCTTTTGCAAAAGGAAAAGTTGGAGCTGATGTTGATTTAGAGACAGCTCAAAACCACGCAAGGCTATGTGGATTAGCTATCTTATCTGCTTTAAAAAATGAAATAAGATCAATTAATAAAGTAGATCAATTAATAAAACTGACAGGTTTTGTAAATTGTATTGAGAGCTTCACACAACAGCCTTTAGTAATCAATGGTTGCTCAAATATGATGAAAGATATTTTTGGCGAGACTGGTGTTCATGCTCGAGCTGCAGTAGGAGTTAATTCTTTGCCTCTAGGTTTTACAGTAGAAATTGAGGCAATGTTTAAAATCAAGACTTAATTTCTTAATTGACAATTAATTAAATTTAGCAAAATATTAATTTATTAATGCTTGGAGTTTGAATTATGGATTTTCATTTTGAAAATAATACTATTAAGATAATTCATCAAAATAAAACATTTCATTTGCATCCCATTTGGTTAAGAGAAAGACTACCGGGTGAAAAGTATTTTGATTTAGATACTAATCAAAGATTATACGAGCCATCCTCTATTGACTTAAAGTTGAAAATTGAAAATTGTAAATTAATAGATAACAAACTTGATGTTGAATTTAATGATGGGGCACAAGGTCAATATAGTTTAAATGATCTTTTGATTGAAATGGATGAAGAAAAAAATAAAAGAGGACCCTTACCAAAAAGAATTTTATGGAATTCTCAACTAGAAGATTTACCTGAAGCTATTTTTGAAGTAGATATGGTTGAACAAGAATCTATGTATAATCTTCTTATAGATTTTTATAAATATGGATTTGTTATTATTAAAAATGTACCAACTGAAAGTAAGTATATTTTAAAATTTGTAAATTCAATCGGCCCAGTTAAGGTCACAAATTTCGGAGAATTTTTTGATGTAATGTCTAAACCAAATCCAAATGACTTAGCCTATAAACCTATTGCATTACCACCTCATACTGATAACCCTTACAGAAAACCAGAAGCACCCGGGATACAGTTTTTGCATTGTTTAAAAAATGATGTGAGTGGTGGTTTTTCTACTCTTGTTGATGGTTTTTCAGTTGCAGAATATATCAAATTAAATGAGCCAGAAGCATTTGAGTCTTTAACCAAAACAAATTTACGTTACCGATTTCAAGATAAAGATATAATTTTAGAAAATTGGGGAGAGTTAATAGAATTAGACAAGGATGGCGACTATAAGCAAGTCAGGTATAGTACTAGAGTTGATTACGTGCCGCCTTTAGAAAATGAAAAATTAGAGAGTTTTTACAAAGCGAGAAAATTATTAGGAGATTTATACACTTCATCTGACTTCGAGATAAAATTTAAGCTCTCACCAGGAGATGTCATGATGTTTGATAACCACAGACTTCTCCATGGAAGAACCTCTTATGACTCGAGTGAGGGAGCTAGACATTTACAAGGTTGTTATCTAGAATTTGATTCAACTGATGGAAAATTGAGACATTTACATGAAAAATATCATCTAAGTGAGACAAATTTATGACTGAGAAAAATGTAAAATTTAAACATATGAAAGATGGAGATAAAGAAGATTATCTATTGCTCCAAAAATATGAGGAAAAGTATGTTTCTTTAACATATGAAAGAATAATCGAAGAACTTACAAGACAAGGAAAAAATACTATGGAGGGTTATAAGATAACAAGATTAGATCATGGTCTACAATCAGCTACTAGAGCTTATAATGATGGAGCTGACATAGATTGGATTGTTGGTGCCTTACTTCATGATATTGGAGATGGGCTTGCCCCTCAAAATCACGATAGGTTTTCTGCTGAAGTTGTAAGACCTTATGTAAGAGATGAAATAACATGGGTGATTGAGCATCATGGAATTTTTCAAATGATCTACTATGCTCATCATTATGGATGGGATAAAAATGCTAGAGATAAATTTAAAGATAATATTTATTTCCAAACTTGCGCAGATTTCTGTGAAAGATGGGATCAAAAATCTTTTGATCCCGAATATAAAAATAAAGATCTAGATTTTTTTAAACCCTTGATTAAAGAGGTATTTAGCAGACCTCCCTACAAAGATGAATACATCAAAAAAAATGAAGTTTTAGGTTTACCAAAAGTTTAAATCTATAAATCCAGATAATTTAAAGTAAGTATATATTGTCATGAGAATTTTCTTGATAACTTTGAGTATTTTACTCACAAGCATAGGGAGCATTATGGCGAAAAACTTATATAACTTTAGTATTCAAGATATTGATGGAAACACAGTTAATCTTGATAGATTTAAAGGTAAACCCATTCTTCTTGTCAATACGGCTAGTAGATGTGGTTTCACAAAACAATACGCTAATCTGTCCAATCTTCATCGTGAGTATTTTGAAAAGAATTTAGTAATTATTGGAACTCCTTCTAATAGTTTTCATCAAGAGCTGAGTAATAATGAGGAAGTTAAAGAATTTTGTTTAGTTAATTATGAAACAAAATTTATTATATCAGAAATTATTAGTGTCGTTGGTGAAAATGCCCATCCGATATACAGTTGGATGACATCAGAGTATAACGAAACTCCAAAATGGAATTTTTATAAGTATCTCTTTGATGGAGAGGGTCAATTAGTTAAAAGTTGGTCCTCTATGACCAAACCTGACAGTTCGAAAATTACAAGTTTAATTGATGAGTTAATATAGAAAAAGGGGCACATAATGTGCCCCTTTTTTAGGAGTACTATAAATAAAATTATTTAAATTCTGGGTAAGCGACTGTTGTTAATTCAGCACTATCTAAACCAGAAGCTTCAGTCTCTTCTGACACTCTTAAGCCTACAGTTCCTTTTAGAATATAAAAGAATACGCCACTTAAAGGCACAACTAAGACAGCTGCCGCAACAATTCCTATTAATTGCACTAGGAAATCTCCGCTACCAAAAATACCTACGGCCAGTGTTCCCCAGATACCTGCAACTAAGTGTGCTGATATTGCTCCGACAACATCATCGATTTTCATTTTGTCGAGCATTGGGATAGCGATAGTACAAAGAATACCACCTATAGCACCAACAATCATAGATAAAAAGTGGTTGCTTAAATCTGGACCTGCAGTAATAGCAACAAGACCTGCTATAGCACCATTCAATGCAATAGATAGATCAATTTTTTTATACAATAGCTGTGATAAAATAATTGCAGCCACGACACCGCCACATGCAGCGATATTTGTGTTTACAACAACAATTGACATTGCAGAAGCATCAGCGGCACTACCAAGTGCTAGTTGAGATCCACCGTTAAATCCAAACCATCCAAACCAAAGGATGAAGGTACCAAGACACGCTAAAGGCATGTTTGCACCAGCGATTGGAGAGATCTTTCCATCTGCGCCATATTTTCCAGCTCTAGGACCAAGAATTAAACAGCCAGTTAAAGCTGCCCATCCGCCGACTGAGTGAACAATAGTAGATCCAGCAAAATCAGAAAAGCCCATTTCTGTAAGCCATCCACCGCCCCAGGTCCAAGAACCATAGATTGGGTAAATAATTCCTGTCATAAATGCTGCAAATATCATAAATGGCCATACTTTAATTCTTTCAGCACATGCTCCAGATACAATTGAAATTGCTGTAGCACAGAAAACCATTTGGAAGAACCAATCTGAGGCTAAAGAGTAGCCACCCTCTTCTGTTGCAACTGTTAAATCATCAGCGGTATCATAAAAAGCACCACCTAATGAACCTATCCAACCTGAAACATCTACATACATTAAACTGTAACCGATTAAATAAAACATTATTCCTGCAATTGAGTATAAAGCTATATTTTTTAATAAAATTGCTGATGTGTTTTTTTTACGAACAAATCCAGCTTCTAACATGGCAAAACCTAATGCCATGAACATCACTAAGACTCCACTAAAAACAAATAAAAATGTATTAAATACAAAGGCTGTTTCAGCAGATACTTCCGCACTTGCAACTCCAGAGAAAAGCAAAGTAGGGATTAAGAAAGTTAATATTTTTTTCATTGGATCTCCTTATTTAATTGCCTCAGCGCCTCGTTCTCCTGTACGTATTCGGACAACTTCTTGCACTTCAGTTACAAAAATTTTGCCATCTCCAATTTTTCCTGATTTTACTGCTTCAGAAATTGTTGTGATGACTTTTTCGACGTCTGCAGAATCTACTAAAACCTCTGCTCGAGATTTAGGAAGAAAATGTACCTCATATTCTGCGCCTCGGTACAGTTCGGTATGACCCTTTTGGCGCCCATATCCTTTAGCCTCAACGATAGTTAAACCTTGGATGTCCACACCTGTGAGTGCTTGTCTCAAAGCTTCAACTTTATCGGGCTTGATAATTGCTGTTATTAGTTTCATAAATACCTCTCTTATTTTTGAGTTGAGAAACTTATAAATACTGAATCAAAAAAAAAATAATGCTAAGAAGTTAATGAAACTATGCATCTAGTGAATATCCAAGATTGCCCAATAAAATCAGTCATATTGGCAATAAAACATTGAATAATATTACAAAAATAATTGAAAAAGCTAGGCTATATCTTAAATCAATAAGCAAGTGTTTGTGACTTAAAGAGGATTCTTCCAACCAACTTGATAGATTGCTTCATTCCTTCGAAGATTAGGCAATGTAAACGGACCATCATAAGTAGCTTTAATAGCGGGTCCAATTACTTCAATATTATCAGTAATTAAATCACTTTTTAAAACATCTCGGTGTTTATAAAAATTTTTATCTGAAGCAAAACCAGAATATCTAATTACTGCAAAATAACCTGGCTCAATTGAAGAAATTTTTACTGAATTATCTGATGGTAAAGGTATTTCATTTAGTTTGTATTTACTTGGTAAATAAAATTGCATGACGTACTCGTTTTCAATTTGAGTAACATTCACTGGTGTGGTCATTGAAATTTTTTCACTTTGTTTATTATTGCCAGAAATATAATTAAAAAGTTTTCGAAATCCATTATTTTGATTAGTGTATTGGGTTTGAACTACTAGACGCTCCTCATAAAATCTAATTTCATATGTATCTGTCTGATGAACTACTTTATAAGGCGATTCATTATAGGCCATCAAGTCTTGTACCACGAGTAATGTAAATAGTAAGTATTTAATCATTTAAAATTTGCGTTTCTTTATCAGAGACTCCCCATAATCTGTCATCTATGGGTATCCATCCTTTAATAGAGGATTTATTGCCCTCAGGTATACTTACTTTCACCATTGTTTCTTTTACCTCTAACAAGTTTACAATTTTTGGTGCAAGTATTAATCCTTTTTGAATAGTCATCCAAGACTCAGGGTCATAAGATTTCAATGCATACAGCTCAATATCCTCTAGTATCAGCAATGTTCTTTTTTTAGATAACTGATTGTGAGCAATCCAACCTTGTATTCCATTAAATAATTCAATGCGGTACCAGTCTGTATAAGAACTCCAACTATTTCTAAACTCTTCAATAACCTTTACAGGCATATTTTCCTCTGTAAGGAGAAACTTCTCAGTTTGTTTATTCAAATCTTGATTTTCTGGATAGTGACGTAGCCAAGACTCATCATGAGCAAGAGATTTATAATATGGAATATGTTTATCAGAGTATGCAGTCAATGGGAGTACCAGAAACAAAAGCACTAACCTGATCATTAATTTATCTTTGTGAATTTTGCCAATTTGGATGGGTATAAGGTTGCAGATTTGATGGTGCTAAAAGAGGTTTTCCCAAGATGTGATCTGAGGCTTTCTCACCCGTCATTATAGATGGAGCATTAAGATTGCCATTACATATCTGAGGAAAAATTGATGAGTCTGCAAGAAATAAATTTGAAAAACCCTTTACTTTGCAATCGTTTAGAACGACAGAAGAAGGGTCATCTTCTTTTCCAATCTTGCAGGTACCACATGGATGATAAGCACTTTCACAATTATTTTTTATAAATTCGTCGAGACCTTCATCCGAAACAACGTTATCACCAGGTTGAATTTCATCTCCTTTAAAAGGAACTAGGGCCTCTTGACTCAGTATCTCTCTACTAAGTCTAAGTGATTTTCTAAAGTTTGGGAAATCATCTTCATGAGACATGTAATTGAATTTTATAGTTGGTGAATCAAATGGGTCACTAGATTTTAATTTTACAAAACCTCTAGATTTTGAACGCATTGGCCCTACATGCAATTGAAAACCGTGACCTTCGCTAGGCGCCTTTCCGTCATATCTAATTGCGACTGGAAGAAAATGAAATTGTATATCAGGATATGGTATGTTTTTATCAGAGCGAATGAAACCAAGAGTTTCAAATTGGTTTGTTGCACCTGGCCCACTTTTAAGAAACATCCATTGCATGCCGATAAGTAATTTAGAAAAAGGATTTAAATATTTATTAAGTGTTACTGGTTGTAAACATTTGACTTGAAAATAAACTTCTAAATGATCTTGTAAGTTTTTACCAACACCTGGTAAGTTTTTAATAACCTTGATCCCCAAATTATTTAAATCATTGCCCTCTCCAATACCCGATCTTTGAAGAATTGTTGGACTATTGATAGCGCCAGCTGATAAAACAACACCAATATTTGCACTAAAGGTTTTTTTTTGGCCCCGATGGTATACTTCAACTCCCTTAGCTTTGTCTTCTTGAAAAATTATTTTATCGACTAGAACCTTTGTTATGAGTTGTACATTTTTTTTCGCTAATGCAGGCTTTAAATAAGCTTTTGCTGTTGAAAAACGAGAGCCTTTCCAAACGGTCATATCAGCTGGTCCAAAACCCTCCTGTCGAAAGCCATTGTAGTCATCAGTATAGGTGTATCCCGCCTGCTCGGTAGCTTTTACAAAAGCATTGTGTAATGGGTTATCTCTTTTGCCATGAGTTATGTTTAGAGGACCTGATTTCCCTCTAAACTCTGAATTGCCTCCGTGGCTTGCTTCCATTCTTTGAAAGTATGGAAGGACATCGGGATAATCCCAACCTTTTGCACCACTTTCTGCCCATTGATTATAATCACCAGCATTACCCCTTACATAAATCATTCCATTAATTGACGATGACCCTCCTATAACTTTACCTCTAGGGCACACGAGAGACCTACCATTTAAAGTTGGCTCAGGTTCTGCTTTAAAGCCCCAATCGAATTTATTCATATTCATTGGGTATGAGAGTGCTGCAGGCATTTGTATAAAAGGACTATTGTCATTGCCGCCAAATTCTAATACTAGAATTTTTAATTGAGGGTTTTCCCCAAGTCTGTAAGCGATTGTAGACCCTGCTGATCCAGAACCAATTACGATATAATCAGGATTTTCAAACATAGATTAGTTCAATTTCTTCCTCTACTACCATGTTTTAAATAAACATTTTTTGCAAGTATTTTATGTTCTTGTGATTTGCGAATATCAAAAATTTTTTTTCTAGCATACTGAGTAGTTTCTTTAACATTTATTATTTCTTTTTGAAACTCATTATCGAACAAATTTACGTTCAAACTTTTTTTTGGGGGATTATGAAAAAAAGCAGGTGGGAAATTTTTTACTTTAGGAATTTGTGACTTAATAAATTTACCGAGAGGATCTTGATCCATAGCTTGTTTATAAGGATTATACATTCTAATCGTATTGATACCGGTTGTACCTGATTGCATTTGTATTTGACTGTAATGAATTCCAGGTTCAAAGTCTGTAAACAACGCTGCCAAGCGTGGAGCAAAGTATCTCCAATCAAGCCATAAATTATAAGAAGCAAATGATGCTAACATTGCTCTCATTCTAAAATTGATCCATCCATAATTTCTTAAATAAATCATACATGCATCGATAAAATGAACTCCAGTCTTACCTTCAATCCAAGCCTCTAATTTCTCTTCATCTTTATCACGTATTTGATCATACACAGGAATAAAGCTTACATGTTCAATTGACGGCTGATCCTCTAATTTTTGAATAAAATGCGATCTCCAATATAACCTAGATAAAAATGAATTTATAGATTTAGCAAAATTTTTATTGGTATGCTTTATTAGATCTCTTTTTTTTTCGGCCTCTTGAAAAACTGTGCGGTGTGATATTGTACCGTATGTCAAATGAGTTGATAATCTTGAGCAGCTTTTTTCAGCAGTTATCGGGCTAGACATCTCAAATTGATAATTTTCACCTCTTTTATTTAAAAAAGACTGAAGCAATTTTTCTGCTTCGACAGATCCACCCTTTTGCCTATATGGACATGGTGTTGAATCATAAAAAAATTTTGGTAATTCATGTTTTGTTAATTCTAAATTAACTGATTGTTTTATAATGGGCAAATTAGACTTTTTAATAATCTCGTTTCTAAAATTTTTTGCCCATAGGTTTCTATCATGTTGTCCTCTTTTAAC
>CACMXD010000002.1:0-123859 GCA_902617485.1 uncultured Alphaproteobacteria bacterium | reverse complement strand
TGACACGAGATGATAAATTTATTCTCGGTATTACGACAGCTGATTGTTTGCCAATAATATTTATTGATTACCAAAATAAAGTCATAGGAATTTGCCATGCAGGATGGAGAGGTTTAAAAAGAGATATCATCGAAAATACCATAAATAAAATGCTTCAAATTGGCTCCATAAAGTCAAATATTAGGGCTTTTATAGGACCTTGTATAAGAAAGAACTCTTACGAGGTATCTCGAGAATTCATAAATGATATGAAATTTAAAGATAAAGGTTTATGGACTAAAAAAGATGATAAATATTATTTTGACCTTCCTAAACTTGCTAAACGTAAATTGAATGCTTTTGGTATTTCTGAAATTGTAGACTCCAAAATAGATACTTTTAAAAACTTAAAATATTTTAGTTATCGAAGAAGTATTCATCTCAAATACAGAGATTATGGGAGAAATTTAAGCTTGGTATCTATAATTTAACTTTGTATGGATATACATTTTACTATATAACCAAGCTAACTAATGAAAATTATTTCTGGAAATAGTAACATTGAGTTATCTAAAGAGATTTCAGAATATCTAAAAATTCAATTATCTGAAACAACTATGACAAGGTTTTCTGATAAAGAGATATTTGTTGAAATTGGTGAAAACGTTCGAGGAGAAGATGTTTTTTTAGTTCAATCAACTTCTTTTCCTGCCAATGACAATTTAATGGAATTATTGGTAGCAATTGATGCTCTAAAACGTGGGTCTGCAAAAAGAATCACTGCTGTTTTGCCATATTTTGGTTATGCAAGACAGGATAGAAAAACTGGACCAAGAACTCCTATATCAGCAAAATTAGTAGCCAATCTAATTACCACAGCTGGTGCAAATAGAGTTTTAACAATGGATCTACACGCAGGTCAAATTCAAGGTTTTTTTGATATCCCCTTAGACAACCTATATGCAACTAATATGTTCATGAGTGACATTAAATCAAATAAAAGGGATGAAAATCTTGTATTTGTCTCTCCAGACGTCGGAGGTGTTTTAAGAGCTAGAGCATTTGCAAAAAAACTCGACGCTGATTTAGCTATAATTGATAAACGTAGAGACGCTCCAGGTGTGTCTAATGCTATGAATGTCATAGGCTCGGTTGATGGAAAAAAATGTATAATTGTTGACGATTTGGTTGACTCAGGAGGAACAATTTGCAATGCGGCTAAAGCTCTTAAAGAGAATGGTGCCACAGAGGTTTATGGATATTGTTCTCATGGTGTTTACTCTGGAAAGGCTTTAGACAACATAAATAATTCAGTTTTAGAGGAAATGGTTTGTACAAATACAATTAAGCCCACTTTTGAAGTGCCCTCATCAATGAGGTATTTATCTGTAGCTCCACTTTTTGGTGAAGCTATTAAGCGTATTAATAACGAAACTTCTATATCTTCTCTGTTTGATTAATCTAGGATTTTGTTGTATAAACTCAGCCTATGAAAATCAGTGGAAATATCCCAGCTAAAGAGCGAAAAAAAGGAAATACTAATCCATATTTAAAAGAAGGTTTGATACCCTCTATTATTTATGGTGGTAAGACTGACCCTGTAATGGTAGCAGTCGACACTATTCAGCTTAAAAAAAGATTTGATGAGGGTGGCTTCTACTCAAAAATATTTGAAGTCGAATTTGGTGATAAAAAAGAAGCAGTAATTGTCAAAAGTGTTCAAAGACATAAAGTTAAACATAACCCTATTCATGTAGATTTTCAAAGAGTGGATGAAAAAACAAGAATAGTAATATCAGTCCCTGTTGAATTTACCAACCAAGAGTTATCTCCTGGATTAAAACAAGGTGGTATCTTAAACGTTGTTCGAAGAGAAATCGAGTTGTCTTGCCTTGCTAATAATATACCAGAAAAATTTGTTATCTCTCTTGAGGGTAAGGAAATTGGTGATGATATCAGATTAAGTTCTGTGACTTTGGGTGAGGGAATGAAGCCCACTATTCAAGGTAGAGATTTTATGTTAGCTACAGTTCAGGCTCCAAAGGTTGAAAAAGAACCAGAACCAGAAGAAACAGAAGAGACAACTGAAGAAACAGCAGAAAAAACCGAAGATAAGAAAGAAGAAGAAAAAGCAGCCGAATAATATAGTCTATCTATATGCTTATTTTATATTGCTTAGGCAATCCAACAGTTAAACATAAAAATAATAGGCATAACGCTGGACTTTTACTTGGAGAATTTCTAGTAGATAAATTAGAACTCAAACTAAAAAAGTTTAAGAACTTTAAACTTTCTAATTCTTTTCTTCTTGATGGCCAAAAATGTCAAATTGCTTTGTCTGAAAGTTATATGAATGAATCCGGAGACGGTATACTGAGCCTCAAAACAAATAAACTCAGTAAGTCAGATGAAATATTTGTTCTATATGACGAACTAGATTTGGATTTAGGGGAAATAAAAATTAAATATGCTGGCGGAAACGCTGGTCATAATGGGTTAAGGAGTATCAGTAGTAAAATTGGAGATAGCTATTGGAAACTTAGAATTGGAATTGGTCATCCTGGTGATAAAGATAAGGTGACTAGACATGTGCTTGGTAACTTTAATACAGAAGAAAAGAAACAGCTCATATTATTATTTGAAGTTATATACTTAAACTTATCTCAGATATTTGTATCAAAACATTTATCTAATCTAGGCATTTAAATGAAGTGTGGAATTATAGGTCTTCCAAATGTTGGCAAGTCGACTTTATTTAATGCTTTATGTGAAAATGAGCAAGCTCTAGCAGCCAATTATCCTTTTGCAACAATTGACCCAAATAGCTCTTTGGTAAGAGTACCAGATGATAGAATTCAAAAAATTGCTGCTATATGCAACCCACAAAAAATAATTCCTGCAGCTTTTGAAATAGTTGATATTGCAGGTCTAGTAAAGGGAGCCTCTAAAGGAGAGGGTCTGGGTAATGCTTTTTTATCTCATATTCGCTCAGTTAATGCGTTATTTCATATTGTAAGATGTTTTGAAGATGATGATATACAACACGTTGAAAATAGAATTAATCCTCTCGAAGATATAAAAATAATTAATGCTGAATTAGCTTTATCTGATCTAGAAATCTTGGAAAAAAATTATCAGAAACTAAAAAAAACTCAAAAAACAGATGATGATAAAAAAAAGATATTGATAATTGAAAAAGCAATAGATCTTATTTCTAAAGAGAAAGGAATTTTGAACAATTTAAATAAAGATGAGATTGAATATTTGCATATCTTTCAACTTATATCCATTAAACCTGTTGTCTATGTTTGTAATGTTGATGAAAATTCTTCTGTAAACGGAAATGCATACACTAAAACTATTGAGGAATATTCTAAATTGAATGACTCAGAGACATTGATTGTAAGTGCTAAAATTGAGTCTGAAATTTCACAAATAAACGATCATGAAGAAAAAAAAATGTTTCTTGACAGTATAGGTCTTAAAGAAACTGGTCTTAAAAGGGTTATAAAAAAAGGTTATGAACTTTTAAATTATATAAATTTTTTTACTGCTGGTGAGAAAGAACTAAGAGCATGGACGATTATTAGAGGTACGTTAGCACCTAATGCTGCTGGAGAAATTCATAGCGATATGGAGAAAGGTTTTATAAGAGCTGAAACAATTTCTTATGAAGATTATATCCAATATAAAGGAGAAAGTGGTGCGAAAGAAAAAGGAAAGTTAAGATTAGAGGGAAAAGAATATGTAGTCAAAGATGGCGATATTATCCACTTTTTATTTAATGTTTAATATCTCTCCAAATTTGCTGTTTAGAAATATAGGCTAAAACAAACAATACCAGTAAAAACAGTATTACTTTTAAACCCATTCTCTTACGATCCTCTAAACTAGGCTCAGCTGCCCAAGCTAAAAAAGTTGTAACATCTGTTGTCATTTGATCCATTGTGCTTTCAGTCCCATCATCATAATCAACAAGACCATCAGACAAAGGAGATGTCATGGCAATCAAATTACCTGCCATAAATTTATTGTAGTGTTGACCTTTTGGAACTTTCATATCCTCTGGTGGATCAACATAACCAAGCAATAATGCTTTAATGTAATCAGCACCTTTAGGTCTGGCTTTAACTATTAAGGACAAATCAGGTGGGTAAGCTCCGTTATTCGCTGCTCTAGCAGCCTTTTCATTTAGATATGGGTTAACAAACTGATCTGAAGGAATTCCGTCTCTTTCGAACATTTCTCCTTCATCATTTGGTCCATCTAAAACTAGATGTTCGGCCGCAATAGCTTTTATATGGTCTTCACTAAAACCAAGGTCCGCTAAATTTCTATAAGACAAATAATTCATGGAATGGCATCCAGCGCAAACTTCTCTATAAACTTTTAAACCTCTTTGGGCTGAGGCACGATCATATGTTCCAAAAAATCCTTTCCAAGACCAATCATACTTTGGAATGTCTATTTTTGCTCCAGCGCCATGCAAATTGAAACTAAAAATTAAAAAAATGGCCAGTAGAGCTTGTCTCATATTAGGCTTTTTTACTTTGTAAATAATTTGTAATAGTTAGAGGTTGTCGTGGTGTTTCTAAAAATCCAACAAGTGGGGCTAAAACAAATATAAACAAAAACCAATATGCAGTTCCAACCCTTGAGATAAGTACATAAAGTCCCTCAGCAGGTTTACCTCCAACATACATAAGAACCAAAAAGTTTACAGCAAACAGAAGAACACAGTATCTCCAGATAGGTCTAAATAAACATGATCTGACTTTAGATGTGTCGAGCCAAGGTAACAATCCTAATGCAAGAATGGAACTAAACATTGCTATCACACCACCTAGTTTATCTGGAATAGCTCTTAATATTGCATAGAAAGGTAGAAAATACCATTCAGGCACAATATGTGCAGGAGTAACCATAGGGTTAGCTTTAATGTAATTATCAGAGTGGCCTAAAATATTTGGGTAATAAAAGAGAATAAATGCCAATATTATGAAGAAAAATATTGTAGCATTTAGATCTTTAATTGTAACGTATGGGTGAAAGCTCACAGTTTCATCCCAGCTTTGTGGTTCTGTGCCAGTTGGATTATTTGAACCAGTCATGTGCAATGTGATAACGTGAAATACAACTAAACCAACAATTGCAAATGCTAATAGCCAATGAAGAACGTAAAAACGATTAACAGCTGAGTCACCAACAGTGAAGTCACCGAGAAGTAATGTGAGTATCGCATCTCCTACAACAGGAATAGCTGAGAAGAGATTTGTTATAACTGTTGCTCCCCAATAAGACATCTGACCCCATGGGAGTGTATATCCTAGAAATGCAGTTGCCATCATCAGCATAAACATAGTCAAACCGAAAATGTAGACTAACTCTCTAGGCGCCTTGTATGATCCAAAATATAAAGCTCTAAATATGTGTATAAAAGTAGCTATAAAGAAAAAAGAAACTAAGTTTGCATGTAAATATCTAATTAACCAGCCAAAACTTACGTCTCGCATGATCCTTTCAACAGAGTCAAAAGCATCATCGGCTGATGGTTTATAATGAAATCCTAAAAATATTCCAGTTAGAATTAATCCTATAAGACAGAACATAGCTATACCACCAAATGACCAAAAGTAATTTAGTGATTTTGGAACAGGAAACTTCAAATATTCTGCTTCCATCATTCTTATAAGAGGAAGCCTAGAGTCAATCCAACCTTTTATACCAGTGTATGGTGAATTTAATGTTTTTTTATAACCTTGTAATTCATTCGAACTCATTAAATTATCCTATCTTTATTCTATTATCAGTTAAAAATACGTAAGGAGGTACGGGTAAGTTAGTCGGAGCTGGTCCTTTTCTTATCCTGCCAGAGGTATCATAATGAGAACCATGACAAGGACAAAACCATCCGCCATAGTCTCCTTTAGTATCCGAGGCTTTTTGTCCAAGAGGTACACAACCTAAATGGGTGCAAACACCCAGGACAACTAGCCAATTATCTTTTTGAACTCTAGCAGAGTCCTCCTCTGCATCTGGTAGATCCTCTAAAGAAATATTTCTAGCACTGTCTATTTCACTTTTTGTTCGATGCTTTATAAAAACAGGTTTACCTCTCCATATTACTGTCAAACTCTGGCCCTCTTCCAAGGGAGATAAATCTATTTCAGTTGATGCCAAGGCTAGAGTATCTTTGCCTGGATTCATGCTTGATATAAAAGGAATAAGTAAACTAGCAGCACCAACCCCTCCTAGAGTCATTGCTGATAATTTAATAAAATCTCTTCTTGGTTTTTTACTATCTGACATTTGGGTTTAAATCTAAGTAGATTTTATTGGTAAGATGTAGCATAAGTAGTAGTCATCATGACGCATAAATTTGCAATTTGTCTCTATCAGCCCGATATGCCTCAAAATCTTGGTGTGATTATCAGAACCGCCGCTTGTTTAGAGTTTCCCCTTCACATAATCAAACCTTTGCCTTTCTCCATGACAGATAAAAGATTTAAAGGCGCTGTGATGGATTACATAGACCATTGTGAAATTGTAAATCACGAAAATTGGGAAAATTTTTATTTATATTCAAAAAAAAATAACAACAGAATAATCTTAGCCACTACTAAAACCTACAATAACCTTTACGAGTTTAAGTTTGAAGATAATGATATTATTTTATTTGGAAAAGAAACAGCAGGTGTGCCAGAAACAATTCATAATACTGTCAATAACAAAATAACAATACCGATAAACAGCAAAACAAGATCATTAAATCTTGCTACCTCTGTTGCTATTGTCGTTTCATCAATTAAAGCTGATTTTTAAGATAAAAAATCTAAAAATTGCCTCAGCTCATTATTCTCTTTTAAAAAAGAAATGGTATTTTTTGGAAATGGCATCTTGTAGATCTTATTAAGTTCTTGCGATATTTTTTTTTCTTTTACAAAATCTATAATGTTTTTTGATAGTAACATTATAGCTTCCAAATCAGCTGGAAAGGTTTTTGTATTTTCGAATAATGATAGAAACCTGATATATCTTATTGCCCTTAGATAATCTTTTTGGATTTGCACAATTGGGTCAAAAATAAACTTCAAGTAGTTATTTTTAAAATGCTCAACACCTGAATAAAAATCGAACACCTCCCCGATTAAATTTATGTATATGCTATTAAATGTAAAATCTCTTCTTAAAGAGTCCTCTTTAATACTCAAGGCATTAGCAATTTTTGAATGTCTTCCAGATGGGGCTACATCTTTTCTAAATGAATTTATCTGGAACTCAAAATCACCTAATTCGAACGATATACTTTTATAAGCTTGATAATATTTTGCACTATCATATTTATCTAAAATTTTATCGACCGTTCGATCATCTAATTCTGGAATAACTACATCAATATCTTTGTTTTCGTGATTATCCGATAATAAAGACCTAGTAGCTCCTCCTATAAGATAAATATCCTTTTTTTCAAATGGAAGCATACTGCAGATTTCATCAAAATGAGAAATATTAGAGATTTCCTCTACTTTTTTTTTTAAATTCATCTTCTAATTTAATTCCATGAGTTCTAGCCATCTTTGCTCTTTATTTTCCAATTCTATTTGGAGAGAGCCTAATTTTTTAGTTGTGCTAATAAATAACTCAAAGTCCTTTTTATAAAGATCTGGTGCCTCTATGATTTTTTCAAACTGAACAATTTCTTCTTTCAAAAGGTCTATTTGCTTGGGTAAATTATTAAGCTCATATTGTAATTTAAAGGTTAACTTTTTTTTATGTAAATTTTTTAAATTTATATTTTTCTTTTCAGATTTATTTTCATTTTGAGAATAGTTATTAGTATCATTTTCAAGAAGATCTTTGTTTTTTAAGAAGTCATGATAGCCACCATTAAACAACAAAACATCACCATTTCCTTTGAAAAATAATATTTTATTTACTAATTTGTCTAAAAAATCTCTATTGTGTGAAACAACTACGAGAGTCCCGTTGTAATTAGAAAGTATAGACTCTACTAAATCTAAAGTATCAATATCAAGGTCATTAGTAGGCTCATCTAAGATTAAGCCACTTTTAGGATTTGATAAGACTTTTGATAAAAGTAGTCGATTTTTCATTCCACCAGATAAACTCCCGACAGGATCATTTGCTTTAGATGGATCAAAATGGAAATCTTTTAAATAACTGCATACATGTCTCTCTTTACCCTGCGTTTTTAAGTAATCGCCACCAGAGGGGACTAAGACCTTCTTTATTGGTAAATTGTCTTTTAAATCATTTCTTAATTGGTCAAAATAGGAAAACTCTAACTCTTTTCTTAATTTTAAAGTTCCCGATTTTAAATTCAGTTCATTAAGCAAAATTTTTAAAAAAGTTGTTTTTCCAGATCCATTACCTCCCAAAAGACCAATTCTATCTTTTTTGCTTATTTTTAAATTAAAGTTTTTTAAAATAAGATTTTTATTATTTTCTTCATAGTAAAATTCTGCATTGTGAAACTCTGCAACATTTTTGAAATTCTTTGAATTCTCATAAATTTGGTTAATTTCAATCTTTTTTGTAGCTTTTTTAAATTCGCTAATATCTTTGTCTAAATTTTCCTTTAAGTCTTTAGCTTGTTCTAACCTTCTGGTATTTCTTTTAACTCTTGCTTTAACTCCTTTATTAGCCCAATTCACCTCTAAATTGACAAATTGCTTTCTATTTTGTAGTTCTCTCTCTTCTTGTGATAAAAGAGTCTCAGACCAATTATCAAAATCACTATAACCTTTGTAGTTTATTTTTATTTTAGATCGATCTATCCATAATATTTTATTTGTAAAGTTTTTTAGAAATTGTCGATCATGACTGACACATAAAATTGCACAATCTAGTTTTTTTAAATAATTTTCTAGCCAAACAATTGTGTCCAAGTCTAAATGATTAGTTGGTTCATCTAATAGCAAAAGATCAGATGGTTTGATTAAATTTTTGATTAGCCCTACTCTCCTTTTTTGCCCCCCAGATAAATGTTTAATTAAACTGTTTTTATCAATACTTAAATTATTGCAAAATATATCTATCTCATAATTATTATCTTGATTTTTGATTACAGATAAAATTTCTTGCTCAACGGTGTTATTATCATCATTTAATACAAAATTTTGGTTGAAATAATTTACAGCAAAATTATCAATACTCCATTTTTCACCAGCATCAATATCATGTTGACCTGATATGACATTCATTAAGGTTGATTTGCCTGCCCCATTTTTACCAACAAGCGCAATAAAATCTTTTCGATGAATATTTATATCAAGTTCCTTTAAAATTTCTTTTTTATGATAACTAACTGATCCCTCTTTAAGTGAAAATAAAAGTTGTTTCATATTATTTCAATTTATAGCTTAGATATGGCTGGGGCGGTAGGATTCGAACCTACGCATGCCGATACCAAAAACCGGTGCCTTACCGCTTGGCTACGCCCCATCAGGATTTAAAGAACTTATCCGAAATAAGAGGATTTTTCAATTCTAACTGAAGGATAAAATTTATTAATCTCCCTAAAAATCGACCTTTCTTTTGCGATTTTCTTGAAAGATACAAAAATTGAAGACCCACTACCACTCATGCCAAATTTTAAGAAATCTTTCCTATAATCCAAAAGGAACATAAATAATTCTTTAAACTCTTTATTTAGCAACATGGATGAACTAGTTAAGTTATTTTGAGATATTAGTTGTTTTTTTGCTCCTATATTATGGTTTTTAAAATAATTATAAATTTTTTTGGTTAAATTTTTTTGTGAAGGAAAAATTAAGTAAACTTTCCTCCAATAATATTTTTTTGCCTTGAGGTATTTATACTGACTTAATCCATCAATTATTTTTGGATATTTATCTTTAAAAATAATTACATCTGAACCAATTAAAGGTGCATCTTTTTCAAAGTTTTTTGAAGTAATTTGATGATATTTATATAGAAATTTTAAAATTGAGGCTGCATTTGAGGATCCGCCTCCTAATCCATAACCAACTGGTATTTTTTTGTAAACTAAAAATTTTAATTTTGTTTTAGTTTTGTATTTTCTATCAAAAAATAGAATTGATTTTTTTATAATATCATTTTTCAATTTGATTATTTTTTTATTTTGATCGTAATAAGTAATTTGTAACTTTGTAGAATTAGATACCTTAATTAAATCATTTAATTTTAAAAGAACGACTTTAGAAGAAATCTTATGTTTTTTGATAATTTTGTCATAATATTTAATTTTTAAATCAAGATTTATTTTAGCATAGCTTGTTAATTTACTTATTTTCATTTCTGCCTAAAACTTCCTCGTATTTAAAATAATCTTTATGAAATAGTATAATTTTATTATCTAAAAATTTTGATTCTTTGTATCTGCCTAATTCATAATATATTTGAGATAAATGATCTATTATTTCTGGCTCTGAGGGTTCAAGTTGATAAGCATCATAAATCCATTTTTCTGCCAAATGTAAGTTATCTTTCTTAAAATAAAGCCATCCCAAACTATCAAGTATAGCCCCATCATTATAATTTGAGTCTTTTACTGCCTTTTGAAGCATACTTTCTGCAAGATCTAATTTTCTATCATTCTCAACCCATAAATATGCAAGATAATTTAATATGTAAGGATATGAACTTTTAGATATATCAATACTTTTTTGGATAATTTCTTCAGCTTTTTTAATTTCATTATTTCTCTCTAACAAAATACCATATTTAAAAAGATGAATTGCATCATCAGAATTTTCTAAAATACTCATACAACACTCGTTTATAAAATCTAAAGCACCACTATTATCATTTAAAAAGTACATTTCCATCGCAACAAGAAATGATAACTCTAGATTTATCCAATCAGTTTGATGATCGCTATTATTTATAAAATACACTAAGTCACTCATATCAGTTTCTAATTCAAATGATGTTGAGATATAAAGGTAGTTTTTAAAAAAATTAAAATTTTTGTCAGTTGGGTTAAAATTTTTAATTAATTTTAGTATTTCTTTACTTGGATTTAATTCTGCTAAAAATGAAATTTTTTTATAAAGATAATAATCACTATTATCCGGATTTATTTCGATTAAATAAGATAATAAAGCAAGTGCTTTTTTATACTCACGCGCATAAAAATAATAAGTGCTTATTTGAAATAGTTGAAGATATATTATGTCTTCATAATCCTTTACTACATAATTTTGATCTAATTCTATAGACAAATTATTAAAAGTAGTTGATGACTGAATAAAATCTGCCAGTGGAAAATTAATATTATGATAATTGTAAATACTATCCATAACATTTAATTCTTTAGAATTAAAGATAGAGAGTGTTTCTTTATTTGATGTTATTTCTTCATTAATTTTTTTTAAATTGTTGAGGTCATTTTGATGATGATAGTAAAAAATGGTATTGATATATCTTAAATTTGTAAAGCGACTATCAATTTCATTCAAATTTTCTAAATTATATTGAACATTATGTTTATTACAAAAAGTCATCCAAAAATTTATGCTTTTTAGTATAGCCTCTTCAAAAATATAAATTTGTTTTTTGTCAGGAATATTTATGCATTTGTCATCACCGAGATTCTTTAGAAAAAGAAAAATTTCATGAATAAACCCACTTTCAATTTCACTAATATTATCAAAAGTATAATTTCCTATAATAATATTACTTAGTAAGGTTGAAATATGGTCATTTGAAAAATTATATTTGGGTAATTTTTCCCAAATTAAATAATCATTATTGTATTCAGAATAAATTGAACTTAGAAGTTGATTTTCGAAAGTATTTTTTAATTGAGACCCATATGCATATACAATAAATCCAAAAAAACATATAAAATATAAACTAAAAGATAATTTTTTAATCATGAATAACCAAGACTACCAAAAAAATATTCTTTTGGAATTGATGAATCTGGAGGAATTTCAAGTAAAAAAATCTCAAAATGATTCCGATAACCAAATAAATATAGATATTATCAATAGTCCAAGCAAAGCAACCAGTATTGAGCAAATAGAGGTTTTTTTAAAAAAAGAATTATTAAAGTTCAATATTAATCAACCAATCAATCTTGTAGAAGGTGATAAAAATTCGAAGATTTTATTTTTTTACGGTAAATGTGACATTACTGATGAAAAGATAATAGATAAAGCAAGTGGTGAGTTATTCGATAAAATGCTTTCCTCCATAAAATTAGATAGGAAACAAATAAGCTTAGTGTCTTATATACCAAGGGGACTCAGTGAGTTTGATAATAACCACAAAATGAATTCAATTTTACAACTTATCAATTATCGGTTGATTGAATTGATTAACCCAAAATATTTAATAATTATGTCAAATTATTGCATCAAAATGTTATTGGCTGCAGACTTGTCTTCCATGTCTCTTCGTGGAAAATGGTTTGATTTCAACACACCCAATGACGTGGTACCCAAAAAATGCCGTGTGCTTTATGAGCCGTCTTTATTAATTAATAATCCAGAACTTAAGAAAGATGCTTGGGAAGATTTAAAAGAAATTAAAAAGCAGCTTGGTGGATAGAGTGAGAATTATAGTTTTATTAATTGTAACGTTTTTTTACTCACAGAGTATCTTTGCTCTTAGCTCTAAAGATATTGGCCTTTACAAAAGTATTTTTAATGATTACAGAAATGGAAATTTTGATAAAGGTGATAAAGATATAGCAAAACTAGATGATTTAATTCTTATGGGTCATGTACAAGCTTTAAAACTTCTTCATCCAACAGCACATCGCTCTAGTTTTTTAGAGCTCCAAGATTGGTTGAGTGAATATAGTGATCATTACGAAGCTAGAAGGATTTATAAATTGGGAGTAAGAAGGATGCCAGATGGGGCAAAAAAACCAAAAAAAAATTCATACCCACTTTTTGATGAGATCTTTCAAAAAGATAAGTTACAAGAAACCGTCTCAACTAAATCAAATAAAATATTTTCAAATAAAAATTACTCAAAAAAAATTAGTATTTATAATACTGTAAGATCAAGAGTGGGGAGAGGATGGCCTACTGGAGCATTAGAGTATTTAAATCACCATATAAAATATTTTAATCAAAAAGAAAAATCTTTTCTGCTTTCCAAAATTGCCAATGGCTACTACCTTGCAGATTTAGATGATAAGGCTATAAATGTTTTAAATGATGAAGCTTTCTTGAGTCAACCGTACGATGAGGGCTTATGGATCAAAGGTCTCTCATATTATAGAAAAGGAAAATACCAAAAAGCCTCGAGACAATTTTTAATACTCTCAAAAATTTCAGATAACAAATGGTTAAGGGATGCTGGTGCTTATTGGTCATTTTTATCCTCGACAAAAGACGCTAATGATGAAATTACTTTCAAAGCATCTTTAGAGGCTCTAAATAAAACTTGCAAACCAAGTTTTAATATATACTCAATTTTATCTTGTAGAATTTTAGATAAAACTATTCAAGACTTTGAATTTAATACCTCATTAATGAGCTCAGATCTTGAGTCATTTTTAGATACCAAATTAGGTGAGAGAATTCAGGCATTAATTGAAATCGATGAACTTCCAATTGCAGAGATAGAATTAAATAGACTCCAAAACATTACAAATGATAGATTTAAAAGACTCATACTAAATTTTTCTATTAAAAATGATCTCAGTTCCTTGCAAATTAAAACAGCAAAATACTTGTTTAAAGAGGATGCCCCGATAGATTTTTTATATCCAACTCCAAAATGGATTCAAGATTACAATTTCAACAGTATTGACCCAACTATTATTATTAGCATGATTAGACAAGAGTCGCAGTTTAGTGCTTTCGCAAAAAGTGGTAAAAGTGCATATGGATTGATGCAAATTCTTCCATCAACGGCTCGTATGGTAAATAAAAAACATAAATTTAAGTCTAATCCGAGAATATTATATGATCCTGAAATTAATGTTGAGACAGGTAGCCTTTACCTTCAAAATTTATTATCTATAAATTATATTAATGGAGATTTATTAAAGGCTTTAATCTCATATAATGCAGGGCCAGGAAATCTTTCAAAATGGATGAAAAAAACTACATTTAACGATGATAGTTTTCTTTTAATTGAGTCTATACCATCAAGAGAAACACGAATGTTTGTTGAGAGAGTCCTAACTAATCTTGTTATTTATGAATTAATAAATCATAATTCATTCAATTATGCTGATGAACTTATAGCCACTAATACTATCTTGATTAATGATTGATGAAAAAATAACATTTAAACAAATAAATATTGCCGTAATCACTTTGTCGGATACAAGAAAAGAAAGTGATGATAAATCAGGTAATACATTAAAAGAACTGATACAAAAAAAAGGACATTCTGTTTCCCATTATCAGATTATTGAAGATGAACCTAAACTCTTTATTCCTATTATTCAGAAATTAACAGCATCAATCGAACACGATGTAATAATTACTTCAGGTGGGACTGGTCTGACGGGAAGAGATAATACTATTGATGCCTTAAAAAAAATATCTCAAGTTGAAATTCCGGGATTTGGTGAATTGTTTAGACAATTAAGCTATAAAAAAATTGGAACCTCAACTATACAATCTCGAGCAAGTGCATTTTTATTAAATCAAACTTACATCTTTTGTTTACCTGGATCTACTTCTGCTGTCAGAGATGCTTGGAATGATATTCTTTTTCATCAATTAGACATAAGACACAAGCCATGTAATTTTGTCGAACTAATACCTAGACTTGATGAGTGAATATGTTGTTGGAGTCGACGAGGTTGGCAGAGGATCTCTTGTTGGAAGTACAATAATTTGTGCTTTTAGATCACAAAATTCCTTATTTGATAAACTTCCATTTAGTGTCTCTGACTCAAAAAAAATAAATAAAAAAAAAAGAGAGGAAATATATGAATATTTCAGATCAAATAAAGGTTTCGAATATAATTATCAAATTATTTTTGGAAAAAAAAAATTTATTGAAAGGTTTAATATTCACAATGTAGTTTTACAAAGCATGAAACAATCGATAATTTTGTTGTCTAAAAAATCAGATACAATCATCATAGATGGAAAATTTATTCCAAGCGAAATGAAAGGTTATAAGGTGAAGTCTTTAATTAAAGCAGATGATAAAATTAATCAGGTGTCAGCAGCTTCAATTATAGCAAAAGTCTTCAGAGACAAATTACTTTTGAAGCTCCACTCATTAGATGGTAATTATCAATGGAATAAAAATGCTGGGTACGGTACAAAGTCTCACTTAAGCGCTATTTATACACATGGGGTCAGCAAATATCACAGGACCACTTATCAACCTATAAGTAAACTTATCAAAAAGTTATCTACTTAGTTATCAACAGTAGAGTAAGTTTTTTTTACACAAGATTCTTTATAAATATTAAGATTCATATGTGTTGAAATCAAATAACCTATATTTAGGTGATTGTCTTGATCTATTGGCTAAGATTGAAGATCAGACAATTGATTTAGTTTTCTTAGACCCTCCTTATAATTTACAATTAAACAAAGTCTTAACTAGACCAAATCATTCCATTGTCAATGGTGTCAATCAGGATTGGGACAAATTTGATAGTTACACGAGTTATGATGATTTTACCTTTTCTTATTTAACTGAGTGTAAAAGAGTTCTTAAACCTGATGGGGGGTTATGGATTATTGGTTCATATCACAATATTTTTAGAATTGGAAAAATCCTCCAAGATTTAAACTTTTGGATTTTAAATGATGTGATTTGGGCCAAATCTAACCCATTACCAAATTTTAGGGCAACAAGACTTACTAACGCACATGAAACTCTTATTTGGTGTTCAAAAAAACCTAAATCTAAGTATCAATTTAATTATCATACTTTAAAGGTTGCAAATGAAGACAGACAAGAAAGAAGTATTTGGAACTTTCCAATTTGTTCAGGTAAAGAAAGGCTTAAAAACAATAAAAAACAAACAGCTCACCCAACTCAAAAACCGTTAGCTTTGATGAAAAAAATTATTATTCAGTCATCGATACAAGGAGATCTAGTACTAGAACCTTTTGCAGGCACAGCAAGTTTCTGTGCTGAAGCAAAATATTTGGGTAGAAATTACATAGGTTTTGAAAAAGATGAGACTTATTTTAATTTAGCTATTAAAAGATTAAAAAAAATTAAATCTTTAAAAAATGATTTATTAGAGATTAATGAAAAAGATAAACCAACACAAAAAATACCCTTTGCAAGTTTAATTGACAATGGACATTTAAAACCAGGTGCTAAACTCTATAACAATAAGAAAAGCTATAAAGCTACAATTTTATCAGATGGGAGTATTTCATATAAAAATGAGAGAGGGTCAATTCATAAAATTGCTGCAAAAGTAAATAAGACATCGAGTTTCAATGGATGGGATTATTGGCACTATGAAGATAAAAAAAAGAATTTAGTATGTATCAATGAAATTAGAAAGAAGATGAGGAACTAATTTAGTATCCTTTTAAACAATGTTGGTAAAGCAAGCTGTTTAGTTTTTGACTTTTCAATCCAAACTGAATTATTAATATTAAATTTTTCAAGATTAAATTTATAAACATTTATCTGAAAAAGATTGTTTGTAATTAAAAATTTAAAACTTTTTATTTTTTCTTTATTTTTTAGTTTTAAATTTGCAATAAATTCTTCATCTAAACTTGAGGGTAAATGAATAAAATTTTTGTAATATTGAAATTTTGGTTTCTTTATAAAACAAATATGTAAAGGGGAATTTATTAAATAGAAATCTATTTGCTTATTATTCCTTTTTATATTTTTATTATTTTCAAATGATTTGAAAGCTGATTTACAAAAGCTAGAAAATATACATTTAGAACAATTTGGGTTATTTTTTTTACAAATAATTGAACTGAAGTCCATCATTGACTCAGCTAAACTTCTATAGGAAATCTTTTTTTTACAAGCCGAATTTAGTATATTTTCAACCTCATCATCTTTGAGTTTTAAACCAGATAATCTCTGTATTAATCTTTTTACATTTACATCTACTGGAAATGATTTTTTATTATGGCCAATGGCTAATATCGCGCTTGAGGTATATTTCCCAATACCTGGCAACGAAATAAGACTATCTCTGTTATCTGGCAATTCGCCATGATAGATATTGTTAATAATTGTTACCGCTTTAAATAAATTCTCTGCTCGGTTGTAATAACCTAATCCAGACCAAACTTTTAATAAATGTTTTAATTTTTTAGTCTTAAAGGAATTAAAACTTGGAAAAATATTTATTATTTCTGATATTTTATTTTCTACTGTTTTAACAGTAGTTTGTTGTAGCATAATTTCTGATAAATAAGTTAAATATAAACTTCTATTCTTTCTCCAATATAAGTTTCTTTGATTTTTTTTAAACCAATGTAGGATCAAAGGAATAAATTTGTTTTTATGAAAAAATTCTCCAAACTCAATGATATTGCCTTTCATCTGGTTAATAAGGTAAATAAAAAAAAGCTAAAAATAAATACTCTTATTTTAAAAAACTGGGAGTATATTTTTGGTCAAAACAATAAATTTGTTCAGTTAAAAAAAACTATAATAAACAATAAAACAGAATCTGTAATTTTTGAATTAAGAGTAAGCCCAGAAAAATCTTTCGAAATGCATTCAAAGACAAATGAAATAGTCATAAAAATTGAGGAAGTGACTGGTGTAAAAGTAAATAAAATCCTATTTTTTCAAGATCTTTCTGATAGAAATTTAGAAAATAGAAATATTTCAAATTTTTCAATGAAACAAGAAGGAAAAACTCTTAATAATCAAAATTTTAATGGTATAAAAGACGAAGAAGTAAGATCTATTTTTGAAAATATTAATAAAAAGTTGTATGAAAATAATTAGTCTATTCTTTGTTTTAGGGGCGTTATTTGTAAACCCAGCAATATCAAAAGATTACGAGTACAAACAATATTTACAAGACAACAATATTAAACCTCTAATTAAGTCATATGAGGAAAATTCCGTTGATATTATTGAATTTTCATCTTTTAGCTGTTCACACTGCGCTGCTTTTCATAATGAAACTCTTCAAGAATTAAAAGAAAGTGACGTTTATAAAAATATTAATTTCTACTTAATTGATTTTCCACTAAACCAAGCTGCATTTTACGCAACAATTGTAGCAAATTGTAATGAAGGTATTCGTTCTAGCTATGTTGACTCTGTCTATGAAAACTATGATGTTTGGACAAAAGCAAGTTCTGGAGAAGAAATTATTGAATTACTTAATAGCTATGGATTGCAACATGGTCTTGGGGATGAAGAGTTACAATCTTGCTTAAAAGATGAGAATTCTCATAATGAACTTTTATCTCTACAAGTTGATGCTCAAAACATTTTTGGTGTTGAGAGCACGCCAACATTTTTAATTAATGGTGAGAAAGTTCAGGGAAATCGACCTACTTCAGAATTTATAAAAATAATAAATAAAAAATTGAATAATTAATTTGTTATCTTTAGATAAACTCTCAATTAAAGGTTTTAAATCTTTTGTAGAGCCAACAGATTTTGAAATCAAAAATGGTCTTACTGGTATAGTTGGTCCCAATGGTTGCGGAAAATCAAACATTGTTGAAGCAATAAGGTTTGGTTTAGGGGAGGTCTCTGCCAAACAACTTCGTGGCAAAGAGATTGATGATTTAATTTTCAATGGAACTGATAATCGGCCCTCATGGAATATCGCCGAAGTAGGTTTGTTTGTAAATATTGATGGAAGTGATTTCGAAAATAAATTTCAATCAAAACAATTAGAAATTGCTAGAAAGATATGGAGAGGAGAAGGAACGAATTCATTCATAAATGGTAAAGAGGTAAGATTGAAAGATATTCAATTGCTATTTGCCGACGCCTCCACATCAGCCAGATCAACTTCGATAGTTAGTCAAGGTCGTATTGGAGCAATCACCCAAGCGAAACCAGAAGATAGAAAAATGGTTTTAGAGGAAGCTGCGGGAATACTTGGTCTGCAATCCAGAAGACATGATGCAGAGTTAAGGTTGAAAGGTGCCAATAATAATCTATTGAGGGTAGAGGATGTTATTCAAACATACGAAGAACAATTATCTATTCTTAAAAAACAAGCTAAAGAAGCTGAAAGATTTAGAAATATATCAACTCTAATTAAGAATGCGGAAGCGTCTGTATTTTTCGTAAAAAGAAATGAGCTTCAACATATTCTTGAGAGACTTAATGAAGAAAAAGATAAAATAAAAGTAAAACTCGCTGATTTCCAGGGTGATGTATCAATTCAAGATCAAGCTTATGAAGATTTAAAAGTTAAAATTCCACCAATGAGAGAGAAATTATACTCATTGAACAGTGAACTTGATAGGTTGAATATGACTTTAGAAAACCTTAAACAGGAAGAATTACGTTTTGAAGAGCACAAAATAAACCTCGAGCATCGTGTAAAACAACTTAATCAAGACTTACAAATTGAGCAAACACAATTTGAAGAAACGACCAGTAAAATCAAAACTATTAGGAAAGATATCGAAGATTTATCCTCTAAGGAATTTGAAGCTGAAAATCGAGACAGCAACGTCAATCAATCAGATAGAAGTTTATTAAACAATATTTCCTTTGATAAAAAATACGAAAATGCAGTAGCTGCTATTTTTGGTAAAGAACTTTTAGCATCATTGGAACCTGATGATATTTATTATTGGAGTGAGCACTCAGGTGAGCAGGCCAATAAAGAGTTTAGTTTTAATTGTGAACCAGCTTCTAAAGTTATTAAAGCTCCAAACCAAGTAATGAATAAGCTTAATAATGTTGCCATTGTGTCTTCAAAAAAAGAAGGGTTAGAAAATCATACAAAAATAAATATTGGACAAGCTATAGTTGATCTAGAGGGTAATTTGTGGCGTTGGGATGGACTTTTTATTTCCAGTAGTTATGAGGCTAATATCTCAACAATACTATCAGAATTAAAAGAAAAGAGGCTAAACGATCTTAAAAAGCAAGTGCTTGAGTGGGAAAGAATTTTAGAGGTCACTGTTCAAAAAACTGAGGACTTAAATCAAAGAATAAAAACTGCTAAAGAAGAATTAGAAATTTCTGAAAACAATCCAGGAGATATTGATAACAAAAGACAATTTTTACTTAATAAAATTAAGCAACTAGATGACGAAAAAAAACTTTTTGACAATAAATTACAAGAGCAAGAAAATCTTTTAGAAAGCCTCTCAAAAGAGTTGAGAAATAAAGAACAAAATTACTCTGTTGTAAAGGAGGAGTTAATACGAAAGGAGTCAGAAATTTCAAATTATTCAAATAATTTAACTCAGCTCGCTCAATCATGTAGAGAAAAAATTAATGTTGATTTATTAAATTTAGAAATTGAGGTAGATAAATTCAAAAGAGATGAAGATTTAGAGACTGCAGAGAAAAGAGTATTAAGATTAAACGCTGAAAGGGAGAGAATTGGTGCTGTAAACTTACTTGCTGAAGATGAATATGTAAAATTAAGAGAAAAAGTTGATGAAACAATTAAAGATAAAAATGAAATTCAAGAATCTATAGAAAAGTTACATGAAGCAATTAATAAAATTAACAAAGAAGGTGTATTGAGACTAAAAGAAGCTTTTAAAATTGTTAATGAAAATTTCGAGAGACTATTCACTAAGTTATTTGGTGGAGGTAAAGCATATCTAAAACTTATCCAAAATGATGAAGATCCTTTAAACTCTGGTTTGGAGATATTTGCAAGTCCTCCAGGTAAGAAAATGCAAAATATAACTTTATTATCTGGAGGTGAGCAGGCTTTAACTGCAATTTCATTATTATTTGCAGTATTTATAGCAAACCCATCACCTTTTTGTATATTGGATGAGGTTGATGCTCCTCTAGATGACAATAATGTGGATAGATTTTGTAGTATGGTCGAAGAAATTTCAGAAAAAGTTCAAACCAAATTTATTATTGTTACTCATAATCGAATGACAATGTCTAGAGTAGACAGACTCTATGGTGTTACAATGCCCGAGGAAGGAATTTCTCAAATAGTCTCTGTTGAATTAGAAGAAGCCGTAAAGTACGCTGAATAATGGCAAATGATGAAGAAAATAATAATAAAAAGCCAAGTATGCAAGGTCTTAGCTTTGCTTATAGAATCTCAACTGAATTATTAGGTGCTTTAATTGTTTCTGTTGTTATTGGATTGTTGATTGATAAGATGTTTGACAGCAAACCTATTGGTTTAATAACGTTGATAATACTTGGTTTTTTTGCAGGTTTGTTGAATATTTACAGGCTTATACGTCGCATAGAAAACTCTAAATAAATCTGTTTTATTACTTCATGGCTAAGGGTGAGAGTCCTCTCAAACAGTTTGAAATACAACCCATTGTTGACATTAATTTTCTAGGTTTTGATATCTCTTTTACTAATTCTGCCCTATGGATGACTATTACAACAGCGTTTATTTTAATTTTTTTTACAGTGCCTTTTTTAAAAGCAAAAAAAACAAACTCTGTAAGTGACCTTTACCCGACCAGAATGCAAGTTGCTGCTGAGCTTGGTTTTAATTTTATTAATAGTTTATTAGCAGACACTGTAGGTAAAGAGGGCAAAAAATACTTTCCTTTAGTTTTTACTTTGTTCATGTTTATTTTATTTGGAAATCTTTTTGGTATGATTCCTTACAGCTTTACTTTTACTAGCCATATCATAGTGACTTTAGCTCTTGCAATGGGTGTGTTTATTTTTGTTACTGTTTTAGGATTTGTAAAACATGGCGTAAAATTTTTTAGCTTTTTTGTTATCCCTGGCTTGCCCGTATATATGCTTCCTTTATTGATACCAATTGAAATCATATCTTATCTTTCTAGACCAATAAGCTTATCTGTTAGACTTTTTGCTAACATGCTTGCTGGTCATACTTTACTTAAAGTTTTTGCAGGGTTTGTCTCTGCACTAGGTTTTTTTGGAATTTTGCCATTAGTATTCATAATAGCTTTAACAGGTTTAGAAATATTAATTGCATTTTTGCAAGCATATGTTTTTGCAATATTAACATGTTTGTATATTAACGACGCTTTACACTTACACTAGATGAACATAAGGAGGTAAATATGGAACTAGTTGAAGGACTTAAATACTTAGGCGCAGGTTTAGCTGTTATTGGCGTGATTGGTGCTGGTATTGGTATTGGTAATGTTTTTGCTGCATTTATTACTGCTGTTGGAAGAAACCCAGCTGCAAGAAATGAAGTTTTTACCATGACAATGTTGGGTTTTGCACTTGTTGAAGCTATTGCTTTGTTCGCATTAGTTATAGCTCTGGTTATATTATTTTCATAAATTAACTGGATAAAGAATGCCTCAATTAGAGCAAGTAGAATTTTTTGTTTCTCAGCTTTTTTGGCTGGGTGTATTTTTTGTAATACTGTTTACAGTGTTAACATATGCAACACTCCCTAAAATCAGAGCTTTTTTGAATCAAAGAGATGATTTTGTTAAATCACATATCTCAAAACAAGATGAACTAATCAAAAAAGCTGAGTCAATAGTCGAAAATTATGAGGTAAAACTTAACGATGCAAAAAGTCAAGCATCACAAATCATTAATGATGCAAAAGATAAAGCAATGCTAGAAAGTGAAAGCTTAATTAAATCAACTGAAGAAAAAATACAACATGAAATTAAAATGACTGAGCAAAGAGTTGCCAAAGAAAAAGACCAGGCAATATCTGATTTAAACATACAGCTGAAAGACTCTGCTACTAGTTTCATCTCTGAAGTAACTAAAATTGAGAAAGAGAATATCAATTTATAGATGAGCTATTTATTTTCAGACCCAAAGTTTTGGTTATTAATCTCTTTTATCACATTTATAATTTTGATGATTAAACCATTTAAAAGCATGTTGATAGGTGGTTTAGACTCCAAAATTGAAGAAATAAAGATGAATATTGATAAGTCTCTAGAGTCTTTTAACGAGGCAGAAGAAAAACTCAAAGAAGCAGAAAAACAAACTATGGATTTAACTAATAAAGTTGAAGAAATCATCTCTAATGCTCATTCACAAGCTGAGTCAATTACTAAAAATATCATTGATAAAACAAATCAAACTATTAAATCGAAAGAAAAAAATTCTTTAGATAGAATAAAACAAATTGAATTGTCTGCGATACAATCTATCAAAAGTCAAGCCTCTATAGAGTTAAATAATATTTTAAATAAATATTTTTCTAATCTATCAGAGAATAATAAATCTAAAATATTGAATAATAGTGTGACTGATCTAAAATCAGTCAATTGATTGCATAAAATATTTTTATACCTTGATTATAAGTATCCAAATCGATTTGAAACTTATCATTTAAATCAATACTGTTTATTTTATTTATTTCCATATCGAGTTTAATTTCTTTTTGGTATTTAAACTCAGCTATTTTATTGTCCTCATCAAGATTTGTTACAAAAACTATTAATTCTACTTCGTAAGTATTTTTATCTTCATCATATAAATATATATTCAATTTATAATCTGTCGAAATTTCTACTGAATCTTCATCCGCAAACAAATAACAACTTAAGTTATAATCATTCTGTAGTTCAATGTTGGTATTGCCGAAATCAATTGATCTTGCCTTATACAAAATAAGAGATTTAGGGCATTCTTTGTAAGTAACTTTTACTTCTTTTTTTATAGGATTAGGAATTGAACAAGCAACTAAAATAAAAGATAAAATAGAACATATAATGAATTTATTTTTTGCCATTGTTGAATATTATGCATCATATATACATTAATTAAAAAATAATAAAATGGCAGTCTATACACCAATAACTCATTTTGAAGCCCAAAAACTGTTCAAATCATTTGGAGAAATAAAGAGATTAGAAGGCATAAAGGAGGGAGTAGAAAATACAAATTATTTAATTTATTTAAATGACTCTAAAAAATATATCCTTACTATTTTTGAAAAGAGAACCAAAGAAATAGATTTACCTTATTTTAATAAACTCATGAAACTATTTCACAAAAACGGTATCTCATGTCCATTGAGTGTTACAGTCAATAATCATAACTTATTCAAAATCAAGGATAAACCATGTTGTATTTATACTTTTGTTGAAGGAAGGCCAATACAAGATGCTAACAAAGAACAATTAGTATCATTAGGAAAATCAGTGGCTCACCTACATCAATCTGGTAAAAGTTCAGAACTTTATAGAAAAAATATGATGTTAATACCGTCTTGGAGACATATTACTGAAAGTTTCTCAGAAAATAATCCTAAAATAAATAGCCTTGAGTACAAATATATCTTAGAAAATATCAATAATCTTCAAGATAAATTTCCAATTAATTTGCGACAAATAAATATTCATGCTGATTTATTCAAAGACAATATATTTTTTTTAGATAATCAGGTTTCAGGTTTTATAGATTTCTTTTTTTCATGCACAGATACTGTTATTTACGATTTGGCTACATTTGCAAATGCTTGGTTTTTTCAAGGTAATAAATTTGTAGAGGATGATTATTTGATTTTTATAAAATCTTACCTACAGAAATTTAAATTAACTAATGAGGAAAAGAATAATTTTAACTTTTATTTAAAAGTAAGTGCCATTCGTTTTTTCTTAACAAGACTTTATGATTTACATTTTAATAAAGAGGGGAATGTAAAACATAAAAATCCAATAGAATTTTTTGAAATTTTTAAATTTCATGAAAAAAACAACATACAGGACCTCTTTTGATTAGTGTATATACAGACGGTTCGTGTCTTGGAAATCCAGGAAATGGAGGTTGGGCCTTTTTAGTAGTCAGTGAAAAAGATATTATTTTTAGGGCTGGATTTGAAGAAAATTCCACTAATAATCGAATGGAACTTATGGCTGCTATTAAAGCATTAGAGTTTTTAGATAATTATAAAAAAATTTCTTTAAATACTGACAGCAACTATGTGAAACAAGGTATAACAACTTGGATATTAAATTGGAAAAAAAATTTTTGGAAAACATCAACCAAGCAACTTGTTAAAAATAAGGAGCTTTGGGAAAGATTAGATTATCTTAATGAAAGAAAAAATATTAATTGGAATTGGGTTAAAGCCCATCATGATAATAAATACAATAATCAAGTTGATGAACTTGCCAGAAAAGCAGCTGAAACACTAACTGAGTCTTCTTTTAATTAAGTCTGAGGACTCAAGAAATTCTATTGGACCTATGGATGAAATTGTTAAATTAGACTCGAGTATTTTTGTTCTGGCTTTTTCCAAGTCTTCTAATTGCACAGCGTCTATTTTAGCAATAAATTCCTCAGGAGATCTAACCTTATTATGCATTAAATAGCTAGTTGCATTGGATCTACATCTTGTAGAGATACTTTCCTCTCCTTTTAGAATTCCCACTTTAAATTTAGCTTTAGTCTTCGTTAACTCCTCCTCAGTAAAGGTATTAGCGTTAATATTTAATTGATCGCAAAGTACGGGTAGTAATTCTTTTACTTCCTTATGTCCTGTGCCAGCATAGACATAAAAAATTCCTGAGTCAGAAAAGAAATCACCACTGCTGTATATGCTATAGACCAATCCTCTTTTTTCTCGAATTTCTTGAAATAATCTTGAAGACATACCAGAGCCGAGAAGTGTTGAATAAACTCTTGTAGCATAGTAATGGTCTGAATGAATATCTACACCCTCAAAACCTAGTAATAACTTTACCTGTTCTAAATTTTTCTCTTGGCGGTATTCTCCACCAACATAAGAGGATTTTGGAATATAATCGTCGTCGCCCAGAGGGAGGTTTTGGAATTTCTCCTCAACAAGTTTAATTATTTTGTCCTCTTCAAAATTTCCTGATACAGAAAACACCATTTTTTTTGGGTTATAGAAACCTTTCATAAAACCCTCTACTTCATCCCTTGATATAGACTTTATAATTTCAGCCGTACCTAGAATTGATCTACCCATTGGTTGGTCCGGGTAAGCTAATTCATCGAATTTATCAGCAACAATGCTATCTGGTTCATCAGCATACATTCCAATCTCTTGTAGTATCACTCCTCTCTCTTTATCGAGCTCATTAGAGTCAAAAGTTGAAAACTGCAAAATATCGCTAATTACGTCTATGGATAATTCAACATTTTCCTTTAAACCACTCATGTAATATGCGGTTATCTCTCTTGAAGTATAGGCATTGTGAGAATTACCTACTAGCTCAACCTCTTTTGCTATTTGAGCAGCTGATCTATTTTTTGTTCCTTTGAATGCCATGTGCTCTAATAAGTGAGCAACACCATTAATTTCTTTTCGCTCATTTCTTGCCCCAACCTTGTTCCACATTCCTACACTTACTGTTTCTACAGTGTTTACGTAATCTGTTATCAAAGTCATTCCATTTTTAAACTTATGAATATTAGGCATGTGCTTCTATATAATCTCCTAGTTCCTTGTAATTGTTATCTAAAATTGCAAATTTTTCATCATTTAGAAATTCTATGTTTTTATCATATTTTATATTGTTACCAACTGCCTTTTCGACAGTTTCCTGAAATTTTACTGGATGTGCACAAGCAAGACACATTGCTTTTTTTAAATTTAATTTTTCTGCACATACAATACCAACAGCTGTATGAGGATCTAATAAGATTTTATGATTTTCATATGTGATTTTAATTTGATTTTCAACCTCTTTAGAAGTCGCACTCTCAGATAAAAATTTCTCAGATAATGATTTATGAATAATACTTTCTAATTTTTTATTATGTTCATTGTTTTGAATATTTTGAAAAAGCTCGTTTGTTGCTACTGGTCCAAGAAGCTCTGCTAAAAGTCTTTCAAAATTACTTGATATTGTTATATCCATGCTAGGGCTATTAGTTTTTACAACATTGTAGAGATGTAGATCATTATTGCTTATAATTCGATGTAAAATATTATTCTCATTTGTCGCAACAATTAATTTATTTATTGGGAATCCCATTGACTTTAGCAAATGAGCAGAATATATATTTCCAAAATTACCACTTGGTACAACAAAATTATCAATATTATGATTAAGGTATGACCATGCATAATAAATTGATTGTGGTAACACCCTAAACCAATTAATTGAATTCACTGCAGTAAAGCTATATTTATTATTTATATCTCTATCTCTAAATAGTTTTTTTACTAAATTTTGACAATCATCAAAACTTCCGTTTAAGGCAATATTAAAAACATTATTACCTCCACTCGTTGTCATTTGTTTTCTTTGGAAGAGAGATGTGGAGTTATGAGGGTGAAGAATAAAAATACTAATATTTTCAATATCTTTAAAGGCTTGAATAGCAGCAGAACCGGTATCGCCAGAAGTTGCTCCGATCACTATTAATTTTCTATCTAGTTTCACTAAATAGTATTCATATATTTTAGCTAACAAACACATAGCGTAATCTTTAAAAGCTAGTGTCGGGCCATGAAATAAATTCAATAGATCATTGTCACCTATATTTGATATTGACACAATTTCTTTATCAAATTTACTATAAGCCTCATCAATAATCTTTTTAATTATTGGGGCTTCAAATAAATCTGATAAAAAAGGGGTTAAAATGAAATTTGCTATTTCAAAATAATTTTTTCCTTTTAGTGCATTTATTTGATTATTAGTAAATTTTGGAATTTCATATGGAATAAATAGACCTCCATCTGGTGCTAGACCTAAATTCAGTACCTGCTCAGCAGAGTAGCCTTTTTTATCATCTCGTGTACTTATGTATTTCATTTCACAAATCTATCTACCAAATGATCTAAATAATATTTAGGGTTTAAATTCTCACCAGAAATGCTTTGTAACATTTCATCAGATGAATATAAAGAAGCTTTTTGATGGATATTTGTATTTAACCAAATGATTAAATTATTTATATTTTCTTCATTAGGGTTGTCTAAAAAAATATCAAATAAAGGGCAATTAAATTTAATTTGTGATGCTATCATAGCACCAAGTGCATAAGTAGGGAAATAACCAAATATTCCTTCATACCAATGAATATCTTGGAGAACCCCTTCTGTTTCTGAAATTAGATTGATTGACAAATAATTTAAATAGTTTTCATTCCATAAATTTTTTATATCTTTAAATTTAATTTTATTTTTAAATATCTCTTTTTCAATTTTATACCTGATGTAAACATGGATTGGGTAAGAAAATTCATCGGCACTAACCCTAATAGGATTGACTCTCACACTATGATAGTGCTCTAAAAACGATTTTTCTAAATCTTTAGAATTATCAAAAATATTGTTTATAATTTTAAAATAAACCTTTGATTTAAAGATATGATTTTCAAAAAAAAGAGATTGGCTTTCATGGACACTTAAACTACGAGATTGACCCAATGGCTCATAAAGAAATTCATGAGGTCGGTTCTGCTCATAAACTCCATGGCCTGTCTCATGAAATAATGCTGATAAGGACTCTAATATATTATCTTCAAACCTAGTTGTTATCCTTACATCATTTGTAGCTCCTCCACAAAAAGGATGAGGAGATTGATCAATTCTACCTCTATCAAAATCGAAGTTGAGTTGTTCTAATTTTACTTTTACCATTTTTAAAATTTCTGAGTCTGAAATATTTGATTTATACACATGAGGTGATTTAATTTTTTTAATATCCAAATATTTAGGTATTATTTCACTCTCAATTACTGTAAAAACTTGGTCGATCTTTGATGAGTCGTAATCCATATCATATTTTGAAATTAAAGAGTCATAAGGTGATAGATTAGTAGCCTTAGCTAATTGTGACGCTTCCTCATGTACTAAATCCAACAGATCATTGAAATCTTTTTCTATTATAGCAGAGTCATTTTTTAGTCTAGCCTCTCTCCATAAGTGCTCACAAGTTAGTTTTTTTTTTATCAGTAGAGATTTCAAAGCTGGGTCAATAGCATTTTCTTTGATGATAATACTCTTCATTAATTTTAAAGACATACTATCTGCTTCACTTAATTTTGTATTTTCAGCTTTTTGAATTTCTTCTTGAATATCTTCGCTTCTAAATATTCTATCTGTAAAGTTAGATAAAATAGACATTTGTTCTGATCTAGAGTCGATACTTTTTTTTGGTAAATTAGTTGCGTTATCCCAAAATAAAAGACCACTGACGTCATTCAACACATAGTAGCTTTTAAAATACTCTTTAAGTTTATTCATATTTTCTTCTAATAATTAACAGCATAACGATACTTGATAAACTAAGCAAAAACCAAGTTATTGAATAATTCAAATGATTATTTCTCAAAAATACAAGAGGATTAAAGGTATATTTAGATACCCTATCATCTAGCAGAACAAAATAATATTTAGATAGGAATGTATATTGATAAAACTGACTAAAATCAGTTTTATTAATAGAGTACCAAGTATTATTAGGTAAATCATTCTCTGGGGTAAAAAAAGGTTTATCTGAATTAAAATCTCTTATGTATACCTTAGGGTTGTCGATTGATTGATATCTTTGAATGATATTTTGAACTTGATCTGCATCTTTGTCTAAAAACCATCCAAAATTAATGACACTGTATATACTATTTTTGTACTTTACCGGAAGTATTAGGTGATAACCTGGTTTTCCTTTAAATGTTTTTGACTCTAAATAAATTGGTTTATTTAGAATTGTATAATTATCATCTAATTTTACTGTTACTAAATTATTGTAATTCAGTACATCTGAAAACAAAGTGGGATTGAGAATTGAATTACGAATATTATCCATTAAATCATTTTTCCAATTTAGCCGGTAAAGTTGCCACGAACCTAAGATAAAGGTTAAAATAGAAATTCCTATAAACACAAATGTTAATGATGACTTATTCATAAATAAAAAATTAAATTAAAAGTAAAAGATATAAATGTTTGGTTTATCTTCCCCACCAATAGATACTTATGTATAAAAACAACCATACAACATCAACAAAATGCCAATACCATGCAGCTGCTTCAAAACCAAAATGTCTTTTTGGGGTTAAATGACCTTTTCTTATTCTCAATAAACAGACTAATAAAAACAAAGTACCTATTAGTACATGAAAGCCGTGAAAACCGGTTGCCATGAAAAAAGTTGAAGGATATATACCTTCAGTGAAACCAAAAGTTGCGTGTTGGTATTCATATATTTGTAAAAGTGAAAATATAAAACCTAAAAAAACCGTGTAGTATAAACCTTTAAGAGCCTCTTTATTATTACCCTCTCTTAATTCATGGTGTGCCCATGTACAGGTAGTACCTGATAAAAGTAAAATTAAGGTATTTAAGTACGGGATATCTAGTGGGTCAAAAGTTTCAATTCCTTTTGGAGGCCAAACTCCTATTCCAAGAGTACCTGTAAAAACTTCTTTGTACTCATCTAAAAATATTTTAGGTAATAGACTTGCATCAAAAAAAGCCCAAAAGAAAGCAACAAAAAACATAACTTCTGATGTGATGAACAGAGCCATACCCCACCTAAGGCCAATCTCAGTGATTGAATTGTGTACTTTCAAAAAAGTACTCTCTTTTATTATGTCTCGCCACCACATAAACATAGTAAAAAGTATTAGAACAAGACCTGCTAGCATAGGCCATAGCATCTCATAGTGCATATACAAAATGGCACCTGAAACTAAAAAAAGAGCTGAAAAAGCACCAACTAATGGCCAGGGACTAGGATTTACAAGATGAAATTTATGTTTCTTTTCAGAGTCTTTAAATACTAAATCAACCATTTAAACAATATTTCATTCTTTTTTCTCAAAAAAGGTATATGACAAAGTGACATTCTTAGTCCTACTTGCCTCAGGATCGTCAAGTATCAATGGATCTAAGTAGAAAGTTACAGGAAACTCAACAACTTGATTTGGTTTTATCGTTTGATCAATGAAGCAAAAGCATTCTATCTTATATAGGTATGGACCAATTTTAGGTGGTAAAATGTTAAATATAGACGTACCTGTTGAACTGACGTCAGTATTGTTTTTAGCTTTAAAAACAACATCATACTTTAAACCTTCTGTAATATTCATTTTTTGAGGAGCCTCGAACGTCCAGTCCAAACCTTCATTTACCTGAGCTGAAAATATTACTTTTATATCAAGTTCTCCCAAATTGATATTTTGTTGTTGTTCCTGAATTTTTACTTCTTTATTAAAACCTTGAAACCCAGTCAGATCACAAAAAAGCTTATACAATGGAACAGAAAAAATTACCAGACTTACCATAAATCCAAGTATCAACATTAAAAAAATTAATGTTTTATTTTTATTTGTTACGTTCAAATACCAGATTTAATTCTAAATATTGTAATAAAATAAAATGCTGTTACGAGCATGAAAAGTAAAGCCAAGACTAATAAATTTTTATTTTTTCTTTTCATTAGAATAAATATTTATCAATAACTGTTAGGGTAAAAATAAGAAAAAGATACACAATTGAATATCCAAAAAGTTTAATTGAGTCTTTCTTAATATTTTGTGACTTATTGAGTTTAAAAAGTTTGTAAATAAAATATGCATTGAGAAGATTGGAGCCTAAAAAAAAGCTCATTCCCGCGTATTTAAAAAAATATAGAGAGTTTACTGATGCAACCATTAAAAAAGTATAAATATTCATCATAAAAAGTGTTTTTTTTATGCCATGTTTAACGGGGTACATGGGTATATCAGCGTCAGAGTAATCTTGGTTTCTAAATATAGCTAATGCCCAAGAGTGTGGAGGTGTCCATAAAAATATTATTAAGCATAATATTAACGGGTAGAAAATTTGTTCACTTGAAATACTTATCCATGCAATCACTGGAGGGAGAGCACCAGCTAAACCACCAATCACTATATTCTGTGCAGTTTTGTGCTTGAGATACATTGTATAAAAAACAGAGTAATAAAGAATTGTAAATGCCAATAAGATTGAGGCCTTAATATTTCCAAAGAAAAATAAACCTACCACAGAAAAAAAAGAAAAAATTAATCCAGTCCCAAGTGCCGTATTTGCTGAGATATTTCCTGAAGGAATAGGTCTAAACTTTGTTCTATCCATTTTAGAGTCAATTATTCGATCAAACCACATGTTTAAAATAGCTGAACCAGATGCTCCCATTGCTATAAGGGTAAGAGCCATTCCTTTTATATATAAACTTTTATCAGATGGTGCTAATAGCATCGCACATAAAGCCGTAAATATTACAAGCGATATTACACCAGGTTTAATTAGTACATAAAGTTGTTTTAAAAAATTAACAGCTTGCAAAAAGAACAGGTTTTGTTCTGTCTGAACAAAAGTTTGATGATGCTTTTTTTCTAACACAAATTAATTTTTCACTTCGGGTAATGTATCAAACTGGTGATAAGGTGGAGGAGACGGTAATGTCCACTCAAGTGTTTTCGCACCCTCACCCCATGGATTTGCTTCTGCTTTTTTGCCTTTAAATAATGCATAAATTATTATGAAAATAAAAAGAATAAATGAAGCAAAGGATATATAGGACCCAATTGAGGATATAATATTCCATCCAGCATAGGCATCTGGATAATCTGGAATACGTCTAGGCATACCTGCTAATCCTAAAAAGTGTTGTGGGAAGAAGGTTAAGTTAACGCCTAAAAAGAATAACCAAAAGTGTAATTTACCAAAAAACTCAGAGTAATTTTTTCCACTCATTTTACCAAACCAATAATAAATTCCGGCAAAAATACCAAACACCGCTCCCATACTTAAAACGTAATGGAAATGGGCAACAACGTAGTATGTATCATGTAAAACGACATCAATACCTGCGTTTGCTAAAATTACACCTGTTACTCCACCTAAAGTGAAAAGAAAAATAAATCCTAGAGCAAATAACATAGGGGTCGTAAATGTTATAGATCCACCCCACATTGTAGCGATCCAACTAAAAATCTTAACACCTGTGGGTACAGCTATGACGATTGTAGCAAGCATAAAATAAGCTCTAACATTTGCGCTAAACCCTACTGTGTACATATGATGAGCCCAAACAACAAAACCAATAAATCCAATAGCAACCATTGCATAGGCCATACCTAAATATCCAAATACAGGTTTTTTTGAAAATGTGGATACAATGTGTGAGACGATACCGAAAGCTGGTAAAATCATAATGTAAACCTCTGGGTGACCGAAAAACCAGAATAAATGCTGGAATAGAACAGGGTCCCCTCCACCGGCAGGATCAAAAAAAGTTGTTCCAAAGTTTCTATCTGTTAAAAGCATTGTAATAGCTCCACCTAGAACTGGAACAGCAAGTAAAAGAAGAAATGCTGTAACTAGCATTGCCCAAACAAAAAGAGGCATTTTATGAATTGTCATCCCGGGTGCTCTCATATTCAAAATAGTTGTAATAAAGTTGACGGCACCAAGTATTGATGAGGCACCTGCTAAATGAAGTGAAAAAATCGCCATATCTACAGCAGGACTACTGTGTCCTGTAATCGAACTTAAAGGTGGGTAAATAGTCCAACCAGTTCCAGCACCGCTCCCAACAAACATCGAACCTGCAATTAAAAATAATGCAGGAACCAATAACCAAAAACTAATATTATTCAATCTTGGAAAAGCCATATCAGGTGCGCCAATCATTAGTGGAATAAACCAATTTCCAAAACCTCCTATTAATGCAGGCATTACGACAAAAAAGATCATTAGTAGTCCATGAGCTGAGATAATTACATTCCACATTTGTCCATCTGCCACAAACTGCATTCCGGGTTCAGATAATTCCATTCTCATAATAACTGAAAGAGCACCGCCCACTACACCAGCTACAATTGCATAAATTAAGTATAATGTTCCAATATCTTTATGGTTTGTGGAAAAAAACCATCTTGTGAAAAAACCTGGCTTATGATCGTGATGATCATCCATAGCTAATGAATCTGAACTCATAAATTATTCTCCTCTAATTGTATTAAATTATTTTGTGAAATAATGATTTCCTCATTTGTTTCGTTAGTTATAATATCTTCATTGATTGCGTAATTGTTTTTGGCTTCATTGGCCCATGCAATAAATTCGCTTTCAGGTAATACTTTTACAACAACTGGCATAAACCCATGACCACTACCGCATATTTCAGAGCATTGTCCTCTGTATATTCCTGGTTCTTTAACATTGACCCACGTTTCATTGAGTCTTCCAGGGACGGCATCAGTTTTTAATCCCATTGAGGGTACAGCCCAGCTGTGCAAAACATCTCCAGCAGTTATAAGTATTTGAATATTTTTATTGGCAGGAATTACAAGAGGATTGTCAACTGTCAAGAGTCTTAAGTCTCCCTCTTGAAGGTCTGCATCTTGAACCATGTAACTTTCAAAATAAAAGTCACCGTGATCGGGGTATTCGTATTCCCAATACCACTGATGACCAATGACTTTAACAGTCATATCATAGTTTTCGCTTTTTTCTTGTTGGTATAAGAGCTTAAAAGATGGTATCGCAAGTACTACAAGGATTACAATTGGTATTGCAGTCCACAAAACTTCAACAACTGTATTATGAGTTCTTGTAGATGGAATTGGGTTTCTTTTTGCGCTGAAACGAAAAGAGACGTAGAAAAGAAGAAATAAGACAAATAAAGTAACTAAAGTCATTACAATCAAAATTATGTTATGGAGTCCAACTACACTGCCCATCAAATCTGTGGCAGGATTTTGAAAACTTAACTGCCAGTCAGTGGCTTGTTTTCCAAACGCCTTAAAAGATAAAAGAAAAAAAAATACCGAAAATATTGACTTCATCTAAGATATATTAGTAATCTTTTTTGTACAGTATATTGACAGGATGTCGCTTAAACCCGCTATAATTATGAAAAATAGTGAAATGTTAAACTAAGTGCGGCAATAACTGCTGTATCAGCTTTCAAAATGTTTGGCCCTAGACTCACATTAAAGAAATTTTTTGTGCTACTTGAAATAAATGCTCTTTCCTCCTCCTCAAAACCACCTTCAGGCCCTATAACAACTAAAATTTCACTATTTGGTTTTATTTTAGCTTGTGATAGATGAACACCTTTGAGATTTTCGTCGAACATCAGCACTGTTTTACTAGACATGATATTAGACCTATCTTTAAGGTCAATTAACTTGTCTATGTTTGGTATTGATAATCTTCCACTTTGTTGAGCAGCACCTACAGCATATGTATTAAACTTATCAAGATTAATTTTTGTGTTTATAGTTCTATTAAATGATGTCGGAAATAGACATCTAACACCCATCTCAGTTGATTGTCTTATGATTAATTCACTGTTTTGGTATTTAATAGGAGAAAACATTAAGTCTATCAAAGTTTCTGGTTGAGGTGCTGAGATTTGACTTATAGATCTCGCTTTTAAAAAATTTTTTTTTATATCAATAATCTCACACTTCCATTCACCAGAAATATTATTGAACAAAGAAATCTCATCTCCTCTTTTAAGCCTTATGACTTTAACAAGATGGATATAATACTTTTTTTCTAGCTCATAAGTGCTACCCTGCTTTATAATAAAATTACAATAAACTCTTTTCATGAATAATAATTATAAGAATAATTTAATTTTTAAATTATTTCCACCTTTCACACACCCATACCTTGTTTTAGTTAGATTAGATAAACCTATAGGATTTCTTCTACTTTTTTACCCAATTAGTTTCATTTTAGCATCTTCAACAAATGGTTTATCTAATAATATTTTAATTTTGTTTATAATTTTTTTTATAGGTTCAGTAGTTATGAGATCTGCTGGATGCATAGTAAATGATCTAATTGACAAAGACATTGATAAGAAAGTTAGTAGAACACAAAATAGATCTCTAGCCTCATCTCAGATAAGTGAAAAAAATTCACTCATACTGTTATTTTTTCTTTTAATTATAGGTTTAATAATTTTATTACAATTAAATTATGAAGCTATTGTATTGGGGCTTGTTATCACACCTTTGATAATTTTATACCCTTTAGCCAAAAGATTTTTTTTCTTACCACAATTAATTTTAGCTTTGACTTATAATTGGGGCTGTTTTATTGGCTGGGTGGCTATGGGCTCAGACGTACCCTTTTCATCTGTTCTCATTTTATATACGTCACTTATTTTTTGGACACTTACTTATGATACTATTTATGCCACTCAGGATGAGAAAGAAGACAAAAAGTTAAAATTATACTCTAGCACATTATTTTTTGGAGCTGGTAGAATGATCATTTTAAATTTAATGATTTTTTTTAAATATTTTTTATTGGCATTTTTTGGAAGTGGCTTGAATTTCAGTTTTTCATACTATGTCTTACTGATAACAATTTTCTTAATAAATGTTTTAGATCTCAATTTTATGTGGAAAAATATACCTGAAAAGGCTGGCTCATACTTTAGTCGCAATAACTATTACGGTATCAGCATACTTTTTAGTATAATAATAGGAAGTCACCTTAATGTCTGAGTCTAAAGAACATTTTATAAGAATTTTTAAATTATTTCTTAATTTTAAATTAAGAATGTTTATTGCTATTTTATGTATGATTATTGCTGCACTTTGCACAGGTTTTCATGCATGGTTGGTTAAACCAGCTCTTGATAATGTTTTGATTAATGCTGATAAATTTTATTTATATTTTATACCCTTTGCTATTTTAATTACTGGGATAATAAAAGGATTAGTATCTTATATCCAAATTACCTCTTTACAATTTATGAGTCATAGGATTATTGAAAAACTCAGACGTGATGTTTTTAAAAATATAATAAATGTACATTATGGGTTTTTTGTAAAAAATAAAATAGGATCATTAATTACAAGAATTACAACAGATACTTATTATCTAAGTGGGGCAATGGCCAACACCTATACTGCGTTAATAAAAGACTCTCTAACTTTACTTGTATTAATAGGAAATATGTTTTATCAAAATTGGAAATTAGCTTGTATTTCTATAGTGATTTTTCCATTGGCTATTGTTCCAATAAGGGTTTTAGGAAAAAAAATTAGAAGAGTTACAAAAAACTTACAAGAACAAGTTGGTAATTTAGCTTCAAATTTAGAAGAGGTCTTTAGAGGAATCAAAAATGTAAAATCTTTCAATGCAGAAAATTTTGAAATTAAAAGAGTTAATAAAGAAATTGAACAAGCAAGAAAATTAAATTTTAAGCAGGAAAAAATTACTGCTAGATCAAGACCTTTTACGGAAACATTAGGTTCAATGGCAGCTGGTTTAGCAATATTTGGTGGGGGTATTTTTGTAATTAACGAGAATATGACAGCTGGGCAATTAATGAGTTTTTTAGTAAGTCTAATGCTAGCTTATGCACCACTTAAAAATCTTATAAATGTAAATGTTTTACTCCAAAGTGGTCTTGGTGCTGCCTCCAGAATATTTGAATTTATAGATTTTAAAAACGAAACAATTGGAGGATCTAAGATAATAAAAAATTTCAAGACTTTGAGTTTTAAAGAGGTTTTTTTTAAATACGAAAATACAAATAAAAATATAATTAACCGAGTTAATTTTAACCTCAAAGCAGGGAAAAAAGTTGCATTTGTGGGACCCTCTGGAGGAGGTAAATCAACACTTATGGCTTTATTTTTGAGATTATTTGATATCACTAAAGGTGACATAAAAATAAATGAAATTGATATAAAAAAATTAAAATTAAATAGTCTTAGAAATATATTTAGCCTAGTTAGCCAAGATACAGTTTTGTTTGATGGTACTATTTCAGAAAATATAAAATATAACTCTGGTCACAATAAATCAAACATAAATCATTTTGCTAATATTGCTTGTGTGAATGATTTTGCAAATAAACTACCATTAAAATTAGATACTAAAATTGGAGAAAATGGAATTAAATTGTCTGGGGGGCAAAGGCAAAGAATTTCAATAGCGAGAGCTCTTGCTCAAAAAAGCCCTGTTGTATTATTAGATGAACCAACTTCAAATTTAGATCTTAAAACAGAGTCTAAGCTATTCAATAATTTGTATCATTTGCCTAAAATTACAATGATCGTAGTTGCACATAGATTAAGTACAATTAAAAATTTTGATGAAATTTACTATTTAGAAAATGGTGAGGTTGTTGAGAAGGGAACTCATAAAACCTTAATGGCAAAGAAAAAACATTATTATAATCTTTATCAAAGACAAATTAAAAAAAATGCTTAAAAAATTATCCAAGAATAAATTCTTTAAGATTATTTTTGTAAATTTAATTTATCTGTCATTATCACTTATAAAAAAAACAAGTAATTGGTCAGGTGTAAACGAAGAAGTCATAGAAAAACAATTACGAGATAATAAATCAATCATTGTACTTATTTGGCATAATCAACTTATGGGTTCTACATTTAGTTGGAAATTTAAACCAAAATTAAGACCCGTTGCAACATCTCATAGAGATGGTCAAATAAGCACTTTAGTTCAAAGAAAATTTGGTTTAGATCCTCTTTTACGCGAAAAAGATAAGCCGACCGTTCTAATAAAAGAAATCACTTTAGCCGTAGAAAAAGGAGAGTGCATTTATATCACGCCAGATGCACCTCATGGACCTCCTTATGAAATTAACACTAATATTTACAAATTAGCCAAAAAATTTGACTTAAAGATCGCTCTACTAACCTTTAAAACCAATCGTTTTTTTTGTCTTAATAATTGGGACAAATTAAAGATACCATTACCTTTCAGCAAAGGTATTTTTTTTTGGAGTAAAGAAATAATAAACCCAAGTCAGTTCGACGAAAATTCATTTAATAAATACATAATAGACAATTTGAATAAAAATTTAAAAATAATTGATGCTCATTTTTAGCTATAGATTATTACAACTTGTGCTTTTTCCAGTGATTTTATTCATTGGTTTAATTAGAATATTCAATAAAAAAGAAAACTTTTTTTCATATAAACAAAAAATATTCGCAAACCAAAATTACACGCAAATCAGACAAAGTGATTTTTTAATTCATTTTGCCAGCATAGGCGAATTGAATTCTATTAAATTCTTAGTAGATACGCTCAATAATAAAAAAATTGTTTTATCATGTTCTACATTGTCATCTTTTGAATTGTCAAAAAAATTATACCCCAACCTTATTAGTATATTTCTTCCTTTAGATTTTTTTTGGAATGTAAATATTTTCTTATCAAAAACAAATTTTAAAAAAATTTTATGGATTGACTCAGAAATTTGGCCTAATTGGCTATTGATTTCAAAAAAGAAAAATTTAAAAAATATTTTAGTTAATGGAAGAGTATCGGATACAAGTTATGTCAGATGGTCAAAATATCCAAATTTAAGTAAAATAATTGGAGAACAATACGATTTAATTTTTGCACAAAGTAAAAAGGATCAAGCGAACATAAATAATTTATTTGGTAAAAAAGTTTATTTTTTTGGGAACTTGAAATTTAATATTAATCCAAATATACCAGACTCAAAAAAAAAGATCGTTTGTTTTGCAAGTATTCACTTAAATGAATATGATAAAGTTATACATATAATAAAAAAATTAAATAGAAGTGAGATATTTGAAATAATTATTATACCACGTCATATTCAATTCTCTGATAATTTAAGTGAAAAAATTATTTCTGAAAATTTAGAAAAAATCACAGTGCATAATAAATTCGGGGATATCATGTCAATTTTTGAGCGCTCAAAAATAGTATTTATGGGTGGTTCTTTAATTAAACATGGCGGACAGAATCCTTTAGAACCTATTTCAAGAGGTTGCTTTGTGCTTTCAGGAGATTTTAATAAAAATTTTGAGGAAATTTATCTTGATCTCGAAAAACTTAACCTTTGCAAAACAATGAATAGTGATAATTTAGAAGATATAAGTAATGAAATTAACAGACAAATAAAAGAAGAATTTCATCATGTTAAGGTAATTGAAAATTTTATCAATAATAACAAAAATAGTTTAAAAAATATTACTGAGATGATTAATAAATGTTAAAAGCTCCAAAATTTTGGTATCAAAAAACAATTTCTTTAAACGCACTTCTTCTCTCTCCTTTATCAATAATTTGGTCTGTGGGAAATTTAATCAAAAGAAAACTATCAAAAGTTCAAAAAATTGACTTACCAGTGATAGCAGTTGGAAGTGCTATAATTGGTGGTTCAGGCAAAACACCCTCGGTCTTGTACATCTGTAGAGAATTAAAGAAGATGGGATACATACCTCATATTATCTCAAGAGGTTATGGTGGTTCTACTACATTAAATGAAGTTATAAAAGTAAAACCTCATATGGACTTTAATTTTGTAGGAGATGAGGCTTTAATGATGTCAAATTATTTTACAACATGGGTTAGTAAAAATAAATTTCACGCAATGATTTCAGCAAAGGAAGATGGTGCAAATATACTTGTACTAGACGATGCACTTCAATCTTACAATGTATTTAAAAATATATCGATTTATGTTTATGACTCTATCCAATCATTTGGTAATAGGCTTTTAGTTCCCTCTGGACCACTAAGAGAGTCAGTAAAAAATGCAATTAGAAAATCACAAATATTTTTTTTAATTAATACAGAAGAATGTAATGATTTAAGTGATAGTCACTTTAAGCATATTTTGAAATATAAAATAGAAATCAACCCAGAATTTAAAGAAAAAAAATTAATTGCTTTTGCGGGTCTGGGTTTTAATAAAAAATTTTTTGACCAATTAAAATCTGAAAATTTAAATTTAGTATTAACAAAAGAGTTTCCTGATCATCATCAATATACTGTCGATGATATATTTTTATTACTTGATCAAGCTAATAAAAATGATGCTTTTTTAATAACAACAGAGAAAGATCATGTAAGGATACCTAATGAATTTAAAAGCTCTGTTGGAATAATACATGGAGAAATAGTATCTGATAACAATCTAGGATTTATTACAGAAATTGAAAAATATATTTAAAGTTTTTAGAAATTATATTGAGTTTATATTTTTTATTATACTTAAAAATATATTAGGAATATTTAGTTTTAACTTTGCCTCAAATGTTGGAGGAATTTTAGTTGGTTTTTTTGGAAAATTTACAAAATATGAAAAAATCATAAAAAATAATTTGAAAGTATTAAATCTTAATGATGAAAAGAGTTCAAGATTAACAAAGGAAAATTTAAAAGAGACAGGTAAAGTTTTTTTTGAATTTTTTAACTTAAATAAATTTGATTGGAAAAATATAGATTTTGATAATACTCATATCATGGACGAGATAAAATCTCACAAAGGTCCTAAGATCTTTATATCAGCTCATATTGGGAATTGGGAACTAACAAGAAATTTTATTTTGCGTCATGGTTTCACATTACATTCAGTTTATAGACACGCAAATAATGAGAAGATCGATAACTACATTCAGAAAAATAGAAAGAAAAATAATGCTTTTTTTTATAAAAAAGGCTCTGAGAGTGCTAAATCCATGATTAAAGCACTTAAACAAAATGAAGACTTAGCTCTTTTAATTGACCAAAGAGATAGTAGTGGTTTAGAAATAGATTTTTTTGGAAAGAAAGTACTTGCAACAGATGGTTTTGCTAATTTGGCAATTAAATACAAAACAATGATATGTCCAGTATACTCCATCAGAAATCAAAATAACAAATTTCAAATAATTTTTGAAAAACCTTTAAGTTATGAAGAATATAAAAATTGTGATGTAAAAGGCCTAGTTGAGATGATTCACAAAGAATATTTTGAAAAATGGATTAGACACTCTCCATCTCAATGGTTATGGGTACATAAAAGATGGAAATTATAATTTTTTTTTAACACTCATTACACCATCTTTCAAAGTAACATCAAAATTATTTAATTTTTTTAAAGTTTGTATACTTTTAATAATTTGATTTTCTTGTTTCAATATTGCATACCCTTTTTTTAAGTTTTTTTCTATCGAAGAAGTATTAAGTATCTTATTAAGTAAATATATTTTTTGAGAAAAATTCTTAAATTTATTTAAAATTAAAGTTTTGTTATTTTTATTTATGTATCCAATCTTACTTTGTATTTCTAATATTTTTTGTTTTGGGCTATTGTCTTGTAATCTAATCAATATATCATTAAAGAAATTTGATTTATTGTAAAAGGAGTCATTAACTATCTTTAAATTCTCACTGTTTATTTTACTTAATTTGTTCTCAACATCCTTGATTGAATTTGAAAAATAATTTACAGAATTTTTGAATCTCAATAATAGTTGTTCTATTGATAAATATTTTAGTTCGATTGATTGATTATTTTTTACATGTAAATCCTGAATTTGATTTAATAAATAATTTTTATCGGGAACTGAAATTTCAGCTGCTGCAGTAGGTGTTGGTGCACGCAAATCTGAGACATAATCTAACAAGGTATAGTCAGTATCATGACCGATAGCTGAAATATTAGGAATTTTTAATTTAAAAACTCTTTTTATTAAATCGGGTTCGTTAAAAGGCATTAACTCTTCCAAAGAGCCTCCACCTCTAGCAAATATGATTAAATCGGGCTTTAAAAAGTCTTTTGAGTCATGATTTTCAATAAGATCTAAAAAATCTATAATTTCAATATGAGAATTTTTACCTTGAACAGAAATAGGGAAAACTTTTATTTGAGTAACTGGAAATCTCTCGGAAATTCTATGAATTATATCATGAATTACTGAACCAGAGGATGATGTTAACACACCAATAGATTTTGGATACTTAGGTAATTTTTTTTTCTTATCATCATCAAACAAACCCAGCAAAGATAATTCTTTTTTCCTGTCTTCAATAAGCTTTAATATTGATCCTGTGCCACTATACTCAACCTGATCAATAATGAGTTGGTAAACAGATCTCCCAAATTTAGAATAAGATGTGATCCTCCCATAAAAATTGTATTCTGTTCCCTCTTCAATTTGAACTTGCAAATTTTCATAGCTTCCTTTCCAGCATATGCAAGATATGACCTCATCGTCTTCTTTAATTGAAAAATATACGTGTCCAGAACTAGCTATAGTTATTGATCCTGTCTCTCCAACTAATTTTAAATAAGAATAGTTTTCCTCCAATAAATCTTTTATTGACTTATTCAGTTGTGATACAGTGTACTCAGGAATATTATTCACAAAATAAATATACTTTATTATGTTATATAAATGAATATCATAGTTGTAGGATCTGGTGCCCGAGAACATGCTTTGTGTAGAATTCTTCACAAGTCCTATCTTTGTGAAAAAGTATTTTGTTTTCCTGGAAATTATGGGATTAGTCAAATTGCAGAGTGTAAAGATATCTCAACCAAAGAGGATATTGTTGAGGAATGTATAAAAATTAATCCAGACCTCGTTGTTGTAGGTCCGGAAAACTATTTATCAGAAAATCTTGCAGGAGAACTTAGAAATAAGGGTTTAAATGTTTTTGGACCTGACTCTGAGGGCGCAAAACTTGAATCTTCCAAGGAGTTCATGAAAGAATTTTGTCAATCTCACAATATCCCAACTGCAAAGTCTCAAACTTTTATTGATTTTGATGAAGCAAAAGACTATCTCGAGAGTTTTAATGGGCCAATAGTTGTAAAATATGATGGATTAGCTGCTGGTAAAGGAGTATTTGTATGCACAAATACAAATGAAGCAATAGAGGCTTGTGAAAGGATATTTATAAAAAAAGAATTTAATCAAGAAAACAATAAAGTTGTTATTGAAGAATTCATTGAGGGAAAAGAATTGAGTTTTTTTACAATTACTGATGGTAATGAATATTTAAATATTGGTTCCGCCCAAGACTATAAAAGAGTTGGAAATAATGATACTGGACCAAATACTGGAGGAATGGGTACTATCAGCCCTGCCCCTATTTTAGATAATAATCTAGACATGATAATTCAGGATCAAATAGTAAAAAAAACTATAGAGGGTTTAAAGCACGACAACATAGCATTTCAAGGTGTTATATTTTTTGGGATAATCGTCAATGAACACAATCAACCATATTTACTAGAATACAATACTAGATTTGGAGATCCTGAAATTCAAAGTATTTCTCTTAGGATAAAGTCGGATTTTTTATCTTTACTTCATTCAACTGCAACAAAAAATTTAAAATATGCTAATATTGAATTGTTTGAAAATAAAAAATCAATTTGTTTAATTTTAGCAACGAAAGGATATCCAGGGGACTATCCTAAAAATACTGAAATTAGAAATTTGAGTGAATTAAAAAATAATGATGAATTTTATATTTTTCATGCGGCAACTAAATTAATTGATAACAAAGTCTTTTCTAATGGAGGTAGAGTTCTATCAATCGTTGTACGTGGTGATAATTATCTTGAATGTAGAAATAAAGTATATGAAATAGCAGATATTATCGACTGGCCTGAAAAATATTACAGATCTGATATTGGTGCTAATGTTTAGTTCTCTTATTCTTAAAAAATTTTTTTATTAAATTTTCTTCATTATTTTTAATTAATTTATACTTTACCTTCGATATAGTTTTTCTACTGGGATTTTCATTTTTAAATAAATAATAAACCTCAGATAATCTTGAGGATTTTATAACCTCTTTGCACATATGACATGGTTCTAAATAAGATATCATTATGAGACCATCTAATCTCTTCTGATTTAATTTTTTACATGCCTTTCTTATACATAAAATCTCTGCATGTGCTGTTGGATCATTTGATGCTATTTCTTGATTGAAAGATCTAGCTATAATTCTCTCATCAATCGGGTCGACTATTACGGATGCTATAGGAATCTCACCTTTTTCCATAGCTAATTTACATTGCCTAAGTACAATACGTATAAAATTTGTTAGGTTGTTCATTGTGAATAGATCCCCAGTCATAGGTATTACAACTGATTATAAGGAAAAAGAAAACATATATTCTAAGTATCCTTGGTTTGCTTTAAGACGCCATTATTCAGACTGTTTATATCAGTTTGGATGTACACCAATAATACTACCTATAACAGAAACTATAGAAAATATAGATTTTTTAGATGGCTTACTAATCTCTGGGGGGGACTTTGATATTGATCCAAAATATTACAGTGAAAATATACAGTCAGATAAAATTCAAACCATTAAAGATAGGACTAAATTTGAATTTAAAATCTTAGAAAAATATTTTCCCCTAAATAGGCCTATTTTGGGAATATGTGGAGGTTGCCAACTTCTAAATGTATTTTTTGGTGGTAGTTTAATCCAAGATATTGAGTCATTTATTGAACACGAACAACCCAATCCAAGAGATGAGACTAGTCATGAGTTAGTTTTAAATGATGCATCTAATCTAAAGATATTTAAAAATAGTAAAAAAATTTTCGTTAATAGTGCACATCATCAGGGTATTAAAAAAATTGGTCAAAATTTAATAGTAGATGCTTATGCGCCTGATAATCTTATTGAAGCATTTCATCATAATCAACATCCATTATGTATGGGTGTTCAATGGCATCCTGAATTTTTAATAACAGAGTTTGATAAGGATATAATAAAGCTGTTTACAGATCATGCAAAAAATAACGTTTAGTAAAAAATTATCCATTCAATTTAAAATTTCGAGAAACCAAGCAGAAAATTTAATTAAAAATAAAAAAGTTACTTTAAATGGTAATATTGAAACAAGACCGTTTATATCAGTAACTGATAAAGACATTTTTGAGATTGAAAAACTTAAATCAAATAAACTTAATATAATACTTTTTCATAAACCGCGAGGTTGTATCACTTCCAAAAAAGATGAGAAAGATAGAAAAATTGTTTATGACTTTCTACCAAAGAAATATCACCAGTATCACTATATTGGTAGATTAGATTACAATTCTGAAGGTTTATTACTATTTACAAAAGAAACATCTTTTAAAAGATATATGGAACTTCCTAAATCAAATATTAAAAGATCTTATCTTGTTAATGTAATGGGTGCATTTGATCAAAATAAGCTTAAATCAATGAATAAAAAAATTTATGGAAAAGAAATTTATAAAAAGCCTAATGTAAAACTAGTTTACTCTAATCTAAACAAACACGTACTGAGATTTAGTCTTACTGAGGGAAAAAATAGAGAAATTAGAAATATTTGTGCATTATTTAATTTAAAGGTAGAAAAGCTAAAAAGGATCTCTTACGGTCGTTTTCTATTAAAGTCTATAACCTATGGTGATTACAGAGAAATGCAGGTTAATGAAAGTTATTAGCGGTAAATACAAGGGGCGGAATATACTAGTTGAGTCTGAAAGTGATTACAGGCCAACCTTAACAAGAATTAGAGAAGATATATTTAATTTATTATCACATAATAATGATCTGAACATAGACCTTAGTGAGGTAATTTTATGTGATTTGTTTGCAGGAACAGGATCAATTGGTATAGAAGCGTTATCTAGAGGTGTTAAAAAAGTAATATTTAACGATATCGAAAAAAAACATACTAATAAAATTGAAAAGTTTTTAAAAAAAATTAATGAGGTGAATTATGAAATAACTAATTTTGATCCTTATGAACAAAAAATTGATATTTTAAATTACTGCAATGTAATTTATCTCGATCCTCCTTATAATCATAATTTTGAATCAATTCAAAAAAAAATATTAATTGATATTCGATCAAATATCTTAATCATATTGGAAAGTTCTAATTCAATTAATTTAGATAATCTCATATTAAAAAAACAATACAAAAATAAAAATCTATTTTTTTTTAGAACTTAATTTATTTTGAAATAATTTATAAATTTTATAAAAAATTTTTTGAAATATCTTAATTCTCCAAAGACTAAAGCTAAAACAATTAATACAAATTGATATATTGGGAAAATTAATATTAATCTAATTAACCAATAAAAAAACTTATTTGAAATAAAATTTTCGATTGATACTAATTGTAATAATGGTTCAGATAAAATAACTGAAATAGATCCTGCCAGTCCAAAGATAATAAATATTTTAAATAAATGAAATTTTGAATTAGCACCAAAAAAATTTATTAAACTATTTATCAACTTAAATTCTCGTATTTTTCTTAAGAATTTCAACAGCCGGTTGATCTAAAAAATTAATTTTATTAAATTTTGCTCTTAAATAGATGTCAAAGATTAAATACAATATCAAATAACAATAACTATCAAAATCATCTTTTATTAAAATTTGTGTTACTAAAAATTTTTTTTGTTTTAAGGTTTTTATAGCTCCTTCCTCTAAAGTGCTCATTAAATTGTACCCCTTAATTAAACTATATTTGGTGTCTATTGATTTATTTGAATTTTCAATTTTAAAAAAAATAAAATGTTTGTCATGTGGGCCATCAATATAAAGTTGAAATTGACTATGTTGGTCAATAGACCCGTAAGATGAAATATAATTTATAGCATTTTTATTTTTGCCTAAACTCTCTGCAAAAATTTGTCTGTACCACTCATTAATAGAACTCATCTTATCGTGATAGGTGAGCCCTACAAGAATATTCAAATTAAAATTATTTTCATATGAAATGGTTTTAGAAATATTCTTCATTATTTTAGTATGACTTTTTTCAAATAATTTTTTAGCTTTTAAAAATGATTTTAAAATTTTAGGTAATGAATAACCTATTGATATTAAAGGAATGAGCGAAGTTATTGAAAATATACTAAATCTTCCACCAATATTTGGATCGTGATCAAAACATAAAATACTATTTTTTTTAGCAAATTTTCTTAAATAATTATTTTTATTCTCTGAAATAAAAATAAAATCTTTTACAAACTTGGAAATGTTTTTTTGTTTTAATATTTTAATTACTAAATCAAGAAAATATTTTATTTCTATTGTGTTACCTGATTTTGAAATAAATATAAATTTATCATTTTTGTTTATATTTAAATCAGATAAAGCATTTCTTATTACAACAGGTGACGGATTTTCGTAAATAAATAATTTTTTTCCTAGATTGTAAGGATTTAAGAACTGACTAAGTAATTTAGTACTTAAAGATGATCCTCCCATTCCAAATACATGTGTTCTAAATTTTTTTTTTTTAAAAATGCTTAAGTCATATTTATTAAAATAATTTTTTTTTATAATTGGATTAAACATGTCTAAAGATAAAAATTCATCTATTGAATAATCAATGTTTGGTTTTTTAGCGTAATTTAAAGCTTTAAAGTTATTTTTAATAATCAAAATATTGTGCCTATTAATTATAAATTATCTTTTACTTTGACCTTTAAACAACCATTGAAAAAAATTTTCATCTGAATTATAACCACTTTCTTCATCAATTTTGTCAATTATTAAAAGATCTATCTCTTCCATATTTGATTGGTCCAAAATTGAATTAATTACATTGTTATTACTATTTTTAATAGTGGACTTATCTTCTTTAATTGATGTGGGTGTAGGTAAATCATTTGTTGGTGGCATGATAAGTGTTTTATTATATCCAACTCCTAATTGATTTCTCTCTTCTCTCTGGCAGGACAATGTAAAAATTATTAGTAAAATTATATAAATGCTTTTCATAACTTTTTATTTAAAAATAATATATTTATCATCAAAACTATAAATCCCAAGGTAATACAGCTATCAGCAATATTAAATGCTGGCCAATGATATGTACCTATATATATGTCAATAAAGTCAATAACAAAACCCCTGAATATTCGGTCTATAAAATTGCCCAATGCACCAGACAAAATCAAAGTCAAAGTAAATTGAAAAACCTTATCTTGTGTTTTTAAAAGTAAATATAAAAAATATGAAATAATTAGCAATATTACTATTGAAACTACTATTTGATTAAGAGATGGATCATTCAATAGACCAAACGCAAAACCATAATTTACAACAAATGTTAAATTTATAATTGGTAATAAAGAGACTGACTCATAAAGATCAAAGAAATTGATAACTAAAGCCTTAGTGATTTGGTCCAAAGTAACAAGGAGTAAAAATAAAAAAAATAAATTTAAGTTAAACTTATTGTTGAAAAGTTTTCCAAACATCATCACATCGATTGCATAAATTATTTTTACTAGATGATACTTCTTGCAATACAGCCCAGCATCGCTCACATTTTTTTCCATCAGCTAATTTTATCTCTACATATATTTCCTCATCATCAATACTGATTGATTCCTTGGACCTATTTGAAATATCGTGTGTTTCAACATTGCTGACTATGCACATCTCAGCCAAATTTAAATTTGTAATTATTTTTTGTGTATCTTTAGACAAAAATAAAATTACTTTAGCTTGAAGGCTTGAGCCAATTAATTTTTCATTTCTTTTTAGCTCTAAAGCAGAGGTGACACTTTTCCTTACTCTTTTTAGTTCTTCAAAAACTTTTTCAAGCGAAATATCCTTATAAGTAAATTCATCATCTCTAACATTTTGTAATAAAATACTCTCTTCGTTATTATAGCTCCTAGACTTCCATGCTTCCTCACATGTAAATGAAACTATGGGTGAAAGCCATTTTGTTAAAAACTCAAATATTATGTGTAAACATGTTGTAGTTGATCTTCTTTTTATACTTTTAATGTCATCACAATATAAGGAGTCCTTTCTAATATCAAAATAAAATGCTGATAGCTCAAGAGTGCAGAAATTTAGTAAAGCAGTGTATATTGCATGGTAATCATGTTTTGAAACTAATTCTTTAAGTTTTTCATTAAGTCTTGAAATTTGACTTAAGATATACCTTTCTAATTCAGGCATTTCTTCTGGGACAACTAAATTTTGTTTATTAAAGTTATTAAGATTTCCTAAAAGGAATCTTAGTGTGTTTCTTATTTTTCTGTAAGAGTCTATTTGGTAGTTGATTATCTGATTATCAATTTTTAGATCCTCAGAATAATCTGATGCAACAACCCAAATACGCAATATATCTGCGCCGTATTTATTGATTATTTCATCTGGGGAAATAACGTTTCCAACTGACTTAGACATTTTTCTACCTTTACCATCCACAACAAAGCCATGTGATAAAATACTTTCAAAAGGTGCTTTATCTCTTGTACCGCACGACTCAAGTAATGAGGAGTGAAACCAACCTCTATGTTGGTCTGAACCCTCTAAATACATCGATGCTGGCCAGTGAAGATCTTCTCTAGCCTCTAAGACATAAGAATGAGTTGAACCACTATCAAACCAAACTTCAACGACATCTTTTACTTGTTCAAAATCATTTGGGTCATATTCTGGTGATAAAAATCTTGAGGGTTCGGAATTAAACCAAGCATCGCCACCCTCTAATTCATAAATTTTTGCAATTTTTTCAATAATATTTTGATCGCGTAGAGGTTCACCTGTTTTTTTGTTGACAAATATTGGTAAAGGCACCCCCCAAACTCTTTGTCTCGACACACACCAATCCGGACGGTCCTGTATCATACTTCTTAATCTCTTTTGTCCTTGTTTTGGGAAAAAATCAGTTTCATCAATAGCTTTAAGTGCTTTTGTTCTTAAATCGTTTGTATCCATTGAGATAAACCATTGTGAAGTATTTTTATATACCAAGGGTGCTTTAGACCTCCATGAATGAGGATAGCTATGAACTAAAATACCCTGTGATATAAGGTTTTTGTTTTTTTTTATTTCATCACAAACATTTTGATCAACTTTAAAGATGTGTTGGCCATTAAACACAGGAATATGATCATAATATATTCCACTTTCATTTATTGTCATGGGTAATTCTAAATCATGTTGTTTACCTAAAATAAAATCATCCATTCCATGTACTGGACAAATATGAACTATGCCCGTACCTTGTTCAGTAGTTACAAAATCACCATAAAGAATAGGAACTTCAAAATTATATCCAGAGTTGTATAAAGTGTGTTTACAAAAAGTATTAGTTAATTCATGACCTTTAATAAAAAAATTAACTTTATATTCTTCAATTTTATTTTCTTTAATAAATGACTCAACCAAATCGCTAGCTACAATAACGTTTTTCTTTCCATCATTAATTTTTATATTTAAAGATTTGTATTCAATATCGTCATGAACTGCCAGAGCTCTATTACCTGGTATTGTCCAAGGAGTTGTTGTCCAAATAACAATAGAGTGATCTTTTAGTTTATTGTTATCAGTTTTTGAAATTGGAAAACAAGCATAAATAGTTGTTGATTTATGATCATGATATTCAACCTCTGCATCTGCAAGTGCTGTTTTTTCTATGACAGACCATAAAACTGGTCTGTGTCCTTTGTAAATACCCCCATTTTTGAGAAATTTTCCTAATTCTCTTACTATTTGTGCCTCTGCATGAAAATGCATGGTTGTGTAAGGGTTATCCCAATCGCCAATTACTCCCAATCTTTGGAATTCTTTTTTTTGAATAGATATCCACTTATTAGCAAAATCCCTACACTGTTTTCTGAATTCAATTACAGGTACATCATCTTTATTTTTCTTTTTGGCTCTGTATTCCTCCTCTATTTTCCATTCAATAGGTAGTCCGTGACAATCCCATCCAGGAACATAAATAGAGTTTTTATTTAGAAGTTGTTGAAATTTTACAATTATATCTTTTAAAATTTTATTAAGGGCATGACCCATATGAAGATGACCATTTGCATAAGGAGGTCCGTCGTGAAGAATAAATTTTTCTTTAGATTTGGATTGTTCTCTTAATTTTTTATATATGTCATTTTTAAGCCATTCATCAAGAATACCTGGCTCTTTTTTAGGCAAGTCAGCTTTCATAGAAAATCCAGTCTTTGGAAGAGTAATAGAGTCTTTAATTTCCATAATTTAATATTTTTTTTGCTTCAGCGATATCTAAATTGATTTGATTTAATAATTCTTTTATACCATTAAATTTTTTCTCTTGTCGAATTTGTTTATAAAAAAATAATTCTATATTCTTATCATAAATATTATTGTCAAAATCAAACAAATAGGCCTCAACAATTGGCTTTTCTTTATCAAAGGTTGGTCTTATACCAAAATTAACAATACCAAAATAGGTATTTCCATCAATCATGGTCTCTACAGCATAAACACCATATGGAATAATAATTGTATTTAGAGGGTACTCAATATTGGCTGTGGGAATACCAATTGAGCGACCTCTCTGATCGCCTTTAATAACTTTACCAGAAATACTAAATTTTCTATTTAAATCTTTATTTGCTAATTCAATATTTCCTGAATTAAGATTTTCTCTTATTTTACTTGAAGAAATTTTGTTATTATTCCGCTCATCGAAAATGAGATCAATTTCGTTAAGTTGAATATTATTTTTCTCACAAAATATTCTTAAGGTCTCAATATTTCCTTTTCTTTGATTTCCATATTGAAAATCTCTTCCTATTAAAATTTTTTTAGCATTAAGTTTGCCAAATAAAATTTTATCTTCAAATTCTAAATGATTTAGTTGAGTAAATTTTTTATTAAAATGTAGGTCAATTAAATAGTCTAAACCTAAGCTCTCTAAAATCTCTTTTTTTTTTAATTGAGAATTAATCATAAAATTATTTTGTTTTTTAAAATAAATTTTAGGGTGTGGTGTGAAAGATAAAATAGCAGATTTAAATTTTGATATTTTAGTTTTTTGTATTAAGTTTTTTATTATCTCTCTGTGGCCTTTATGAATCCCATCAAAGTTACCTATTGTTAAACACAGCTTTTCATCGATATTAATTTCTTCAAAACTACTATTGATATATTTCATAGAAAGAATTAAAAGGTGTGATATTTGCTCTTATAATAAATTAGGGGTTTTTTTGTATTAAATTTTATGCAATTTGTTATTAAGCATATGATGATTGTATGATCACCTGATTTAACTTTTTTTTCAACTTTTGCCTCTAATAGTCCTAAAGACTCTGGAAAGAAAGGAACATTATTATCTGCGATTTTATATTTTGTCTTTACCCATCTCTTCTCTAATGATCCAGCAAATTTATTTGATAAATTAAGTTGAGATTTAGCTAAAAAATTTACATTTAAAGGACTATTTAATTTAAAACTTTTTAAATTTAAATTTTCATTTCCAAGACAAAATAAAAACTTTGGAGGGACAAGAGAAAGGCTCGAGAAAGAGTTAACTGTACAACCAAAAAATTGTTTTCTATTTGTTCCATTTGTTACAATCGTAATACCTGTAGAAAACAATGAGAAAACGGCCGTTAAATTTTTAATATTTTTCATAGTTTTAATTGTTGTTGGTAGCGCTGGAGAGACTCGAACTCTCACGAGGTTGCCCTCACCGGATTTTGAATCCGGCGCGTCTACCATTCCGCCACAACGCCTTAAAATAATCTTATTTACTTATATTATTAAGACAAATTAGGCAAATTGATAACTAATTGTATATTTATTTAAATTTAAGAATAATATCTCGATACTTTGGAATACATTTACTTTATGGCGCCCATACTCACTTTTGCAATGACTGCTGCCATTACACCAGGACCTAATAATATAATTCTTTCAACAAACGCTGTTAATTATGGTTTTAAAGCAACAATTCCACTTATGTTAGGTGTCTTTTTTGGATTTTTATCGGTTTTAACTCTTTGCTTATTAGGGATAGGAGAGATTTATGATAACTATCCAAATTTTAAGAATTTTATAAAAATAGTAGCCACGATCTTCTTAACTTATCTCGCTTATAAAATTTTTATATCAACTGAATTTTCAGACAATAATAATAAAAGAAGGTTTACATTTAGAGATATTTATTTCTTTCAATTAATAAATCCCAAAGCTGTAAGTGTTTCCATGTCTAGTTCAGCAATCTTTATACAAAATAAATTCTCATATTTAGAGGAATTTATTTTAATCTTTATTTGTTTTATCATTTCAACATCAACTAGTGCTGTAGTTTGGGCTGCTATTGGACACTCATTTAGAAAATATCTTAATGATAAAAGAAAAATTATTTATTTTAATAGAGTCATGGCTCTATTATTACTAGGCTGTGTTTTTTATATAATTTTATGACAGTAAATTTATTTAAATTATTTTTCTTTTTATTAATTAGCTTCTTACTACTAACCCCTATAGCCTTAGTTGTAGTAAATGGTTTGAGTTCAATTTTTTTAACCAACGAGCTTTACATTAATAGATACTTAATTGGATCTACTAAACTCATAGTTATGGTAAGTATTTTTACAACAATCATTAGTGTGCCATTGGCATGGATAAATACAATGACCGAATTTTGGGGGCGAAAATTTTTACAAATATTTGCAATACTGCCCTTAGCAGTTCCTGCCTATATTTCAGCGTACTCTTATGCCGAAATATTAGAGCCAGGTGGTTTTATATCTTTAAAATTTTTATTTTATGATGGTTTCTCAATAAGAAATAGTATTGTGGCTTCGCTAATAATTTCTTTATCTTTTTTTCCATATGTTTATATCCTAACTAGGATTGCAATCATAAATTTCTCAACAAGATATATAGAGGCTGCAAAAACTCTTGGTAAAAATCCCTATCAATGTTTTTTTAAAATTGGTTTACCCATGGCCTTACCTGGAATAGCTGCGGGACTAGCATTAGTCTTAATGGAAACAGTAAATGATTTTGGTGTTGCAGATTTTTTTGGTTTACAAACACTATCAGTTGGAGTTTTTCATTATATAGCGATATTAAATGATCTACCCTTAGCTTTCCTATTGGCCTTAATTATTGTGTTAGTCATGGGTTTGTTGTATTTTTTTGAGCAAAAATTAAGAGGTAAAAGGAAATTCAATAATAATACTTATGAAAATATTCAGTGGTCAAAATACAAATTGGGAAAGTTCATTGGTATAATTTCATTAATCTTAGGAGTCTTACCTATTTTATTTGGCTTTATCCTGCCTCTTATTTTTGTAATTTATACATTTTTTAATAATTTAAATTTTATTGATTTTAATAACTATTTTACCTCACTATATAATTCAATCGTGCTTGGAGTTATTGCTGGAATTGGATGTGCTATAATCTCAATATTTATTAGTTTTTACTCAAGATTCACTAGTAAAAATCACATTATATATTACAAAAAAATAATAAATATTGGGTATGCAATACCAGGTGTAGTAATAGCTTTAGGAGTGCTTTTCTTTTTATTTTATTTTGATCGATTAACAACATTATCTTTGTCTACCACTTTAATAGGCTTGTCCTTAGCTCTGATAATTAGATTAATTGCTGTATCAAATAATTCTTTAGACTCAGGGATGGAAAAAATTGGAAAATCAATTGATGATGCCTCAAGATTAATTGGAAGAAGATCATCAACAACATATTTTCGAATAATATTACCTCAAGTTAAGTTGAGTATATTAGCAGGATTTTTTTTAGTATTTGTCGATACTGTAAAAGAGTTGCCTATTACTCTACTACTTAGACCTTTTAATTTTGATACACTTGCTACTAGCTTATACGAGTATTCATCAAATGAAATGTTTGAGTACGGAAGTTTGCATGCTTTAACAATTATTTGTTTTCTTTCTATCGTAATTTATTTGTTTGATAATGTGCTAGAAAAAAGAATGTTGGCAAAGACGAAAAAATAATTATTTAAATTTTTTCATTAACTTTAATGTTTCATCACTAACGTGATGCTCAATACCTTCACTGTCATTTTCTGCAGTCTTTCTGGAGACACCTAACTTAATTAAGAAATTATAAACAATTTCATGCTTTTGTTTTGACTGTGTGGCTAATTTTTCTCCCTTTTCTGTCAAAAAAATCGAACGGTATGGTTCAGATTTTGCTAAATTAAAACTTATTAGACGCTTTAAATTTTTATTAACAGTAGCTTGTGACACACCGAAATGTTGAGCTAAATCAGCATTTTTAACATCACCTTTATTTTGCAAAATTTCTTGAATAGCCTCAACATAATCCTCTAGTATTTCGTTCTTATTTTGACTTCTGATATTTGAAAATTGATATGGCTCACTAGATCTAGTGTTTTTCATAGCCGGATTAATCTATTTTGTTAAGAATTAAAAGTAAAGAATTGTTTGACTAATATTTAGTTATATCTATATTGTTTAGCCTAGGCTAAAAATATGACAGAATTAGTATTAGAATTAAGTAGAAAATTTCAATATTTAAGATTTTCAAAAATTTTTCTCTTTATATGTATTCTCCTTCTTTTATTTTCTGAACAGACTAGAAGTATTTTAATTTCATCATCGAGTGACGCCTACATAGCTGTATCTAGCTTTGTTGGAGTGACACTTCTTCTATTCGTTATTCTTGAAAAAAGAAATTTTAATTTACAAAAATTAATTTTACAAAATAAGAAATTTGAAATTCCCATTTGCTCTATGTTAGGAGTTATACCTGGTTGTGGTGGAGCAATAATGGTAATGAGCTTATTCACCAGAAAAGTAGTTTCTTTTGGAGGTGTGCTTGCAGCACTTATTAGTACTATGGGTGATGCAGCTTTTCTTCTCATTGCAACAAAACCCCAGGTTGCTTTAATCATACTACCAGTAACTTTTTTAGTTGGTATAATATCTGGATATATTGCTCAACCTTTTACAAAAAATTTTTTACAAAATAAAATTAATAAAAATGTAAATACAACCCATTTACCTAAAAACAATATATCAAATAAGTTTTATTATATTTGGTTTTTATTTTTAGCTCCTGGATTTATTTTGGGAATGTTAAATGCTTTTAACATTGATTTAAACTTTAATTTTATTGGAATTAATGTGGTTGAAGTAATGGCATTTATTTTGGCGATATACTGTGTCTTGTTGTGGGTTTTGAATCCATTAACAGATATTCAAATGGCCTCAATACACGAAAACTCCTATAGAAAAGTTGTAGATACAACTTGCTTTGTTACTGTTTGGGTCATTATTTCATTTGTTGTCTACGAATTAATAGATCTATCAACTAATGGTTTAATATTTGAGTCATTAATACTATTTGGTCCATTTATTCCTCTTATGGCTATACTAATTGGTTTTATTCCTGGCTGTGGTCCTCAAATTATGATCACATCCATGTATGTGAGCGGTCAAATTCCTATGTCCGCACAAATAGGAAACTCTATATCTAATGACGGTGATGCACTTTTCCCTGCGATAGCTATATCTGCAAAAGCAGCAATAGTTGCTACACTCTACAGTGCGATCCCAGCTATTATAATTGCTTATCTCTGGTATTACCTTATAGGTTAAATACTAAATATTAATTAATCGATATGATTTGGAAGAATTTACATATATATATTGAAAAAAATTCTAAATCAAAATATTCACAATATTTTTTATCTTTAGTTGCTTTTATAGAAAGTATTTTTTTTCCAATTCCTCCAGATTTAATTTTAATACCGATTGTTTATTTTAACCCTAAAAATTTTTTAGCAACTGCACTGAATTGTACGATTTTTTCAGTCATTGGTGGCGCTTTAGGATATATGATAGGGTATTTCATTTTTGATATTGCCCAATCTTATTTTGATATAAGCAGGCAGGGTGAATTTATGAATTTTTATAATGATTGGGGTATTTTTGCAGTTTTTTTAGGTGGTTTTACGCCTATACCTTACAAAGTTATAGCTTTAATAAGTGGATATGCTCAATTTAATTTTATCTATTTTGTACTCCTTTCATTGTTGTCTAGGGGGTTGAGGTTTTTTATTATTGCTTTTATCATTAAACAATTTGGAAAATTAGGTATGGAAATTTTACAAAGAAATAAACTATTAATTTTTATAATCATACCTCTTGTAATTGTCTTTTTTATTTATTTATTTTTTTATCATGATTAAACAAACTAGTATTTTATTTCTCGTTTTTTTGTTTTCGCTGGTAGCTATGTCTTTTGCTTTGATATTACAATATGCATATGGTCATAGCCCTTGTAAATTGTGTGTATATCAACGAGTTCCATATTATTCAATTTTGATAGTGGGTGTATTTTATTTTTTTATTAAGAGATATTTCAATTTAATTTATATATTACTAACTATATTGCTTCTTATTGAATTAGGAATTTCCGGTTATCATTCTCTGACAACATTTGGAATAATTGATTACACCGGATGTGAAGCTGCCACGCTTCCAAATGATATTACAAAATTAAAAGAAGAATTAATGTCAAATACATTAATTACCACATGCTCCGATGCAAATTTACCTTATTTCGGTATTCCATTATCAGTTTATAACTTCTTGTTTTCAATGACTTTTCTGTTATTAATTATTTTTAATGCCTACAAAAAAGAAAAATAAATCACTTAGCGGTGAAGATAAAAAATTAATTGAAGAAATTATCAGAGTTGATCACGCAGGTGAGCATGGAGCAACACAAATATATCGAGGACAATTAGCTATTTTCAAAGAAAACACAGAATTTGGTAAAGAAATTAAGGAGATGGCTGACCAAGAAGAAATCCACAAATCTACTTTTGATGAGTACATAGTAAAAGAGAATGTAAAACCAACCGCTTTATTTCCATTTTGGAATTTAGCAGGTTATGCCCTTGGATTAGGCACTGCATTAATGGGGAAAAAAGCTGCAATGGCATGCACCGTTGCTGTTGAAGAGGTCATTGGTCAACACTATGAGGAGCAAGCCAAGGAACTATCAAAAAGAAAATTAAAACCAGATTTATTGAAGACTGTAAAAAAGTTTAGAGAAGATGAGCTAGAACATCATGATACAGGCGTCGAAAACCAGGCAGAAATGACAACTGGGTATGTTCTTTTATCTAAAACAATAAAACAACTATGCTATACTGCGATAAAAATAACTAAAAAATATTAATCCTTCTCTAAGACACTATCCCAATATAAATAATCTCTCCAACTCGAATGAAGATAATCAGAAGGGAAATTTTTACTTTTTAATCTTAAAGAATATTGAGAGGGTTCTTTAGGTTTTCTAAGCAATTTAAAACCAACTTGGCTTAAATCCCTACTTCCTTTGGTCCAATTACATTTTGAACATGCAGTCACAACGTTCTCCCAATTTGTCAATCCACCCTTTGAACGAGGTATCAAATGATCGAAAGTTAATTCTTTTGTTGAAAATTTATCATTGCAATATTGACATGTGAAATCATCTCTCAAAAAAACATTAAATCTTGTAAATGCAGGTTTATGACTATGTGGTATGTAATCTTTGAGTGCGATAATGCTCGGGAGCTTTATTTCAAATGATGGGGATGAAACCTTTTGATCATATTCTTCAACTATATTAACTCTGTCGAGAAAAACTGCTTTTACCGTATCTTTCCAACTCCATATGGATAAGGGGAAATAGCTAAGAGGCCGGTAATCTGCATTTAATACTAAAGATGGACAATGATTCGAGTTAATCATGATTTTATATTAACATATCCAAAAAAAAGTATGTTTAATAGTTTATTAATTCCAGTTTTCATACAGCTTGTTAATCTCATCTAAAGCAATTGGGCTAATTGAATGTGCACAGTTATCATCTAAAATCAGTTTACTAGAAAATTTTTTTGATTCCAAAAACGAATTTGTCTCAACTGCCCTATTAAATGGTACGACATCGTCCATTTTTCCATGAAAAATTAAAAAAGTAGATTTGATTTCAGATATTTTCAAATCATTTAAAATTTCTTTTGGCAATGAACCTGATAATGAAATGATACTGTGAAAATTTAAATTTTTTTGTAGAGCATAATATGTCGCCAACATAGAGCCTTGAGAGAAACCAATGATAGAAATCTGAGTTTCGTCAACTGCGTGTTCATGAATTATTTTTTCAATTATTTTTTCAAGATGAAAGAGGGCTGATTTTAGGCCTTCTTTTAATTCTTCAATTGATCTTTCTTTTAATGGAAACCACTGATACCCAAAATAATTGAATTCACAGGGTTCCGGGGCATTAGGAGATATAAACTCAGTTTCTTCTTTTTCCAAAGATATATAATCTTTTAAGGAAATTAGGTCATTTCCATTAGATCCATAACCATGCAAAAATAATACAATTTTCTTCATCAATTCTTCTTAAATTTAATAATTAGACATTTATAGATAATTTGATAACTATTTACCATGTTTTCATCTACCGTATTGCCTTTTGTTTTAGTCGTATCCATGATTTTAGCACTTCTCATGGTTGTGATTGGTGTAATAGCTATGGCAAAAAATGGAAATTTTAATAAAAAACACAGTAACAAACTTATGCGAATGAGAGTATTGTTTCAAGGTATTGCTGTTTTAGTATTCGCTGCGATAATATATTTATCAAGATAATTTAAATTACTAAAATCATGAATAAGAAAAGTAAAATACTATCAACCACAATTAATAAAAGCACTTCCAGTTTGATGGATGATTTTAATAGCTCAATTGATATTGATAAAAGATTAATTGAAGAGGATATTGCTGTTACAAGTGCACATGTAAAAGCTTTAGTAAAACTAAAAGTTATTTCAAAAAAAGAATCTCTAACTATTCAAAAAGGATTAAATTCAATATTGAATGATAATAAAAAAGGTAGACTAAAATTTTCAAAAAAAAATGAGGATATTCACATGAATGTAGAGTCTTTCCTCAATAAAAAAATAGGTGATGTAGCTAATAAGATACATACTGGAAGGTCTCGTAATGATCAGGTAGCAACTGATACTAGATTATGGACAATCAAAGCCTCCAAAAATTTACAAGAAGAAATCAAGAATTTAATGAAGTCTATTTTAAATCAAGCTCGTGGAAATGAAGAAACTATTATTCCTGGATTTACTCATTTGCAAGTGGCACAACCTGTATCTTTGGCTCATCACTTAATTGCATATTTAGAGATGTTTAAAAGAGACTTAAATTATTTTGATTTTTGTATAAATAACAGCGATGAAAATGTATTAGGCAGTGCTGCTTTAGCAGGTAGTAATTATAATTTAGATATAAGTTTACTAAATAAAAGTTTACATTTTTCAAAATCTAAAAATAATTCCATGGATGGTGTAAGTGATCGTGATTTTTGCATGTATTTTCTCCATGCTAGTTCTTTAACTGCGACGCATTTAAGTAAATTATCATCTGAGCTAATTTTATGGTCAAGTAATTTCATGAAATTATTTAATATAAGTAGTGAATATTCTACAGGTAGTTCCATTATGCCTCAAAAAAGAAATCCTGACTCATTAGAACTTGTAAGATCAAAAACAAATAGCATTAGAATTAAGTCAATAGAACTCTCAAATATCGTTTCAAACCTTCCTTTAACTTATTTTAAAGATTTTCAGGAGGATAAAAGGATAATATTTGATTGTTATGATGAGTTAATAAGCTGTATTAAAATTATGGAAAAAGTTATTAAAAAATCTAATTTTGAAAAATCTATTGGAAGAGATTTATGCAATAATTATTTTGCTACAGCTACAGATTTAGCAGACTATCTAGTTATAGAAAAGAAAATACCTTTCAGAGACTCTTATAAAATTATTGCTGATATAGTAAATTATGCTCAAAAAAATAATAAAAATCTCTCACAAATAAAAATTGATGAATACCAAAAATTTCAAAAATCAATTGATAAAAATATTTATAAATATGTTGATATAAATAACAGTCTATCAAGAAAAAAAACACCCATGAGCTCTAATCCAAAAGAGGTTTCTAGAGTGATTAAAAAATATATTAAATTTCTTAGAGTAAGATGATCAAGTTTTTATTAATAATGTTATTGCCCATATTTATCATTGGCTGTGGAAACCAAAAACCTAATAAATTACCGGAGGGTGTTGTAGATAAATCTCAATATCCATTTCCTCCTAATGATGACTATGATTACCCTGAGAGCGAATAATGCTGGATAAAATATTAAAAGAGTTTTCTAGTCCTTTTTATCTTTATGATGAGGATAAAATTAAAAATAAGATAAATTTCCTAAATAATTTAGAATTAGAGTTTCCTAGAAAATTTAATTTTGCCGTCAAAGCTAATCCTAACCTTGCAATTTTAAACCTTATTCATCGTTGTGGTTTTGGTGCTGAAGTTGTCTCTGCTGGTGAACTATTTAAATCATTGAAAGCCGGATTTGAACCTGAGGATATTATATTCGATGGGCCAGGAAAAACTGATTTTGATTTAAAGTATGCTATCACGCAGAAAATTCACTCTATAAATGTTGAAAATATTGAGGAAGTTGAATTCATAAATAATTACTCTTTAAGTAAGGGGCTAAAAACAAATATTGGTATCAGAATAAACCCCGATATTGATGGGTCGACCATGGATAAGATTACTACTGGTTTATCAGGAGGTAAGTTCGGTATTTCAATTGATCAAATTGACTTCGATACAATCTCTAATTTAGAGGGGGTAAACTTAAAAACACTTTCTGTTCATATAGGAAGTCAAATAACTGATTATCAGAAGTTACTTGGTTCATATGAAAATCTAATCAAAATAGCAGATGAGCAAAATCTTAAAAATAATATAAATATTGATACTTTAGATTTTGGTGGAGGATTTGCTGTTCTTGATCACTCAGATAAAGAAATCAATTTTGATAGTTGGAAAAATAATTGTAACAAAATACTTAGTGGTAAAAATTATAATATTATTTTTGAACCTGGAAGATTTATAGTAGCTGATAGTTGTGAACTTATCAGTAAAGTTTTATATATAAAAAATAGTGGCAATAAGAAAATTGCTATTATTGACTGTTCATTTTCTGAATATATACGTCCCGCTTTGTATGACATAAAGCCACCAATAAAAGTTTCAAATAAATCAAAGGATGTTGAAATTTATGATATTGCAGGTGGAATTTGTGAGTCTACTGATTATTTTGTAAAAGATATTGAACTCCCCAAGATAAAAGTTGGAGACAATATAGTATTTATGAATGTTGGTGCTTACGGATCCTCTATGTCTTCAACTTATAATAGTCGACCTCGACCTCTAGAGGTATTATTCAACAAAGATGAGTATCGTGTTATCCGATCTCGTGATACCTTAGAAGATCTATGTAAAAATGAGATCATGTAATGATAATATTTTTAAAGCGTGTAAATATTATAATCGCCTTAATTTTATTATTTTTAACTCTTGGTTTAATTAAATTTAAAAATAATTTATCTCATGGTTCTGTAAGTAACTTTAATGTTGATGCGATTGTTGTATTAACAGGGGGGAAAGGAGAGAGAATAATTGAGGGTTATAAACAAATTGAAAAATCTAATCAAAATAAGTTGTTTATTTCTGGTGTTGATAATACCTTTAATTCAGAAGTTGTATTAGTGAATATTCTTAACTTTGATCAAAACATTGTTGAATGTTGTATTGAGGTTGGATATTTATCAAAAAATACATATGAAAATGCATTAGAAACAAGATATTGGGCCTTAGAAAAAAAAATAAAATCGATTTTATTAATTACTTCAGATTTACATATGCAACGTGCAGAATTTTTATTTAATCAACTATCAGGTTTGAAAGTAACTCCTTATTCTGTGAGCAATAGTGATATAGTCATTCCTTTTGAAAAATTGGTAGAGGAATACATTAAGTTAATTGTCTCAAAATTAGTTTTTATAAAAAAATATGAAATTTAGTTTTTTAATAACATTCTATTTTACAACAGCTATTGTATTAATTATTTGTTTGTTAGGCCTTCCCTTCAAATATACAAAATTTAGATTTTTTGTTCTTTTCTTTACAAGAAACATGACAGTAATTTTAAAACTGTTTGGAATTAATATAGAAGTAATTAATTCTGATTTTGCTCACAAAAAGGGTTATCTCTATGCAAGCAAACATCAGTCTATGTTTGAAACAATATATTTTAATGAGCTCTTTTATAATCCTGCATATATTTTAAAAAAAGAATTATTGAATATTCCATTATTTGGGACCTATCTTAAAAAATTGGGAATGATTGCTATTGATAGAAAACAAGGAATCCATAGTCTACGTTACGTAAATCAGCAAACAGCTGAATATTTAGATCATAGACCTGTAATAATTTTTCCCGAGGGAACCAGAACAACCTATAAGGATCAACCTGATTTAAAACCTGGAATTTATTCTATGTACAAGTCTTTGAACAAGCCAGTTGTGCCTATTGCTTTAAATTCTGGAAAATTTTGGCCTAAAAATAATCAGATTCATAAAGGCTCCATAACAGTAGAGTTTAAAGAGCCGATACCTCCAGGGTTAAGCAAGCAAGAATTTTTAAATAAACTCAAAATGGAGATAAATAGCCTTAATCATTAGGAATAAACTTTCCTGCCTGTCTTGCCTTAACAATTCTATCTCTTACGTTTTTGGTCTTCTTTAATTTTGTTAATAAATTCTTAGAATTTCCCTGATTGAGGGTTTTAGAAAATTTTTTTAATTCACTTATAAAATTATTAGTTAATTTTTGAATTTGAGAATTATTTGCTAAAAATATATCCCTCCACATTTCTGGATCACTTCCTGCTACTCTAGTAAAGTCTCTAAATCCGCCAGCAGAAAATTTTACAAGCTTTGAATTTAGTGAAGATTCTTTTTTCATTGCCGTCAAAACTAATGAATAGGAAATTAAATGAGGCAAATGTGAAGTCAAGCTAAGCACTTTATCATGCTCTTTTGCAGACATAATTTCTATTTTCATATTTAGTGACTTCCAAAACCTAACTATCTTATTGATGTTTGTCTTGGAAGATTTTTTTAAAGGACAAATAATATTATATCTATTTGTAAATAGTCCATCAAATCCATTCTCCAGTCCAGCTTTTTCAATACCCGCTATTGGGTGTGAGGGAATAAAATTAAATTTATATTTTTTTTGATTATATAATTTTTCTATATTTACTTTTGTTGAGCCCACATCTGTAACAATTGTTTTATCTAAATTAATGTTGCTAAGTTTTTTGAATATAGATTGATACTGGAGCATAGGTACACAAATAATTATGAGATCAATATTTAAATTGTTGATTTCTTGAAGTGATTTCAAAACTTTTACATTATTTAATTTTGATTTATTAATTCTAATTTTGAGGTTATTGGATTTATCAAAGGCAAAAATATTAACATTTTTGTATTTTTTAATTACTGATCTTGCTATTGATGATCCAATCATTCCAAAACCAATTATGAGAATATTTTTAAACATTAAATTTATTGGCTGTTTTTACTGCCTTTTTCATGTCACTTTTTGTTCCAATGGTCATCCTAACAAAATTATGTAATCCATATGATGACAATGATCTGACTGTAATTTTATTGAAGTGTAAAAAATCAACAAATTTTTGAGTTATTGATGAACTTTTAAACTTTAAAAGGATAAAATTAGCCTGAGTATCAATAGTTTCAAATAATTTGTTATTTAAGCCTCTGCAAGTAAGAGATTTGTTTATAAAATTATTTTTTACAGAGTCATTAATCCATTTTTTATTTTTCAAAGACTCCTGGGCTGCAATGCATGACAATCTTGATACATTAAAAGGCTTTTTATATTGATAGAGTTGAGAAATAAGCTTTGAATTAGCATATCCCCAACCTACTCTTAAGCCACCTAGAGCAAATATTTTTGAAAAAGACCTTGTTATAATTAAATTAGAATATTTTTTAACTAATTGCATTCCATCATCATATTTTTTATCTCTAATGTATTCACAGTATGCTGAATCTAAAACAATAATTGTTTTTTTACTTACTTTATTTAAAAATTTAATTAATTCATTTTTGTAAAAAATAGACCCAGTAGGATTATTGGGGTTAGCTAAAAAAACAATTTTTGTTTTTGAGCTTATAATTTTACTTAAATTTTCTAATTTAAATTGAAACTCTTTATCATCATATTTTTTTACTTTGCATCTAAAGTGTTTTGCATAGATTGAATACATAGCAAAAGCATATTTAGTAAAAACGACTTCATCATTGGGTTTTGAAAAAGTAGCATATATCATTTGGAGAACTTCATCTGAGCCTGCGCCTAATATAATTTGTTTATTATTTATTTTATAAGTTTTAGCAATTTGATTAATTAAACTCTCTCCATCAAGCTCAGGATAGATATTTGAAAATTTAATATTTTTTTTTATTAATGACTTTACAGATTTAGCTGGGCCATAGTTGTTCTCATTTGATGAAAGCCTTACATACCCTTTAAATACTTCTGCTCCACCCTTGTAGGTATTTTTTGGTTGGCTATTTTTCATAATTTTTTGATAATAAATAAACTATATAAAGAAAATATCATCATTTTATATTGAAAAAGAATCCAAAAAGCCTTAAATTCCAGTTTCACCGATTTGATAGCAGCTTGCGGGTGTAAAACAGCTAAAGCGTATCTCCCGCAGTTATCTTTCGAACAGGTTTAAAAATGAGAGAAATAATTGCAAATACTGAATATCCAGGTTTCTTACTGAAATGCCAAGAAGAGCTACTATTGGACTCTGGTAAAAAAATTAAGAATTTTCAAATCGCTTATCAAACATATGGAAGTCTTAATGCTCAAAAAAATAATGCAATTTTGGTTTGTCATGCATTAACTGGTGATCAATTCCCTGCAGAGGAAAATCCTATAACTAAAAAAAATGGTTGGTGGGAATTAATGATTGGACCCGATAAGCCTATTGATACGAATAAATACTTCGTTATCTGCTCGAATGTTCTTGGGGGCTGTGTTGGAACGACAGGTCCTAATGATATCAATCCTGATACCTCAAAAATATATGGTTTAGATTTTCCTACCATAACAATTAGAGATATGGTGAAAGTACAAAAAATACTTGTTGATGAGCTTGGAATATCCAAATTGCTTTCTGTAGCAGGTGGTTCAATGGGTGCAATGCAAGTTCTACAATGGGCTGCTACTTATCCGGAGAGTGTAAGGTCTATTATGAGTATAGCAGGTTCATTGAAACACTCTGCCCAAAATATTGCATTTGACGAAGCAGGAAGGCAATCCATTATGTTGGATCCTAATTGGCAAAATGGAAGATATTTGGAGAGTAATGAAAAACCTGAGAATGGTCTCTCTGTTGCAAGAATGATAGCTCATATTACTTACTTATCTGAGAAAGCTTTTCAAAATAAATTTGGTCGAAATTTACAAGAAAAAAATGATTTATCTTTTGGCTTTGGAATAGACTTTCAGGTCGAAAGTTATCTTCGTTATCAAGGTAGATCTTTTGTTGATCGATTTGATGCTAATAGCTATCTATATATGACTCGAGCAATGGATTATTTTGATGTGAAAGATGAAATTATTGCAAATAAAAAAACTATAATTGATAATTCGATCCGATTTCTAGTTTTATCATTTACCAGTGATTGGCTATTTCCAACAAAAGAGTCAAGAGAGATAGTATCTTTATTAAATTCTATTGGGTCCAATGTTAGTTTTGCTGAAGTCGTATCAGATAGAGGTCACGATAGTTTTTTATTAGATGAGCCACAATTTTTTAAAGTTGCTCAGGGATTTTTAAAGGGAATAAAATGAGAAAAGACTATGAGATCATTTTAAATTTAATTCCAGAAAACTCAAAAGTGTTGGATATTGGTTGTTCTGATGGTGAGCTAATCACTTACTTAGAAAATAAAGGAATAAGTGCTCAAGGTGTGGAATTGAGTCAAGAAAAAGTAATCAAATGTTTGGAAAAAGGATTAGATGTAATACACGGTGATATCAATTTAATAGTTGAAGATTTTCCATTTAATCAATTCGATTATTGTCTTTTGACTCAGACAATTCAGGCAGTTCAAGAACCAGACCAATTATTAAATACCCTCAAAAAAGTAAGTAAAAATATCATTGTAAGCTTTAATAATTCGGCACGTCTGAGTAAAATTTCAAATTTTCTTTTAACAGGAAGTTTTGACTCACTTTTAAAAAAAGCAAATAGTGATCACTGGTATAATACTGATTATATTCACCCATGTAGCATCAAAGATTTTAAAAAATTAGCAACAGATTTAGATCTAAAAATAATTTCAACTTTTGATGTCCTTTCTCAAAAGAAATTTGAAAACGGTAAAATTCCCTCAAATTTATTTTGTAAAGAAGTTCTCTTCCATATTACTAATGAACAATAAAAATATAATTTTTGTCTATAACGCCAAAGGTGGTAAATGGAACTATATTCTTGATACAGTCCATAAATATGCCTCCCCCAGCACCTATGATTGCAATTTATGTAAAATTACTCACGACATGAAAATGCGCGAGTCGTGGAAGAAATTTATAGAAAGCTCACCACATAATTTTAAGTTTTTACATTCTGAAGAATTGGAAGAATTTAATCTTTTAAATTACAAAGATGACCTGCCTATATGTCTTGAGGAAAAAGAAGGTAAATACAAATTATTGATAGATAAGAAACAAATGAATGAATTTAAAAATGAATTTGAATTAATCAATGTTTTAGAAAAGATATTATAAACCGACTAAACCCAAATAAATTAATCGAAGTGAGCCTATCACTACAAAAATATTAATAATGGTAAAAAAAGAATTATCTGAAAGTTTACTATTCATCCAGTGCCCTAAAATTACTCCTATTACTGCAATTGGTGAAAAAATTAAGTAATTATATAACTTCTCAAAGTTTAATATTTCCAAATAGAAATACGGGATTAGTTTAAATAAATTTATTAATGCAATAGAAAAAACAACGCCTGCAACAAACTGTACTTTTTTATTATAAATTGACATAAAATATATATTTAATGGTAATCCTCCAGAGTGAAGTACAAAACTAGTAAATCCTGCTAGCGCTCCCCAAAAAGATTTACTTCCATAAAAGGGTATTTTTTTTAAATTTCTGTTGTCTGCGATTAAGTAGTTAAGCAAAACATATAGTAAGGAAATTGATCCAATAAAAATACTTATCATCGATAAATTGATAAATTTAAACAAGATTGTTCCAATAATAACACCCAATAAAGAATATGGTGCAATTGACCATAAAATTTTATATTCAAAATGTTTTTTATTTAAAAACAAAGCAATTACATCACATACAATTAACATTGGCATTAATATAGCTATTGCAGTTAAAGGACCATAAGTTATGGATAATAGGGTTACTGAAATTAAAGCCAATCCACCCCCTGAAAAACCTGATTTTGAAATTGCAAATAAAAGAATAGAAAAAGAAACTATTAAGTAATAACTGATATCTAACAAAAATTTATCCTATATTTTAAAATCTCAATATAAATTAATATTAAGTCGGCACAAAATTTTTAATAGGTATTTTTTTTTGTTTTTTTGAACTCTTTGCGTAAACAATCTTTTTACATACGCAAATCATTAGTCCTCCCATATAAGGAAAAAATAATTTACCTATTTTTTCAATTGTTCGGTGTGATTTGTAATTTAAATAATGACTCCATGGAGGAAAGTGCAAAAATGTTTTTCTATAATCAAGAACCAAAAAGTCTTGTATTAGTGATTTAAATTGCTTGTTTGAGTATGATCGACCAAACCCAAAAGGATTGTTATCATACCGAGTCCATATACCTGACCTTCTGGGAATAATTGATAAAAATAAACCGTTTGGCTTAAGTATTCTCCATATTTCTTCAATACTACTCTGGGGCTTATCAACGAACTCAAGTAAATGAGTAGATATTACCACATCAACTGAACTTGGATCCAAAGGTAAGAAATATTCATGTATTATTTGGTGTTCGAAATCGTATTTCTCTTTAACATTGCCATCTAAAAATTCTGGCTGCATAGAGGATATTTGTAAATTTTTATTTTGCTTACTAAGAAAAGAAAGAAAAGGGTTTGTATAACCATATCCACAAATAACACTATCGTTTACAGAATTTAAATGGGTGTTTAATTGATGACGAATGTTGCGTTTAACAATAGTGCCTAGTCTTGAATTATAAAAACTATAAATATCGGATGCGTTGATATCCATAGTTGTATTTTAACGAGATTTACATAACATTCTATTTCTTATGCAAAAACCTAATGTGTATTTGTTTCCCCAATTAGATGATAACTATGGATATTTAATTAAAAACCCTCATGAAACAAAAGGAGTGCTAGTTGATCCCTCAGATCTAGATATGTGTTTGAAGATACTTGAGCTAAATGATTGCAGTGCTTCTCACATAATCATTACACATCATCACGATGATCACACTAGTGCTGTTGATGAAATTAAATCAAGATTTAAATCTTTAGTCATAGGGTACAAAAATGACTCCAAAATACCAAAACCAGATAAAGAAGTTGAAGATCAGGAAATTTTTGAGATACATGGAAATGAATATAAAGTCATACATACTCCTGGGCATACGCTTCAACACATAAGTTATTTTATGCTAAAACATAATATTTTATTTTCTGGAGATACTCTATTTAGCATTGGATGTGGAAGAATGTTTGAGGGAAATCCTGAAGTTTTTTGGAACAGTTTGTCTAAGTTAAAACAATTACCTGAAGATACAAAAGTATATTGTGGGCATGAATATACTATGGCTAATTTAAAATTTGCCCTAAACATAGACCCTGATAATGAAAAGCTTAATGAATATTATAAATGGGCCTCACACCAAGAAAAAGAGCATCGACCAACAATTCCAACAACTCTCTCAGACCAATTGCTCTGTAATCCATTTTTGAGATGTGACACAGATCAATTTATGAAATTTTTTGACACGCAAGATGCAACAGAGGTATTTGCTAAAATGCGCTCTGCAAAGGATAATTTCTAGAAAATTATTTTAATCTTGGTGTTTTAATGAAATGTGCTAGTTTCAGAATACTTATGAAAGACACTTTTCAATTAGATAGCGATATTGCTGATGCTTTTCAAAAAAAGCAAATGGATAAAGTATGCTCTCTCTACTATGAAGCAGCAAATTACTTCGAAGATAAGGCTGATATTGAAGCAGCATGTTTTTTCTATACACAAGCTCTAGTAATGGCTTTAGAAGAAAATCATGAACTTAAGGAAAAGATTATTTACAAGCTTGAAAAATACGGCAGAAGTAAAGACGCAACTTTAAATTAACTAAAATCTGAATGGAAAAATCTACCATTCAACTTCCTGATACTTGGCTTGAACATTTAAAAGAGGAATTTAATCAAGATTATATGATTAAACTCAAAAGCAAACTTTTAGAATTAAAAAAAAATAGAATTATTTTTTATCCTCCAGGAAAACAAATTTTTAATGCATTTAATTTAACTCCTTTAGAAAAGGTGAAGGTAGTGATATTAGGTCAAGATCCTTACCATGGGCCTGGCCAAGCTCATGGGCTCAGTTTTTCTGTACCAGAAAATATAAAACCACCGCCCTCACTGTTGAATATTTATAAAGAACTTCAAGACGACTTAAAAAAAAAGGTGAATTACAACAATGGTAATTTAGATAAATGGGCTAAGCAGGGAGTATTTCTTTTAAACACAACTCTTACAGTAGAAAAATCAAAACCCCTCTCACATCAAAAGTTTGGTTGGGATATTTTTACAGACAAAGTTATCTCAGTTATCAGTAATGAATTAGAAAATATTGTTTTCATATTATGGGGTTCGTTTGCTCAATCAAAGAAAGAGATAATTGATTCGAATAAACATCTTATTTTATCAGCACCGCACCCTTCCCCATTATCGGCTCACCGCGGTTTTTTTGGGAGTAAGCCTTTTTCTAAGACAAATACCTTTCTAAAATCAAAACAAATTGATATGGTTGAATGGTAATGAAGACTGATGTTGAAAATCTCGTAGGGTTTATTGAAAAAGCAGTTATTGCAATAATATTAGTAGCTACTATTACAGCCATTATGTTTGAGATAATGCGAATGATAGAAGTTCAGTATGTAGAGTTAGCTGATCTACTCCTCTTGTTTATTTATGTTGAGGTTATTGGAATGGTTCGAGTCTACTATGTTTCCAATCGAGTTAGAATGACATATCCCTTATTTATTGCTATTACCGCTTTATCTCGTCTTATTATACTTCAAGGTAAAGACTCAAACCCGGAGCTACTTCTTTACGAAGCAGGAGCAATAGTCTTAGTTGCGATTGCAGTCATCATTCTTCGACTTAGGTATGTCCCAATACTTCGTCCTATTGAAGATGTTGATGAAATTAAACCTAGAAGCACAAAAAAGTAATAAAATTGAAAAAAATTGCAGTCATTGGAACTGGGCTTAGTGCGCTTTCTTTGGCATATCACTTGCCTGCACTTGATATTACATTTTTTGAGAAATCCTGGAGACCAGGTGGAAGAATAAGCACAAGAAAACATGAACAATATGCTTTTGATCATGGTGCTCACTATTTGAAATTAGATCATGGTGTTATTGGCTTAAATGAATTTTTAAAAAAAATTGATGCTATTAAAATTTTAAAAGGTCAATTTTGTTCAAATATCTCACAAAATTCTCCAATTGAAGATAAAGAGCTCATTGTTGGTAAAGATGGAAATGAATCAATTCCTATAAAGATACATAAATCACTGCACTACCCTACGCATTTTTCAAAACAAATAACCAACATTGAAAGCCATAATAATGAATATTTCTTAATAGCAGCAGATGAGAAATTTGGACCTTATGATTATGTTTTTTGTAGCATGCCCTATGAACAATCAAAAAAATTGTTAGATCAATCTATAGATTATAGCGATATTCCTGAAATAGAGTTTGACTCCATTTGGACAGTCATGATTGCATTTAATAAAAGATTGGGAGCTCCGTTTCAATTTGGATATCATTTAACACCTGAAATTAGTTTCTTAATGAATCAAAATTTTAAACACGAATTTTTTAATGAAGAGTGCTGGGTTGTAAATATGAGAGCTGATTGGACAAAAAAGTATTACAACATAGAAAATTATGTTTTAGAGGACTATGTGGTAAATCAAATGAAAAAGTCTTTTCGATCAAATGCTGATGCTGTTTTTAAGAAGTCACATAGATGGAGATACTCTTATACAAAGAAAAGTCTAAGAGATCAAAACTCTAAAAGATTCATTGAGTCCATAGATCAGCGTCTATATGCTTTTGGGGATTGGTGTGAGGGTCCAAGTATGCAAGATGCTTGGTTATCTGGTAAGAAATTAGCTCAGCATTTCAGTGAAATGAGACTAAAAAATTAAATAAAGATTGTGAATAATAAAATTTAGGAAATTCCTCAATGTGTTTTATTATAAATTTTTTTCCATTTTAAATAGTCTTGGTCATTTAACATAAATCTCATCAAGTTTTTTACATCATTTTTATTTATTTTATATTGAGAATTTATTATTTGGTATGGTATCTCGTCGTTATGTGCCAAGAACTTAATATGATCTAATTCATAGGGCGTTAAATATTTCATTAAACTATAAACATCGGACATATAGAAAACTATACAAAAAATAGTATTTAAGTCTAGTTCGTGAAAATGTATTACCTAAAAATTAATAAAAGGTGATTTTTCTGTATTCTATTTCAAAGCAGCAAAAAAACTGTCTGATTTATTGCAATCGCCGTAATAAGTTTTTTTCAAATTTACACTATCAGGATAAAATATGTTTCTCTCATATCTAAGGATTTTTTTATATAGAATTAGGGTGTTAAAGGAGAAGTCAGTTTCAATTCTAAAATGATAACTTACGTCATCTTCTCCCATGTACTCATATTGTAAATCTTGAAATCTCTCCTTTAATACAGAAAGGTTTTGGTCAAATGAGTATTCAAATTCATTTATATCCTCATTTTTAAATTTAATAATTTGTACTTTTGAGTAATCAATAAGAGATGTTTCTTGACAAGCTAATTTTATACTCTGGCCGAAAGATAAAGTTGGAATAAAAAATAATATAAAAAAAAACCTCATAATTTAATCCATTATGCTTGCTTTAAATCCATACTCTGAGATAGCTTTTTTTCGAAAAAAGCCCTCAATTTTTATCATCGTTACAAAATTGTTTGAACATTTGAGAAGAGCTTTGAAGGGTTTAGCGGATCCTTTACAACTTACATCTTTACCATTAGCATCATGTGTTTCACCACAGGCACATTCGTAATTAATAGAACCATATCCATTGAGTCTGAGTAAATGGGCAGCTTGTAAGGGGTTGTTTTTGAGTTTTTCTCTTACTTCCTCTTTGTTGGTTAATATTTCCATTAAGGAGTTAATTTTATTTAATCCCCCCTCATTATCCACATAAAAAAAGTAGCTAAAAGTATGAGCGAAATAGTTAAATCTACCCAAAGAGTACCAGTGAACATATAATTTTAATTTTCACTTGGGATGGCGTTTTCTTCTCTCATCAGAATAGGTCGACCATCATGTGCAGTGTTTAAAGGTATAATTTTACCTTTATACCTGACACATAAAGTTGGGGCGTTTCTTACTTCTTTCCCCAAATTTACCTCTAAGTCTACTAGAATTAATTCTGCATCATCCAAAATTTTTAATATTTTCATTAATTACATCTCCGATACTACTTTTTAGTCTAATAGTAATCTTTGGATCTTAACAGACTGATTAAAGGTTTAATGTCAGTTAAAAGTGAGGACTAATTTTCCGCGCAGATATCTTTAATAACTGGTGTATTAGTGCATTCAACACATTTTGTAATTTGAACTACACATCCATCAGCTAATTGAGATACCTCTACTTCTTTGTTACACTTAGAACAAATAGAAGAAACAGATAAGTCACACTTCGGACAAGATATTGTTTGTGCGTTTTCCATTGTCATGTATTACTTCTAATATACCTTTTTAGATGAAGAATGGAATAGATTACGAAAAACAATTAATAATCAATAAATTCAGTATTTTTGCTTTATAAGTTTCTGTTTTGATTGAACGAAATAAAAATGTACTTTTAGTTTAATGGATACAATTAAATTCCTTATAAAAAGTCATAAAATGATACCTCATCCTGAAGGCGGTCATTACGTCGAGGTTTACAAAAATAAGGATGTTAGTCACATATACTATTTGTTAGAAAAAGGGCAATATTCGCATTGGCATCGCATTAAAAAGAACGAAACAATACACTTTTATACTGGTAGTCCTTTGAGAATATATACATCGAAAAATGGTGAAGAATATGAAATAAATGAGATAGGATCTAAAAATAGATTTATTTACAGCGTCGAAAGTAATATATGGTTCTCACTAGAAACGACTGGATTATTTAGTTTAATTGGTTGTACAGTTGCTCCAGCTTTTGAATTTGAGGATTTAGAAATTGCTCCCAAAAATTGGAAACCTAGTAAATTTAAGGGTTATCTCTGACAAAATTAAATATTTAGAAGTAATTAGATGTGTTTTTTTTATTTTGTAAATTACACACATAAATTATTAAATTGTGTGTAATAAAATATACAAAAATCACATAAAAATCTTTAAAATGGAAATCAAGAATTTAAAAAAATTAATTATGATTTTTTTTAAATTTACCTTAAATTTGAAATTTTTTCTAATTTTTCGATTTTATTGAAAAATTATTGATTTTATTGATAATTTTTCTATTTTTATCATAATTTACACATAAATTACATAATAGTTTGTGTATAAATTGAAAATAATATAAGTTCAATAGTAGTGCAAGATATAAAAATCAAACCTTGGGAAGAATTAAAACAAATTCATAAGGAAAAATTTAAAAATGAGTCAGATTACTTATCTTTTTTCCGGGACGTAGTTTTACATGACACCTCAACTAGAGAAAAGTACACCTCTCAAACTAAAGATAGGGTAATTGAGGGAGTAACTTGGGCTAAAGAATTCTCAAAGTTTCATCAAAGATATAAAGACGGCTACTCTTACAAGTTTTCTGAAAATAATACAATTTTGAATATTGGGCACCAAACCACATATTTAATTAAACCACAATTTGCAGCTTATCATGCGGTCAGAAAAATAATGAGAAATTGGTTAATAAAGAGACTCAAAGATGAGTATGTCAAAAAAAAGCCAGTAATCTACAATCCTCCTAAAAGTCTCAACCAAGGCGAAAGTAACTTTATTACAAGGCGGACAAAAGTTGCTTATTTAGTATATATGGGTGACTTAGCTGTTAGAGATAATTTACTTTACTCTATTAGAGATAATAAAACTCTAGTGCCCAAACCAGCTTCGCTATCTTGGTGTGTGTCACAATTTGATGATAAATATATATCTGATGGTATACTAACTTACCCTAAAAATTTAGGCCCCTTGAATGAAAACTTATTGTCAGAATCATTGTCTTTTTAAATGTCAGAAGTAATTAAAGTATTATTATCATCATACGGCTTTGCAATTTTACTATGGGCAGCTTTTATCTATACTCAAAAAAGATTTGGTAAATTAACAAAAAATGTTAGTTCCAAAAGAATATATATTAAATATTTTATTATAATCGTTTTAGGGTACGGGACTTTCTCGCTAGTGTTAATCAGTGTTTATAGCGATTGGTTTAAATAATCAAAGTTTATGAATAGTGATGATATTGAAACTCAGGATTACATATTTATGAAGTGTCTCCAGGAAAAAATATGTAAAAGACATGTCACATTAAAAACAACAGGTAAACAGATAAACGATGAGTCTTTAATTTCGAAAAATGTGATTAATGCTTTTGACTTGGATGAAATTTCATTTTTGACAGGACTAAATTTCAATATTGTGAGTGATACAGGGGCAAAACTTATAAGAATGAATCTAGCAAATAAAATTATGTGGGAAGATGATCAAAATAATGAAAAGCGATATCTTTGGTATTTGTCTGAGAACGGTGAAAAATATTTAGAGAGAAATTCATACAAGAGCACATGAACATAGAATTAGTGATAAATACATTTTGGTTTTTTTCGATTTTTACAGCAGCTATTTACATCATTAAAAAGAGGTATGTTGGTAAAAAGGAATATTCTATTATAGATAATGCTTTTAAATTGGGCTTATCTGTATCAATTTTTTTAATTTTTTTAAGCTTGTATTTCTTACTTACACAATCTTAGTTTCCACCCTCAAGTAAAATAAATTTTTGTGTATCCAGATCAACTCCGGCTTCTGTTCTAAGTTTTATCATTTCAGGAAGTTTTAACATTTCTTGCATTTTATCCATCGACTCTACTTCTATAACCGTATAAATTTCTTCATTGTTATCTTTTGGATGTCCATAGGCTAATACATTAAGACCATATTCCTGTCTCAGTTTTTCATTTTCTTCAAACATTTGTTTCCAATGTTCATAACCTCTAGTTATTTTTGCATTTGTAATAATTTTCATAGTTATCCTTTCTATCAATTATCATAACATTTTCTTTGTTAAAAACGTCGGTAATTTTATTTGTGATATATTCCGAATACTCTATTATGCTTATTCTACGCATAATTGGGGCCATAGCTCAGCTGGGAGAGCGCTACGCTGGCAGCGTCTCGGATGAACATTAAATTTATAAAATACTAATATTTACAAGCATTTTTTTTCAATATTCATCTTAAGTTTTAAAAATGTTTGAAAAAAGTGTCGGAGAAGTGTCGGAAAAATTTTTGATAATTATTATAATCTAATTTAAATTATCAATATGTTCAGCTTAAAAAAAATTTTTATATTTTTTTCTATTTTTATTCTACTGACAACTAATTCATTTTCTCTTACAGATGACGAAAAAGTAAATAGAGCCTTTAATTACCTAACATCGTGGTTAATAAAATATAAAGATAAAAGTGGTGACTCTGATTTGATTTTTCCAAAAAACTTAACCTTTGATGAATGTTATGAAATGCAAACAGAATTATTAACTTTAAACTCAATTGATCAAAATAATTTAAGTAATGATAGTTATGACACCCTGATGTATCTTGTTGATGGATCTGGTGAAAATCCAATAAATTTTCATTTAATTGCTTCAGTATTTAACGATTTATGTAGTAATTTTTTTGGTAAAACTAAAAAAGGTAATTGATTTAATTATCCATTTTTTCTAAACAAAGTATAGCGACATCTTTATCAAGATCAGACAAAGTTGAATTTTTACACATTTCTATAAATGATTGAGAGCTAGAGGAACTACTATTAGAGTTATTGGTTTTACTATTATTATTTGTAGTAATATTATTATTTGAATTATTTGATGAAAGAGAAACAGAAGTTGATTTACCTTTATGTTTACCTTTTATAGTTAGAGATGTAAGTAGTTCGCTCAAAAAATCTTCATTTATGTTTTCAGATTTGTCCTCTGTAAAAAACAAAAAGGTATAAAAAGTTTTATCCATAGTATTTCCACCATAGACAGCTTTTCCATCAGAAGTTTCAAAAGTTTTATAATAATAACGAATTTTATTGTCACTTGATAACATGGACTCTGTTTTTTGGGATATTTTTGGATTAGTACCAAGATTTTTCCATTGAATTTCTTCCTCAATATTTTCTTTTTTTAATCTTTGATAAGCGTAGTCACTTCCCCAAATTGTATTACTGGCTAGAATGGTTTGGGTCATAAAGTCTATAAAATGCTTTCCGTCATAAAATTGAAGAACATATGAACGGGGACTACCAGCACTTAACCAACAGTCTTGTGGGACATAATATGAATGCTCAATATAAGCATCCTTTTGAAGAGTTTGGCAATCAACCTCATCCCAAGCGTAACTTAAGCTTGATGATATCAAGAAAATAATAATGCTTATTATTAATTTCATAATGTTTATTTTAAATTAAATTTTTAATAATTTGAATTTTTTTTACCACTAGAATAAAAGAAAAATCAGAAAAAGATATAATCAATGAAAATGGTCTAAAATAAAATGATATATCAAAATTATAGCATATATATATTCAATTAAAAAAGTGTCGGAGAAGTGTCGGAGATACAGTTTGAACTAACTACGGAATATTCTATTATGCCTATTCTACGCATGATTGGGGCCATAGCTCAGCTGGGAGAGCGCTACGCTGGCAGCGTTATTCTTTTTTCTTTTTAAACTAAGAATTTCAATACCTTTTTTAGATAATTTTTAATTGTTATCACAATTGTTATCACAAAATTAAATTGAGTTTTTTTTGAATATCTCTTATTAAATTCTCACAATATCAATATTCTCAATATAGATTTCAGTATGGAATTAATGGTGAATAATAAATAGGATATCTTACTGTAATGTTTGTTTTAGTATTTTGGCCTTTTAACGTCATTGCTTGCATTACTGCAATTGCTGGAGTTCCTAAATTAATAGGCTACATATGCACAAAGTTAAATATTGTGTCAGATTTAATTACACCAGTATCAATAATTTTAGGGATATTCATTGCTTACCAAATATCAAAACTTACACATATTTGGCCTTGGAGTGATTTTGCAGAAAAAGATAAAGAGAAAGAAAAAAAGATAGAAAAAAAACATAAATGGATTTTTGGTATTGATAGCATCTTGGATGACTTAGGAATAGCTTTTTTGGCACCATTTGCATTAATTTTTTTGTTAATATGGATACTAAATTAACATGATGAATAAAATAATTGAATTCAAACCAAAAAAGAAAAAAGCTCCTGTAAGAAGACATGCAAGAAGAGGTTTATCTATTATTGATAAATTTAATCAAATTAATAAACAATGGCACGAGAATGAAAAAAATTTTATGCCTCATTGGAATACTTTTAAGGGGCCTGAGAGAAAATATTGGAAGGAAGCTTTTAGAATTTATAGAGCTCAGAATAAATTATTAAGACTAATATCGACTAAAACAGAACTTAAAAGACAAATTAAAGATGACCTTCGCAGATATGAAAATAATTTTATTAAACAGAATAAAGGTTATTACAAATTCATAGAGTCTATAAAGAAGCTCGATAAGTAATGATAAACTTCAATTCTGGACTAAAAAGAATTTATTTAATTATCTCTATTTTATGGATTTCAGTTTTTATATACCAAGGTTTTCAAAACTTTCAGAGTCAATATAAAACTATTACTCCAATTCAATATGTTGCAAAGGATGTAAATTGTCAGGCTTACTTTGGTGATGCTTTAAAACCTGTAGGAACTTTTATGTATAAAGTTGATGGTTTACAACTATACATTAATAAAAATGACTTATCGAAGTCTAAAAAAATAGAATATGTATTTGATACCTATGGTGGCGATTGTGCACTTGGTTTTAAATTAAGTTTTTTTAATAGAATTCAATATGAAAACCGTATCTATTTATATTTAGCTTTTTTACCCATACCACTATATTTCTTAATTTTATTTATTATTGATGGATTTAAGCAACCTAATACAAAAGTAAATAAAAAGAGGAAAATTAAATAATGAAAACTCTCTTAACTCTATTGTTGTTAATCCCTAGTTTGAGTTGGGCACATGAAGAAACAGGCCTAATATGGAATAATGATATGAGTTACTGTATTGAGACTGCAGAATACAAGAAATGGTATAAAAAAAATAAAAAAAATTTAGATAAACAAAATGTTCAATTTCATAAGTGTGTATTAGAACATTCAAAAAAAGAGAGTAATCTTGACCAAGAAGTAATCTTCGGTGCTTGTTCAGTTGTCTCTAAAGACAAGTATAAAACAAAAGGTGAAGAACCACCACAGTATAAACACAAATATCATAATAATGAATTTGGTTCAGAGCGTATTTGTCACTCACATTAAAATAATGTGGAACATATTTAATAACTATTAAATGGCTGAGTCTTGGAGTAAAGACACTAGAGAAATTCGAAAAAAAGCTTCGATAATAAACGAATGTGCCTTTCTTCCTGAGTTTTTCCCTGAGTTTCCTGATAAAGATAATTTGTCAAAAAAAGAGACTGATAAATATTTCAAAATCTTTTTTAAAATTTTAAAGGATAAATCAATAACTGTTTATTCAACTAATAAAGAAACGAATGTTTTATTAGCTTTCTTCACATATTACTGGGTAAAGTTAAATGCTAGTCCTAAACTCAGATTATATTCAATATGCTACTTGTGTAGAGATTATTTTAATGAACCACCTAAAAATAGAGATGACGAAATACTTAAATACTACAATACTTTTTTTAATGCTTTTTTTACAAAGGAAAGAATTTCAAAATTAAAAAAAAGATATCCTGGTACAATTTACAGCAATATAATTAAAAAAAATTATGAGTTGAATTAATAATGAAAATATTTGGAATCCTCTTTTATTCTTTTTTTATATTTGGAGCTATTGTTTTTATTTATATGTGGATTGCTTTAAATTTTGGGTTTGAGATTGAGTTCATCAATTATATTGCTGATATACATTTAATTTTTGCAATTATGCTATTAAGTGTGGTTCTATTTTTTATTATATTCCCATTTTGGTTGTATGGGGAATGTGAAAAAATAAGAAAAAAATTTGTTTATGAAAAAAATTTTATTAAGGATGATTTGGTAAGTTTTTTATATCTTTTTATTTTAGGTATCCTTTACGTTCCCTTCATATATCAAATGAGTACAATCTAAGTATTATTACCCAAAAAAATGTTATTACTTTTAAGGAAGCTTTTAGCAATACTCTAAGGATAATATGTATGTTACAGCACTAAACCCATCACCTCTTGTGCGCCCATAAAAATCATTGCACCTTCTAAGTCTTTTAACATCAGATTTCAAATTTTCTATCTCTTCTTCAACAGAAGGTACCCGCTCTTCTTTGGATATCTTTTTAATCTCTTTTTCAAAATTTTTTAAATCTTGGGCATAGCACCTTTTATCAGTTCTTTCTAAGAGTTTATCAAAATCATTTTCAAAATTTTTTATCTTTTTATTAAAAACATTAGCAAATCTACATAATGAATAAGCTGTTAGGTGAATTTCATGCTCTTTAAGTTCAGAATTAAATTTTGAGAAGTTTTTATCAATCGCTCTACAAAAATATTCAATTTCATTAGAAAAAATTTCATCTTTATAATAACTGAAATTACAGTCATCTAACGTTGTTTTAGAATTAAATTGCTTCTTAGCAACTTTATTGTATTCGTCCTGAATAATAGTTAACCATCCATTAACTATTAAGTCTGAACTTCTAAATTCCTGAGCTAGCTCATCTAATAATTTTTTTCTTTCTAAAAAAGATAATTCAGTTTGATGTTGATTGACGTTGTTATTTTTATTCTGTGATTGGCTTGAACGATTTTGACTATATTTAAGCTGACTGACTAAGAGTTGGTTGCCCTTTTCAAGTTTAGATTGATATTTTATGAATTTACCACAGGCCCCTGACCATTTTTCTTCAAAAGATTTAATGTTCTCTCCCTCATGCTTATATCTAGTTACACAACTGCCGTAACCTCCTTGGAGTTCAGCATGGTCTTTTAAAACAGTCACTTTTTCAAATATGTAAAAATAATCTTTATAATTTTTTTTTGCCGAGTCTCCAAACTCAGAAATTGCCCATTGTTTAAAACCATTCTCTAGAGATTTGAAATCTGTATTTTTACAATAACCAGCTTTTTTTACTTCCTTTTGAACATGCAAAACATCTTTGCATGTATAACTATTGTTAGTTGCATTATGTAATAAATTTATTGCAATCAATGCATCATAATCTTTTGAGTTTATGAATTTATTTTCCCAATTCTTATGCTCCGAGGAATAGTGTTTTGCCTCAAGGCTTAATCCTAAAAATAGAAACAATATAATTCTGATAATCATTTTAATACTCATTTAAACCAAAAAAAATGTTATCACAATGTTATCACAAAAATTTATTTTTCTATTGATTGTGGATTCAGCGCATACTAGAATCAAGTCTGATAACGCTTGGAAAACATAGGAATTAAGCGTGAACGAACTGTCGGGGCCATAGCTCAGCTGGGAGAGCGCTACGCTGGCAGCGTAGAGGTCAGGGGTTCGATCCCCCTTGGCTCCACCATTACCTTTGTTAATCTAAAGACAATTATTCAATAGAATTTATTTGTTTATTTAAAATAATCCTTTTTTGTCACGGCAAAGGGTCTTGGTTCAAAAATTTATTAATATATTATTTTATAATGAACGAAGGTGTTTTAGATAAACTTTTTTCGCTAGAATTTTTAGGGACTTGGCTAATCACTTTATTAATTATTGCCTTTATAGTTTATGCATCATACAAAATCTTTAATATTATTTTTAGATCGGAAATATATTTTAAAAAATCTGCAATTAGTTATTTTCTGATAGGAATATTTATACTTGGTTTTGCAATCTATTTTTATAACTGATTATTAAAATTTTAGGCTATTGAAAAAGCCTTAATTTTATCGAAAGGCATGTGATCAGCAATATCACTTTTTCCATAATACACATCCTCAACGACCCCATTCTCGTTAATTAGAACATCAACTGGAACAATATCTACATACCCTTTAAACTGAACAGGTAAATAACCTTTTATTCCTGCTAAAAAAAATTTATGAACTTTAAAAATAAAAGCAGAAAAAAGTTTTCCGTAAGATCTCTCAACATCATACTTTATAAAATATTTGAAACTTTCATCTGCAAGAACAGTAAATGGCAAATTATGTCTATCCATATTTTTCTTTAAAAAATCAACTGGTGCATGAAAAATCCCTACCATTGTAAAGTTATTTCCAAATTCTTGATATTTTTTTACAAACTCGTTAATTCTTAAATTACACACAGCACAAGAAGCGTGTCTATAAAAAGTTAATAATACTTTTTTACCTTTTGTACTAGAAAGTTTAAATATATTTCCATAAGAGTCAGGTAATTCTATATCTTCTATTTTATCACCTTTGTTAATTCTCATAAATCTGCTCCTCTCATATAGAAATAACTTAATATGTTAAAGTATAATTATAACTTTATGATATGCAAAATAATCAAGTTAATCATGAAATTAAATATTTAATAAAAGTGATATGAGAATGTAATATTGAAATATTAGTTAGATAATCAGTTCAAGATAAAGGAGGAGTTTTAAATGAGTATAGCAAGAATAACAACTGTTAAAATGGCTTCAAAAGAGGCTGCTGACAAACAGTCAGAAGGATATACGCAGAATGCACCATCTGAATTTCCGCAAGCGAGTCAATTGATTGGTGTGCGAATTAGCGATGATACTTTGATGGCAGTTACGATTTATCCTGATGAGAAAGCTATGAAAGATGCAGATGCAGCAAGGGAAAAAAGACTAGACACTAATAAAGATAATAGGGTTTCAGTTGAAACATTTGTGGGTCAAGTAACCTTAAATCATCAAAATTAAATAAACATAAAAGGAGAAAACTAATGTTAGTAAAGGGTAAAATTAAATTAATCAAAGATTTCCAAGATTGGAAAGATATGGTTCAGGACAGCGGTGATAAGCTAAAAGAATATGGCATGAACTTTATTTTTGCAGGAGTTCAGGCGGATGATCCAACAATTTTACATACCGTCATTCACTTTGAGTCCATGGAACATTTGGCAAAATTTCAATCAGATGAAGAGCTGACCAAACGCAGAGCAGAGGTTGTTGATGTTGAGTCTGGAGAAATGACACCCATAGCAGATACGGCGTTTACCAATTTTCCAGAACCGATGCTAATAGAAATCTAAGGAGGAAACTAAAATGACTATAGCAAGAATTACCACTGTAGAATGGAACTCTAAAGAGACTTGCGATACTCGAGAGCAAGACTATGTCAATAATGCGCCCCAGGAATTTCCTGATGCCTCCCAGCTTTTATTTATGCGTCTCGATGAGACCACAGTAATGGCGGTGACGCTTTACCCTGATGAGCAAACTATGCAAAATGCAGATGAAGCAAGAGCAAAAAGACTGAGTATTGATGAATCCTCAAGGGTATCAATTGACACCAAAGTAGGTACAGTCACTCTCAATCATCACAAAAGCTAGGAATAAAATAATGTTATTTGATAAATTAGCAAAATCATGGAATGAACAAGACGTGCAAACTTACAGATCCTGTTTTCATGAGGATTGGCAATTTACTTTTCATTCTTCAGGTAAAGTCATCACTCGAGCCGATGATAGCCCTGAGGAAGAAATGAAGGAATTCATGAAGAACATGAAGAGAGAAAACCCTCGCTGTTTGTATGAAAATGATGACATACTTGTGGTTCATGATTTCATTACTTTTGCATCTGGTGACCGAGAGGCTGTGATGATGGTCCATCTTAAAAAGGATGGACTTTTATGGAGAACAGAATCTGGTGCTACGCCTTTGAAAACTACCAACTAAATTTGCATCTTAAGCCCATGAAACTATCATGGGCTTCTAAGAGTAAAATGATGATATTATCTATATGAATTGGGATGATACAAAAACAAGTGTCTTAGCAATGTAGGGAGAGTTAAATAGATGAAATTAAACGAGTATCAAATTCAAGCGAAGAACACCGCAATATACCCAAAAGATAAAGCAGTGGTTTACCCGGCACTAGGTTTAGCAGGTGAAGCAGGAGAAGTTGCAAACAAAGTAAAAAAAGTGCTCCGAGATAGAACAGAAATTAAAGATGTTAGTAAAGATATCGCCTCTGAAATTGGCGATTGTCTCTGGTATATCAGCTTATTGGCTGATGATATTGGTTGGGATTTGGAGTCTATTGCTAAATTAAACATAGACAAATTACAAGACAGAGTGAACCGTGGGAAAATCTCAGGTTCCGGTGACGATCGTTAGTAAGAACTAATCAATGGGTTTTCTTAATATCTTTATCTGTTGGAAAGTAATATTTATCAATAAAACTCTCTACATTTAATTTTCTTATATCAGCCAATCTGGCTTTGAGAATTTTTCGATCCCAATCCCAATACGCGATTGAGAGAAGTTTTTTTACATATTTCGGGCTAAATCTATCTTTGATAATTTTAGATGGAACGCCGCCACTTATTTTATATGCTGGAACATCTTTAGTGACGACAGCACCGGCTGCAATAACCACCCCATCAGATATTTTTACCCCTGGAAGAATAATGGCGCCATGACCAATCCATACATCATTGCCAATAATTACAGCATTTTTTTTTCTCCATTGAAAAAAATCCTTGTCGTCTTTTCCAAGCTTGTAAGACTCCGTTCGATAGGTCCAATGATGTTGACTAATTTGCCATGTGGGGTGATTACTTGCATTAATTCTAACATTTCTTGCGATAGAGCAAAATTTGCCAATGATCGTATTGGCAATATCACAGTCTTCCATTATATAAGAGTAGTCACCAATTTCTGAGTCAATAATTACTGATCTCTCGCATACCTCATTCCATTGACCGAGTTTGACTTTGGTAAGTTTAGCTAATTTATGAATATTTCCTTTTTTCTTTATTATCTTAGTCATGGTTGTATTTAATATAATTTTTTTTATGAATTTTTTATTAAAAGCATCACTTAAACTTTTTAATAATTTTAAATATGGTAAATTTAAAAAATGTGTATCGGAACAACACTAGCCTTAATTTCTACATGGATACTTGGATTTTTTGCTTATAAAGCTTTTAAAAAATACATTGCACCACATTTCAAAAAAATAATTTCTTTCAATTTAAAGCTACATAACTAAATCTATGGATCCTTTATTATTAATTGTTATAGTTGGCTTGGTAGGTTTCATTTTTTGGATTTTTATTAAAAATAGAAAGTCAACTCCAAAGGTTTCTTCCCCTAGTGATACCCAAATAGAAGAAAAACCAAAAGAACAAAAAGCCAAAAAGAAAAAAACAAAAGTCCCATCTCCCAAAAAAAAAGTGACAAAAAAAAAGAAGTCTTCATCTAAGGCTACCCAAAAAAAGAAATCTTAAAAATTTTTAATATTTTTAACTATTGGAAAAAGACTTAATTTTTTCAAATGACATGTGATCTGCGATATCGCTTTTTCCATAATAGACGTCTTTTACAATTCCATTTTCATCAATAAGGACATCAACAGGAACTATTGTGAGATAGCCTTTAAATTGAACTGGTAAGTAACCTTTTAAACCTGCTAAGAAGAACTTATGAGGTTTGAGAATAAAGGCTAAAATCAGTTTTAAATATGATTTTTCTACATTAAATTTTTTAAAATACTCAAATTTTTCATCAGCTAAGACAGTAAAAGGAAGTTTATGCTTTTTCATATTTTTTTTTAAAAAATCTCTTGGTGCATGAAATATTCCTACCATTGTAAATTTATTACCAAATTCATCATAACGCTTAATAAATTCATTAATTCTTAAGTTGCAGATTGCACAAGAAGCATGCCTATAAAACGTCAATAGGACTTTTTTTCCAATAGTGCTGGATAGCTGAAAATTATTACCCTCAGAGTCTGGTAAAATTATTTCACCTATTTTATCGCCTTTTTTTATCAATTATTAAAAATATTGATTTTAACTCTCAGGATGAATCCCACGAACATGATTATGTGAGAGAATTTTATCGTTTTTAATTTTTACAAGATCCATAGTCACAAATTTAGAATTTTTTTCTTCAGGTGGGATGATATCTTGCACAAATACGAATACGTCATCATTTGTGTAAAGTGGTTTCGTATCGAGGAATTTTGCTTTTGTTTCTATACACCATGCAATAGTTTCTTTTTTAGATCTGACCTGCATCGGGAGGGAGGATTTGTGATGTGAAGTCCATTGAAATTCATCATGTAAAATAGATTCAAGTTGTTCGGGATTCTTGTTCTCCATTGCTTCTACCCATGCTCTAATATAATCTATAAAACTTAGCATAAATTAGACGTAACACTTAAATATTAAGAAAATATTTACAAATGTTTTAATTTTTATGAAATTAGATAATTTCTATTTTTTATTTAATTTTTCTTGATTTTGCATGTTCTTCCTCATTTCAAGCTCCATTTTAGTTATTCTTCTTGACATAATTTCCATTAATACAAATCCAACTAAAATAAGAGCTAGGGAAATAAAAATCATTAAGTTTTTGTATCAAGCCTGTAGCCTGATAAGTATACATCGGTCATAACAGATATCATCGTATTTGCATATTCTTTTATAAAGTATTGAGGGTGATTTAAGTCTTTTAATAAAATTGCATGCTTATTCCATATTAAATTATGAAAATTAAATTGGTCCTTATTAATTAAGTCTTGAATGAATTTTTCATTAAATTGATGATAAATAGGATCATCAATTTCTAAAAAGGCATTTCTTTTTTTTACATAAACAACTAGGGCAAAAATATTTTTTGTTAATCTGGAAATATTTGGTACCATTTTAATATTACATACACATACATTAGTTAAAGTTTTATTACATCTTATGATTCTACCTGCTTTATTATTGGGCGTTGCCCAAACAGTTTTCTATGGGTGTACGTGGTATCTCTTCCCGTCTTTACTATTGGAGTGGAATAGCGTTCTAACTCAACCTATTTCTACTCTCACTATGATTTTTACCTTTGGCTTATTATTACATGCGGTAACAAGCCCTTTTCTTGGGAAATACCTCGATCGAGATAAAACTCATATCTTAATGACAATATCTGGATTTGTTTTATTAATAGGGCTTTTTCTTCAAATTACATTTGATAATTTTTATATTTTTGCTCTTTCTTGGATATTAATTGGTTGGAGTTCTGCGGGGCTTGGGTATGATATTTGTTTTTCGTTTCTCACGATTAGAATACAAAATAATCCAAGAAAATACATTACGATTGTTACGCTCATCGCTGGGTTTGCAAGTACTATTACCTTTCCATTAAGTAGTTTTCTTTTAACAATGGGGGACTGGAAATTTGTAGTCGAAATATTTTTTTTAATAGCTTTATTAATTGGAATTCCTTGTAATTTTTTGGGTATCTATTTTATTCGAAAAAATAAACTCCCTGAGGTGACAAGAGTAGAGAATGTCAATTATGAAAAAATTTACTTAGACTATCGATTTTATTTAATTTTGATCCCTATTACCTTTATCGGCTTTAATCATGCTGCACTAGTCACTCATACAATCCCTATACTAATTGAAAAAAATTATTCTGATAGCTTTGGAGTCTTTATAATGTCTTTACTCGGTCCCTCTCAAGTGGCCGGGAGGGTCCTTATCAATATTGTTCCAAAAAAAATCAAAAACCTCCATATTAGATTTTTTGGGGAATTTACTTTAGTGACTTGTTTGATTATGTTACTATTTTCAGAAACCGCTATTTTTTTACCAATATTGTATATGTGCCTTCAAGGGGCTATATTTGGTATCGACTCCATTATATCTCCTCTCATTCAAAAAGAAATATTTGGAACAACAAATTTTGGAAAGACGGCCCTATACATGAGCAGTATAAGAATAAGCACCTATGCGATGGGACCTTTTCTTGTATCTATTTTATGGGGATTTTTTGGATACAACATTACAATCGTATTGATGATGTGTTTAACAATTATCGCATCACTTGGAACTTATAAATTAATAAGCATTATTTATCAGAAAAAAAAATAATTTTTTTTTAGTTCATTGAAAATTCACACTAATTTAACATTACTGATTAACATTGTTAAATGGTTAAAAAAGCAGGTTTCACGATTCAATGTGAAAAAGAAAATATACTCTCCTTTAACTCACAAATAGAAAGAGTTAGAAGTTTCGGTGTGACCTCGATCGAGGTGCCCATCTGTTCAACTAATGTGATTGTCGGACAAAAAATCAATCAAAATGAACTCAGATTACTGAAGCAATCACTGTTATCCCAAGAATTAGATTACAGCGTTCATGGTGAACTCTCCGCCAATTTATTTGATACGGACCATCTCGAAATGCACAAAGAAATTATTAAAAGAGATATCGAGGTTTCAGCAGAAATTAATGCCTCACACCTAGTTACTCATTTTGGGATTTGTAAGATTGAGGATTTTGAAAATAAAGACGTTTACCAATCTTTGATGTCACAACAGCAAGATGCGTATAGTGAATTAGCTGAGTACGCCGAGAAACATAATGTTGTGATTGCAACAGAAACCATATTTTGTGTAACCCCTAAACATTACGCCCCCACCCCTTCAGAGCTCTCCAACCAAATTAGCAAAATTGATCACAAAAATCTTCGTGCCTGTTTAGACATCTCTCATGCTTATATTAATTCCAATTGGCTAAATTTAGATTTTTTCTCTGAAATTAATGCGATTGCTCCTTATGCCGAACACGTCCATATTCATGACTCTTTTGGGAAATTAAAAACGTTTCAGCCTTATGACTCCACCGAGGAAGTTTCTTATGGATTAGGCGACCTGCATTTACCTTTGGGATGGGGTGATATCAATTTTGATAAAATTTTTACTGACAATAGTTTTCCCGACCATCTAAATTTAAATTTGGAATTGAAGCCTCAGCACGCCTCCTATCATGAGGGAAGTGTACAAAAAGTTCTAGAACTATTAAATCTTCAGTAAAGAATTCTTAATTAATTGTAATATCAAACTCGGAACAATCTTTCCCAGTTAGATCTCTTCCGGATAAATTTCCCTTAACAGCTGCGTCGATACCTTCTTGTAACGTCATTTGAGCCATAAAGCTATTACCCTCTGAGCAAAGCTTAATACCTTCTTCCAACTTTTCCAAAGCAACATCTTTAGCCTGGGTGCAGGCTTTATTCATATCTAAAAGTAGTTTGCCTCTTAGCATGGCGACTTTTAGGTCAGTACAATTTGCCAAGTTTTTTTCAAAGACAGCGTCGGTATCCTCAGCAGAACCAGCCATTTGATTTTCTGCAGTTTTTTCATCTAGAATAATCAAACCTTCATCTGTTTTTTCACCATGATCGTTTGCAAAAGAGTTAAAAGAAAATAAAAGGAATAACAAAACTAATTTTTTCATAAGTATATTATAATTTTTAATTATTAAAAAATTATTAAACATGTGTTTATCCAAATTGTCCGAAAGGAACGATGAGTTTTTTTCTAAGCCAAGCTGAAAACATATCCATGGCAATTACAACGCCAACAACAAGGACGGTGTAATAAGCTACATTTTCAAAATCAGTACCTGTTTGTAATGCCCCTAAAAATTGTAAGCCAATACCACCAGCACCCATCGCACCAATGATAACCGCCCCTCTAGTATTTGATTCCAAATAGTAAAGAGATTGAGATATGAAAACTGGAAGAATCTGTGGAATAATACCAAATCTATTTTGAAGGGTCTTATTAGCACCAGTTGACTCAACACCTTCTTTTTGATTTTTTTCTGTATTCTCAATAGCCTCAGACATTAATTTTCCAAGAGTGCCCGTATCTGTAAAGGCGATGGCAAAGATACCAGTAAAGGGCCCTGGGCCAAATGCTCTCAAGAAAATTAAACTCCAAACCAAAAAGTCTATTCCTCTTAAAAAATCAAAAAGTCTTCTTACCGCAAACCTTACACCTGCCAAAGGGGTAATATTATAAGCTGCTAAAAAAGCGAGGGGAAAACCCACTAACATAGCAATCAGTGTTCCCATGAAGGCCATGATAATCGTCTCAAGCAGTGCGTACCAGGCCTTACCATGTTGCCATAATTCATTTTCTGTGAACTCTACCCAAATCAACTTAGCGTTAGACATCTCTTCAACAATTCTATCTCCACTAAAGATTTTACTCAGAGCCCCAAATAGTGAGTATCCGTCGAGTGGGCCATTGTTATCAAACCAAAAATATTTCCATCCTCTGCTAAAACGATGAATTTCAATTTTTGATTTTGTAAATTGAATTCTTGAAAAAAGAGAAGGTCTTACCTCAAGCTTATTTTTGGTTTGTCGAATAAATCCTGGTAATTCTTCAACTCGGTCCTCATATCCTTCCACATAAGGTCTTTTATCCTCATTAATTCTAAAAGTGAATATTTCTTCCACTCCAGGGAAATCGTACATAACAGCGTAGCCTGCTAAAGGATTATCAGGAAAATAGTAGGCATCAACTTTGCCACCATTTTTAAAAGTTACTGTCCATTTATTGTCATCTGATTTCTCAGCCCACTCTGGGGTAACTTTATACTCTTGGCGAAGATTGCCCTCTAATGTTATTTGGAGTTTATTTTCAGTTTTTTTCCAAGGCATTTTAAAGTGATCTTTATGCGCATAAATATCCAAAGCAAGGAAGCTCGCTCGTTCAGGATTCCATTTCTCTGCAATCTTGTCGACGCCCAATGAAAAAAAGGCAAAAAGAAAGTAAAGGACGACTACAGTAAAAATAATACCGGTTTGTTTTGCTTTTTTGGAAGCGGTTTCAAAGACGTGAATGTTATCTTGATAAATTTTATCTCTTAAAGGAATTGATACATCACTCATTATTCATTCTTTCCTGGTAAAATTTTTGCACCGAAACCCAAACCTTTTTTTCCGTCGCCAATCAAGATCCCTCGAAAATACCTAGAGAGATAATCAATTGCTGTGATGGTAAGTACTAGTATGAGAATTACAGCACAAATATCTGCACCATATTTCCATTGAATATTTTTCGATAAAATTTCACCAATTCCTCCTGCTCCCACAAAACCAAGGATAGTTGAAGCACGAACATTGATCTCTAAACGAAGGAGAGTGTAGGATAAAAGGATGGGAAATACTTGAGGGATGATGCCAAATCTTACTCGCATAATCCATTTTGCTCCAACAGACTCTAGTCCTTCTATTTGTTTCATATCACAATTTTCCACAGCCTCAGAAAAGAGCTTGCCCAGCGCGCCAGCGGTATGGATGGAGATTGCAATAACGGCTGGCAGAGCTGATTTTCCCATCAAATATAAAAATAATAAAGCGATCACAAGCTCAGGAAACGCTCTACAAACGTCCATGAGTCTGCGGACCCAAAAAATAACAGTCGGGTTTTTAATTAAATTTCTTGCAGAAAATATACTAAAAATTAAACCACCAATAAAACCAACAGTAGTAGAAAATACAGCCATATTGATGGTTTCAATTAAAACAGGAATGTATTTGATGATTAATCCGTAGAAACTAAATCCAGATTGATAAGCTTCAGATATAATATCAACTGGGTAGTCAAAAAAACTGCTGATACCCCTTGCGAAACTCCCAGCGTTACTATTTTCCGAAACGCTGATACCCAAATAACAAACTAAAATCACTATCCCAATAGAGAGAAAAGAGTAGTTTCTTTTTGCTCTCTCCAGCTTTAACAGATCATTGTCTATTTTTTGAATATGATCGGGTATAGATTTAGTTGAGTTCATATCAAAAAAATAAGGTGAGATGTAAATATCCCACCTTATTTAAATTATTATTTAATTACTTTTTTGAGCCTCAATTTTTGCTTTTCTTGCAGCCACAATTGTCTCGTAGAAAGAGTGGTCAACAGGAACCCATGCTCTTACGACGCCGTTTGCAACGTTTTCTGAACACTCAGGATCGTTTTCATGCATCCACTCCATCATTCCAACAAAAACCTGGTGAGCTCTTACTGGAAGATTAGTTGGCATTACTAGCGGACCGTTAGGGATAAGTTTTGACGACCAAATTTGAACGATATCATCCATATTTAAGATACCTTTCTCAACCATTCTTCTTAAGTTACCTGATGAGTAACCCTCTTCCCATTCACCAACACCAGATACCCATGTTACACCAGCGTCAACGTCACCGTTTAACACTGCTAGAACATTGTTCTCGTGTCCACCATTAAAAGAGGTCTCTGAGAAATAAGAGTCCATATCAATACCTTGCTCAGGTAGTTCGATTGAAGGAATTAAGTAACCGGAAGTAGAGTTAGGATCTGCGAAACCTAAGTGTTTTCCTTTTAGATCTTCGATAGATGTGATACCAGAGTCAGCTCTTGCTACCATTACAGAGTAGTAACCAAGATCACCTGTAGGTTGCATTCTAGTCATAATTGGAACGACAGCTGTTGGGTCTTCCAGATACATACCAGCGTATCCTGATGCACCAAACCATGTCCAGTCAAGGTTACCCCCAAGCATAGACTGCATAGTTCCGGCATAGTCTTTAAATGTAAAAGTTTTTGCTGGGACACCAAATGCAGATTCGACATAGTAGTCTAAGCATTGGTTTCTTGCAATAATGTCTTGTGCCGCTTCATCACCTAGGTGACCAAGGTTGAATGACGTCTTCCCAGTCATTGCGTTTAAGTCCATTTTTGGACCTTCGTAGTGACCACCAGCAAATGCGTTACTACCTACAAAGATAGCAAACATTGTGATCACGATTCTTATAAGTGTCATGTTATTTATTCTCCTTAATAAAGTTTGCCCTAAGGCTTTGAGACAAATGCATTAACTTGCTTCTGCCTTTTGGGTAGTCCCCAAACTTGTTGATGTAAGTGAGGCCTCAAAGGCTTCATCAGCCTCAGCACCATAGATCTCTTTTGCAAGTTGATCTGTCAGCTTGGAGGGCACATCGTCAAAAACTACTTCTCCTAAACTCATCCCAATAATTCTGTCACAATAGTGTTTGGCCGTATCGAGAGTATGAAGGTTTGCTATTACAGTCATTTTTTTCTCTTCGTGAATTTTTCTAAGAGACTCCATTACCAGACGAGCATTTAAAGGATCGAGGGAAGCGATAGGTTCATCTGCCAGAATCATTTTTGGGTCTTGCATCATCGCTCTACAAATTGCTACTCGTTGTTGTTGTCCGCCTGATAGCGTTTCAGCTCTTTGAAGAGCTGTTTGAGACATGCCGAGTTCATCAAGAGCGAGAAGAGCGTCTACTCTTTCTTCTTTAGTGAATAACTTGAGGGCTCCTTTAAAGGTTGATTGAACATTCAGTCTTCCCAAAACAACATTTGTCAGGACATCTAGTCTTGGAACAAGGTTAAATTGTTGAAATATCATCGCGCAGCTTTTTTGCCATGCTCTTTTATCTTTTTTGTTAAGTTTAGTTATATCTTGACCATCAACGATAATCTCACCAGAACTCTCCTCAGTTAAGCGGTTCATAATTCGAAGAAGAGTGGATTTTCCTGCACCGGACCGGCCAATGATGCCAATCATCTCTGATTCTTGAATGGTAATATTTACATTTTTAACCGCATGATTTGAGCCAAAGTATTTGTTTAAATTTTTTATTTCAATCATTTTGAATCGCTTCAATTAGAGCTATGACAAAACGTATATTTCAAATAAATATTTTTGATTAAAAAAAAGTTAAGTTTGTGTTACAAACTTAGGCGACTCTTTTTCCTGATTTATAAACCTCTTTAATCAATGGGGTATTATTAATAAGAGCAACTCTTAAAAAATCAGATTTTTTTTTCTCATTAATTTCACCTAGGTGCTCCAAAGATAAAATCAAAGCAGGATTTTTAGTGACATAACTAACAGCTTTACTAATGCTATGCCCTTGATTGAAAAGCTTAAAAACAGCTTGAAGTAAACTAGATGGCACATAATCGGATGATAAGGCATCCACAAAAGATGGATCTTCTTGGAAAATTTCATTCACTGAAACATTTCCAGAATGAGACATCTTGCGAATAAAATTTGGTGCACCAAGAATGTTAGTCATTTTTAAATCTTTCGCTTTTTTAACGGCAGTCATAGTTGTAGGAAATTCTGCAATTTTGATACCGTAGTCATTAGCTTCGATGACATGTTCTTCCGTTGTGTCATCGTGGCTTGCCATTAAAATTTTTCGAGATTTCCAAATATCCACAACCTTAGGTCTATTTTCTCTTTCTGCTTTCATGGCTATATCATTGGAACGGATCAAATCCTCGTCAATTCCAATATTTCCACTAGAAATAACAACATTATCTTTCTTATAGAACTCGATCATTTTTTCTTTATTTTGCCACTGTCTTTGACCTGGCGTGTGGTCCATCAAAGAGGCAAAACAAACATTTTGGTTATCGCTATATTTTTCAATATTTTCTAATAAATCAGGGTCTGATAGCTCGCATCGCAAATGGATGAAATGATCTGCTTTAAAAATATTTTTTTTGATGCCCTCATCAACTGCATTAATCACATCATGCACAATTTCGTTCTTAGCACGGGTATAACTTCCTATGGAGATTGCATCATACACAGTTGTGATTCCCGAGCCAATAATGTCTCGATCATTATCTAAGGCTGCAGAGAGTTTGTTTGGCCAGAAAGTTTTGGGTCTTGGAACAAAGTGTTTTTCAAGATTATCAGTGTGTAATTCAATAAAACCAGGCAAAAGATAGTCCCCTTCGAAATCCAATGCTCCCAATCCATGGTGGTTGCTGTCCGATATACTCATGAAATCGGATTCGAACTCCAACGAGCCAATAAAATTGTTCTCTGGTGTTACAATATTTGCGTTCGTGATGATCATACTTCTGTAAAATTTTCTAAATTAAATTCCCTTGTACAAATTTGATTTCTAATGGTTGCATCATGTATGATAGTGATTATTGCTACATTTTTATTAAGCTTAGATTTAATTAATTCTAAGACAATTTCTGTATTTTCTTTGTCCAAGGCCGATGTGGGCTCATCTAAAAAAAGTATGGGATAATTACCTATAAATGTTTTGGCAATGTTTACTCTTTGTTGCTCGCCTCCCGAAAATGTCATGGGAGGAAGATGCCACATATTTTTTTTGATATTAAGTGTTTCCAGTAGGTGAGAAATTTTTTCGTTGGAGTTATCTTCCAATGTATTTTGTTGTTTAAGCGTATTTGAAACGATATCAAATGTTGATACTCTCGGAATGACAACTAAAAATTGACTGACATATCCAATAGCATGCTTTCTTAAATAGATAACTTGATGTTCTAAACAATTCATTAAATCGAAGTAAGTGTCGTTATATAAAATCTCAATTGATCCAGCAGTTGGAAGGTAATTACCATAGAGCATCCTTAAAAAAGTAGATTTTCCTGTTCCTGATTTGCCCGTGAGCGCTACACATTCACCAGGTGATATTGAAAAATTAATATTTTTCAACACTTTCAATTCTGTTGAGTTTTGATTGTGAAGCGTAAAAGTTTTTTGCAGGTTTGTTGTTTTGATGGAGGGGTTCATACTTGCAAAATTGATGAAGTAAGTAATTGTGTATAAGAGTGTTGGGGGTCATCCAGTACTCGATCTGTTAAACCACTTTCAACGACCTTGCCGCTTTTCATTACTAATAGCTTATCGGTTAAAAACTTCACAACCGCAAGATCATGAGAGACGATTATCATGGAAACGTTCAAGTCTCTGACAATTATGGTAATAGTATCGAGCAATTTAGCCTGAACTGAAACATCTAACCCTCCTGTGGGTTCATCCATATATACGAGCTTGGGATTAGAGGATAAGATTTTAGAAATCTGAAGTCTTTGTTGCATCCCTCCTGAAAAATTTACGGGAAAATCATCAATTCGAGATTTTTCCATTTCTGTTTTATCCATCCATTCCAAGGCTTTATTTCGAATTTTGGAGTAATTCTTAATTTCCTCGTTGATAATTCTCTCTGCAATATTCCCCCCTGCGCTGACTCTCAGCCTCAAACCATCTCTTGGGTTTTGTTGAACGATCCCCCACTCTTTTCTCATAAGCGATCTTTTTTTCTGCTCTGAAATTTTACATAAATCCTGTAAAGGTTGGGATTTATCAATACAAAAATTTATCATTCCCTGAGATGGAGAAATTTGACCTGAAAGACATTTTAACAGCGTGCTTTTACCCGAGCCTGACTCACCGACTATGCCTAGTATTTCTCCTTGATATAAATCAAAAGAAATATCCTCACAGCCCACCTGTTCACCATAATAGTGAGTTAAATTTTTTACCTCTAAAATCTTGTCTTTAACTATCATTTATGTTTTTAAATTTTTCTCGCAGTAATTCGTATCAGAGCAAATAAATTTTTTCTCTCCCTTATCGTTTATTATAATTTCATCCAGATAACTGTTGTTGGAGCCGCAAATATCACAGCGCTCGTCCCAAGTTTGAATTTGAAAAGGGTGATCTTCGAAATCTAAACTTTGAACACTTGTATAGGGAGGGATCGCATATATTCTTCTTTCTCTGCCTGCGCCAAACAATTGGAGCGCTTCCATAAAGTCCATCTTTGGGTTATCGAATTTAGGTGTCGGGCTGGGGTCAGTGATATATCTTTTATTTGTTCTAACCGGATAGGCATATGTTTTTATCACAGATCCAAAGTGAGATATTTCTTCATAAAGCTTCACATGCATCAAGGCATACTCTTCATATGCATGAAGTTTGCGGGTTTCTTGTTCTTTTGGCTCTAAGCGACGTAAAGGTTCTGGTTGAGGGACTTGATAAACAAGAATTTGATTTTCTGATAATTTTTTTTCTGGGATCCTATGTCTCGTTTGGATGATGGTAGCCTTTTCAGTATCTTCAGTTGTTTCAATTTTACATACTTTTTTGAAAAAATTTTTAATGGATATGGCATTGGTAGTATCATCCGCTCCCTGATCAATGACTTTGAGCGTGTCATTAATGCCGATGATTGAAGCCGTCACTTGAATACCTCCAGTCCCCCAACCATAAGCGAGGGGCATCTCCCTACCTCCAAATGGACATTGATAACCGGGTATGCAAATAGCTTTTAATATGGTTCTTCGGATCATCCTTTTAGTGGCTTCATCCAAATAGGCAAAATTGAAACCATCAATCATCTTTGTTCTCTTTCAAAATTTTTTTTCTTAATTCTCTGATAAGATTTAGCTCTCCTTGAAAATCTACGTAATGGGGGAGTTTGAGGTGTGAGACAAATCCTTGGGCCTCCACATTATCAGAGTGATAAAGCACAAATTCTTGATCTTGAATGGGAAATTTAATTTCTTCTCCATATTCCTCACTCTTAAGTGCTCTGTCAATAATAGAAATAGACATGGCTTTTCTTTCGTTATAACCAAAAGTAAGGCCGTAACCTCGAGTAAATTGTGGGGCTATTTTTTTACTTCCCTCAAATTGATCGACCATTTCGCATTCTGATACCTCAATTTCACCAACACAAATTTCAAACCCTAGTTCTTCAGGATATATTTTGACTTCAACAAAACCGTATCGTATTTCACCTACAAAAGGATGAGTTCCTTTGCTGCCAAATCCTCTGATTGCAGAATACGATAACCCTAACAAAAATCCCTCATCACTTCTGGACAAGATTTGAAGCCACTGATCTCTAGATGCAGGAAATTTCATAGGCTCTCGGGTAATATCAAAAGGCTTAGACTTTAATTTTTCTATTTCTTTTTCCATCAATCCCTCATTGTTCAAGAATTCCATTACTCTTGGAAAAAAAACATTATCGTTACTCGTTGGAGTATTTTTTTTGTTGGATGTTTCTTTTCCGTTAAGCAGCGAAAAATCGAGGAGTCTATGTGTATAATCAAATGTCGGTCCTAATATCTGACCTCCGGGAATATCCTTATATGTTGCGGATATCCTCCTTTTTAAAGTCATTGAACTGGTATCAATCGGAACACTGTAAGAAAATCTCTCCAATGTTGTTCTATAAGCTCTTAAAATAAAGATCGCTTCTACCAAATCTCCTTGGGCTTGCTTAATGGATAGGGCAGATAAGTTCTTATCATACAAAGATCCCTCTGAGACCACACGGTCAACTGCAAAACTAAGCTGTTCTATTAACTGGCTAATATTAATATCTTGATTAGAAGAGATATGTTTTCGTTTTTGATCAAGAAGCTCAATTGAACTATTTATAGCTTTTTCTCCTCCTTTGACCGCTACATACATTAGTTAATTATCTTTATAGTTCGAGGTAAGGAGATAAGCTCATCATTACAGGTTAAAAAAATATCAACACCTCGTGGGAATTTTGAAGAGTTGGAGTTTATTTTTTCTTTAAAATTATGAGGAATTCCTCTTAAAGTGATTTGATTTGAATTTTTAATACCAGGTCCAGAAAGTACAAAATCTTCTCCTTCGCTCATACTTTGAATTTGAATTATGATTGTAGTGGACTTATCAGGGTATTGATCTAGCCCATCATTAAAAGATTCAAAGTCTAAATCACCATGGGTAACAATAGCAAAATCAGACTCCACTTTATTTTTAGTAATTGGTGAGCCGGTATGTAATTTAATAAAGTTAGAAATAATGTTTTCTTGAGCGCTTTGAATGAATACATTTGTGTCAAGATCCAATAGTGTAAAGATGATGTTAACAGATGAGATGTGAAGATCCTCTTGAGAATAATTATGATTCATAAATTTAACTTTTTTTCCTGGGTTTGCGGTAGCCTGTAAAATTAAATGAAAAGCCTCTTGAGACTCAAATGTTTTATTTTTAAAGCCGACGTGCTCCAAAAAAATTAGTCCCCTCTAACCATAGTAAAAAAATCGACTTTACTCTCACTAGAGTCAGCAATAATTTTAATTTTTTCTTTTTGTATTTGTTCTTGAAATTCTTTGACGTAAATTAACAGTTTTGAGTGGTAGCTCTCGATTTGCATCAATGCATCAAGAATAGCTCCATACTCACTTTTGATGAGATTTCTACCTAAATGATAAGAATAGCCAGTTTTTTCCTGAAATTTTACAATACATTTAGTAAGTGTAGCCTCTCCTAAATTAAATTTATCACCGGTTCCTCCTGCTCTTCCTTGGATCATAATTGAGCCAATTTCTGGGCCCAATAAAACATCATAGTTCTCTTTAAAGTTTATATGATCAAGTGAGTTTTTGAGAAGACTTTCATTTGTTTTTGAGAAAATTGAAATCCACTCCGGCCTTAACATTAAATTAATATAAAAGAGGTAAGTTAAATAATTGTTAAAGAGTAAAATTTAATTTTGTTTTTGTGAAGAAAGAAAAAATATTTAAGGCTTATCTATTTGATTTTGATGGCGTAATAATTAATTCAGAGCCCAAACGCTTTTACATTTTAAAAAAATGCCTTAGAAAATTTAACATGAAATTCGAAAAATTTATCACATATCACCACCTTATCGGAACTCCAGTAATTAGTATTCTTAACAAACATTTTTCGAATATAAAATCTAAGAAAACAATAAATGAAATACTCAGAGAATACGATTTTTTAGTGGACGAATATTTTGAAAATACTCCCTCTTTGTTTCCAAACCTAAAAAAAACTCTCGGGATGATTAGTCAACCTAAAGCGATTGTTACAAATGCCAAAAAAGAACGCGTCCTTAAAGTATTAAAATATCATAATATCAATCAATATTTTTCTTTCATTATTGCTTGTAAAAATAACGTGAAACCAAAGCCTAGCCCTGATGGCTATAAAATGGCTTGCAAAAAACTTAACCTCAAACCGACAGATGTGGTTGTCATTGAAGACTCTGATGCCGGTATCAAATCAGCTAAAGCCGCAGGAGTAAAAAAAATATTCCGATACACCTATAAAAATAAAAATTACTCAAACTTATTTATATATAATGAAGTCAAATTGAAAGATTATAAAAGTTTACTTAATTTCAATAAGAGTGTGGCCCGTGAAAATCACGGGCTAAAATAAATTAATTTACTTGAAAGACTGGGTGGAGTATTCCGATAAAGGAAGCTTATTAATTGTTCCTACCTTCTTGACATAGTCGACAAAAGACTGAGCATAACCTAGATATGTATCTACGACTCGTCCCTCTTTAGAGATGTCACCAAAAGTTAGGTATCCATCTTTTCCACTCGAGATATAATTGTTCGTGGCCACAGTATACATTTGAGTCATATTCAGTGCTGACCAGGAACTGTCAGATCTACCCTTAAATTCTAAGTTAGAAATTCGATCACCCTTTGCTTTTGAGGAGTCGACGTCCCAACGTAGACCTGCCGCATATGGATATGCACCAGTTGAACCATCAGGAGAAAGAGCGTAGTCCAGAGCATCTTCAAGAACATTTTTAATTTCTTGGCCTGTCATTGATAATTCGACAATCGTATTCCCGAAAGGCAAAAGGGTGTAAGCATCACCCAGAGTATAATCACCCGCTGCAACGTCAACACGTGTACCACCACCATTTTGAATAGCGATGTCACTTAAGTTTGACATTTCTCTAAATGCTTGAGCGACGATATTCGAGATATCCGATCCATTCTGTGCTGTCTTTGAAGGGTCACACATTTTAGATTTTCCTTGACCTGGAATTCTCTCTAAACAAAGATCCTCGCTCACACTACCAATAATCTCAGAACTAAATTCATCGATTTTAGAGGAATAACTAGCTAGTAGAGCTTGGGCGTCCGCATCTGGCTCAACGATGGATAAGGATGGGTTCACTTTAATAACACTGTATACAGCATCACGGTACCCCTCCTCAATTTCTACTCTTTCACCATCTGCGTTCTTTCTTTTAAACGAGTCAGCAAGCATCATATGTGGCGTTCCCATACAGGAAGTAATGTTACCCTGACCGTCAAATTCGGCGTGAAGTTCTCCTACGATTTGAGAGTACTCCCAAGCAGTTACCACACAAACATCGTTGCCAGACGCGTCATTAACCATGGTCGGATAAGAACCACTAGGTTTTAATCCTAAGTCACTTAAGTCACCTAATAGACTATGAGAGTCACCCCCAACAATAATATCGATACCAGATGTCTTTTGGGCGAGCGCTAGGTCGTTCTCATATCCAAAGTGAGAGAGTAAAATAACTCGATCCACCCCTTGAGAGTTGAGTTCATCAGTATATTTTTGGGCTGTTGATACTTCATCTAAAAACATTGTGTTGTCATCAGGATTAGAGGAGATCTTTGTTTTTTTAGAGATAACAATACCAATAATTCCAATTTTCTCTCCGTTGCGCTCAACGATGGTGTAAGGCTGGATGTAATCATCCCTAGATGATTTGGCTAAAGGAGAAATACCGACTTCAGGTTGAACGTTAGCTCCGAGAACTGGTGTTTGACAGTTTCCCTCATTGAGGTAGTCAAGAAACGTTACCAATCCTTGATCGCCATTATTAAATTCGTGATTACCCACCACGAAGGCATCAAAACATACTACATTCATTAAAGCTGCGTCTGCTTCACCTTCAAATAAAGTGAAATACAGCGTACCATTCGTTGCGTCTCCAGCATGAAGAGTGAGTGAGTTTGGGTTTTCCAATCTCAGTTCTTTTATCTTAGTTACAACAGCGGGGAACCCACCTGATTTTGTCCTAGTTGTCTCACCATCTAAATCCAAACTCATTCTGCTGTTAGCTTCTAAGTGAGAATGATGGTCGTTGATATGTAAAATGGTTAATTTTTCTGCTAATACCAAATTTGGTATTAGTAAGAGTAAAAAGGGAATTCCTTTAAAAACATATTTAAACATAATTAAAATTTTCAGTTCCAATTATGAAAATTGTTTGAATTAATTATTTAAATTTTATGAACTTTTATTACATTCCCCAACGCATCGCAGCGGTGTGAACATTTGAATCCCAATGCTTTACAAGTTCTTCATCTAGTTTAGTAAGGGTAATTGAAGCTCCTTGCATTTCAAGAGAAGTACAAAAATTTCCAACCAAAGACCTTGAAATCTTTATATTTTTTTTGTCTAACATGTTTTTAGCATTATCATAAATTAGGTATAGCTCTGTTAAAGGGGTACCCCCCATTCCATTGACGAATAAAAGAATTTCTTCATTTGCCTCAGGCTTTAAGTCCTCGTTAATTGCTTCTAATAACTCGTTTGTAATCTCTTGCGCAGATTTCATTTTATCTCTTCTTCTTCCAGGTTCACCATGAATTCCAACACCAAATTCCATTTCATCATCACCTATATCAAAATTTGGTTTTCCTGCAGCTGGGACAGTGCAGCTTGAAAATGCAACTCCCATAGAACCTGAATTTTTATTTACCTTATCCCCTAAGGCTTTACATTCTTGTAAGCTACCTCCATGCTCAGCTAAAGAACCAACTATTTTTTCAACAACAACAGTAGCAGCAACACCTCTTCTACCAGTTGTAAATGAAGAGTCCTCCACAGCAACATCATCATTTGTCAATACAGACTCATTTGGACCTTGCATCATCTCAGCTGCCATTTGGAAATTCATTACATCTCCAGAATAGTTTTTAACGATAAATAAAACTCCAGCTCCGCTGTCTACTTTTTCAGCAGCAGCTAACATTTGATCAGGTGTGGGTGATGAAAAAACAAATCCAGGGCAGGCTGCATCCAGCATACCATAGCCGACTAAGCCACCATGCATGGGTTCGTGTCCACTCCCTCCTCCACTGATCAGAGCTACTTTTCTCTCTTTTGTGGGAGTGGCTCTGGTGATGAAGTTGGGGTCGTAGTGGCAGTTAACAATATCTTGATGCGCAGCACCAAAACCTTGCAAACTCTCCTTTAGAAAATCATCCGCTGAATTCATAAATTTTTTCATAGTATCCTCCTAACTATTTAACACTGACTCACAGACAGTTTTTATCATTAATTGTGAAGACCTAGCTCCAGGATCGATATGACCTTTCGCTCGCTCTCCTAAAAAAGAAGCTCTCCCTTTTGTAGCTAAAAGATCTTTTGTTGAAAACATCCCTTTTTCCGCCACTTCTATAGCTTCATTAAGTATCTCTTTAACATGTTTATTATCCTCGACACCTTTTTTAAGGCAGTTAGATACAGGTATGAGAACATCCATCATTGTTTTTTCTCCTACATCTGCTTTACCTCTTTGTTTTACAGCTTCCACGCCATCTGCAAAAATTTCGATTGCCTTTTTATAATCAACACCATTATCGATATCGTTTCCTTTGGCCATGGTCATAAACAATGTGCCAAACAGGGCTCCAGATGAGCCACCAATACCAGATAAAACTTTCATTGCTATTTGGTTTAGAGCTTTAGACATTGGCAAATCTTTAATTACAGCTTCTAATTCTATAACCAGCTTGATCCCTCTTTGGACATTAAAAATATGATCCCCATCTCCTATTTCTTGGTCCAATTTTTCTATTTCACTTGCATTTGCATCAATTACAGCTTGAATTTCTTTTGCTCTATGGATTAAAAAATTAACACTCATTGCACGCTCATTCCTTTTTCGTCAAAAAATAAAATTTTATTTTGATCTATTGCAAAATTTACTTTGTCCCCTTTTTGTCCTTGGAATGCTCCTTGATATAAGGATAAAATTTCTGCTCCATTAAAATCTAGCTCTACCACAGTTTCTGCACCGAGAGACTCAACAGTTTTAATTGAGCCTGAAAGTTCACCTTCTCCTATCTTAATGTGCTCAGGTCTTAGACCAAGTTGACTTGCTTTATCTGGTGATGAAGTATTTAAAGAAGTTCTGTTGAGAATATTAATTTTTGGTGAGCCTAATCTATTTGCAACATAAATAGATTTTGGATTATTGTATATATCTTCTGGTTTATCAATCTGGGCGATCTTACCATTTTCTAATACTCCGATGCGATCTGCCATAGTTGTGGCTTCAGCTTGATCATGCGTGACGTAGAGAATTGTGGAGCCTAAATTTAATTGGATTTTTTTTAGTTCGACTCTCAAACTTTCCCTTAATTTCGCATCAAGGGATGAAAGGGGTTCATCCATTAAATATATACTTGGGTCTCTGACTAGAGCACGACCTATCGCAACTCTCTGCATTTCTCCGCCTGATAATTCAGTAGCTTTATTGTCTAATTTAGCTGAAATCTTCAACATTTCCCCTATTTTTGTGACTTTTTCTCTAATCTTATCTTCTGGGATTTTTCTAAGAGGAGATCGAAGAGGAAAAGCTAAATTGTCGTAAACCTTATAATGAGGGTATAAAGAGTATTGTTGAAATACAAACGCTGTGTCTCTTGCTGCTGGCTGAGCATCTGAAAAATCTTCATCATCAAAAAGGATCTTTCCTTTATCAATTTTTTCTAAACCTGCTATTGATCTTAATGTTGTTGTTTTACCTGCACCGGTTGGACCCAATAATACAAAAAACTCTCCATCATTTACTGTAAAGCTAATATCATCTAAAGCCTTAATAGTTTTATCATATATTTTAGTAATATTTTGTAGTTCTACTTTAGACATTAACTCATAAACTCACTTTGAAGTGCCTTATCATTTGAACCATCAAAAATTATTTGGTTATTATTAAGAGTATCAAATTGAATTTGCTCATTAATATTAACTTGTGTGTCACTATCAACTCTAATTTTTATATTTCCGAGTTGAGTTTCAATTGTAAGAATTTTTCTTGAACCTAAATATTCAACACCAAAGACATTGCCTTTTACACCATTTTCAGAAACTAATTTTAAATTCTCTGGCCTTACACCTAAAAAATTTTCATTGGAGTCTGTTCCCTCTTTTTGTTCGGGGATATTTAATGAAGAGTCTAATAATTTAATACTTGATTGACTTGGTGAAATTTTTTCATTTATTGGTATGAAGTTCATTCCTGGTGATCCAATAAAATTGGCAACAAATTTTGTTTTGGGTTTATTATAAATAACTTTTGGTGAGTCTGCTTGCAACACCACTCCCTCATTCATTACTGCTATTCGATCAGCCATCGACATTGCCTCTTGTTGATCGTGCGTTACATAAACTGTAGTTGCATCAATATCATCGTGGAGTTTTCTTAATTCCAAACACATCAATTCTCTAAATTCTGCATCAAGTGTGCCCAAAGGCTCATCCATTAAAAATGCTTTAGGTCTTCTGACTAGTGCTCTTCCAAGTGCAACACGTTGACGATCACCTCCTGCTAAAGAGGATACTTTTGATTTTAATAAGTGATCAATTCTGAGAAGTTTTGCAGCTTCCAGAACTTTAGCATCTACTTCGCTTCGTGAGAGCTTTTGCATTTTCAGTGGGAAAGCCAAATTATTTCTTACATTCATGTGTGGATAGAGTGCAAAAAGCTGAAAAACAAAGGCTATATCTCGCTGAGAGGCCCTTAGATAGCCCACATCTTCCTTATCTAAATATATATTTCCAGAAGTTGGTAGCTCTAAACCAGCAATCATTCTCAAAGTGGTAGTTTTTCCACAACCTGAAGGGCCGAGTAAAACGAAGAATTCTTTATTTTCAATAATAAGATTGGAATTTTTCACTGCTACGAAATCTCCAAAAGATTTATGTAAATTTTTAATTTCTATTTCTGCCATGGCTAATCTGGGAAATGACTTGTGATCACAAATCCGATAGTTCCCACCAAAATAACGATAAAGGAATATGTATACATCCACATAGCAAAAGGCTGCATCAACATAAATACACCCAATAAAATTAAAACAGTTGATGCATTTTCCCAAATGGATCTTCTAAAAATTCTTCTCAATAAACTTTTTTTCTCAGCCATTATTTCCTTACTGCTCCAAATGTTATTCCCCTTAGAAGATGCTTTCTCAATACAACTGTAAATATCATCACTGGGATTAAAAATAATGTTGTCCCTGCTCCAATAGCAGGCCAATCAAGACCACCCTCTCCTATAATTGTTGGGATAAATGGTGGTGCAGTTTGCGCATTAAATTGTGTTAGTAAAACAGCAAATGCATATTCATTCCACGAAAATATCATGCAGAAAATTGCTGTTGCTGCAATACCTGTAGTTGCTTGCGGAAGGACTACTTTAAAAAATGCTTGCATTCTAGAGTAACCATCTATCATCGCAGCCTCCTCATACTCTCTCGGTATCTCATCCATAAAGCCTTTTAACAGCCAAACTGACAAACTTAAATTTACAACAGTGTACAGAATAATCATGCCAACATGAGTATCACCGAGACCAAGTTTTCTATACATAATAAATATAGGCACTGCCACTGCTATTGGTGGGAACATTCTCGTAGATAAAATAAAAAATAATAAATCATCTTTCAGTGGGACTTTAAATCTTGAAAGAGCGTAGGCAGCTAAGGAGCCTAAAAATACCGAAAAGAACGTTGCACCAAATCCAATTATCAAAGAATTGGAATACCTCGGTAAAAATTTTGATGGTCCTGTTATGACCATTTCTCTACTGCGAACTAACTCCTCATACCATGTATCTGGTGGTGGAAGAGAGTCCAAATAATCCTTGGGTTGTCTTGATCGATTTGTAAATAAATTCACATAACCCTCTAAAGATGGCTCAAAAAAGACCTCTGGAGGGTAAGAGATAGCACTATCAACACTTTTAAAGCTTGTGGCAACCATCCATGTGATCGGTATAAGTGTTACAATCATGTAAACGATGATGATAGTAGCAGCTAATTTTCTTGAAAATCCTGTTGCCTCTAGTGGTGATCTTGAAGTGTCCATTATCGCTCTTTAATTTTGTTCATAACTTTTACATACACATTTCCAAAGCCGAAAATGGTGACAAATAATATTACAGCAAAAGCAGAACTGTAACCTGTTTTCCATTTTTCAAATGCTTCACGTTTTAAATTGATTGATGCTAGTTCAGTCGCCGATCCTGGACCCCCTGAAGTAAGCTCAGCGACCAGATCAAACATTTTGAAATTCTCGATCCCTCTAAATAATAATGCAAGAAGTAGAAAAGGAAGGACAGATGGCAATGTTATATGGATAAATTGCTGCCACTTACTAGCTCGGTCAACTTCTGCAGCCTCGTACAAATAATTTGGGATTGATCTTAATCCTGCCAGACAAATTAACATGGTAAAAGGTGTCCACATCCATGTATCGACAATCACAATTGACCAAGGGGCTAAAGTGCTTGAACCAATCATATCAAAAATACCAAAGTCATAGAAAAAATTAACTACGTAATTAAACAAACCTACTTGAGGATTATATAAGTAAGTCCAAAATACTCCTACGACTGCAGGGGAAAGCATCATTGGTAAAACTATTAAAGTAGTGAGTAGTTCATTACCTTTAAATTTTTTGTTTAAAAGAAGAGCAAGACCCAATCCAATTAATGCTTGTAAGACTAATGTCCAACAAACGAAGTGGGCAGTTATCTGCATCTTTTCCCATATCTCTTCTTTTCCTAAAATCTTTTTATAGTTTTTTAAACCCACAAATTTTACTTCTCTACCTATTTTATTGGCATAAAAATTGGTGAATGACATTCTTATGGCATAGATAAGAGGATAAATATTTATAGCAAGTAATAGAATTAAAGTTGGTGCTATGAAAATCCAGGCTATTGCTTTATCAGATAAGCCTTTGAACTTTTTAACAGCACTTTTCATATATGTTTTAGATTGAAGGGTGGGATTAATCCCACCCTTTATATTAATTTAGTGATTAAATTTTACCGTCGTCTTCGAAGACTTCAGTCCAATCATCAATGATTTTGTCTAATGCGTCTTTTGCAGAACCTTTTCCATTCACAACGTAGTCATGAATTCTCTCCTGCATTGGAAGCATTAATTCAACAAATGTAGGCTCTTGCCAAAAGTCTTTGACGATGCCCATTGAGTCAAGGAAGCCTTGTGCGTACACAGCTGAGTCAACGAAATCAGGTGATCCAAGAACATCCATATGGCATGAATATCCTCCTAAATCCCACCATTTTTGTTGAATATCTGGCTTTGCAAACCACTTCATGTATTCAAGAGCCAAGTCTTGTTTATCAGAGTAACTCACAACTGAGATACCTTGACCACCAAGAGTAGCTGCACATACGTTTTGACATGGGTTAGCAAAGAAACCAGAAACTCTTCCGTCACTGTCTTCTTTAGAAACGCCAGGCCAGAAAGCATACCAGTTCATTTGAAATGCAACCTGTCCTGATTTATATGCATCAAGATTTGCGACCATATAAGCATCTGAATGCCCTGGAGGTGCACAGTCTTCATACATTTTTCTATAAAATTCAACAGCCTCTACAGAAGCATCTGAGTTGAAGTAACCATCCATCTCGTATGGGTTATCAGGATTTTCGTACTGCATACCCCATGCATACATGGCTGCTGTTACACCCATAGTGATACCTTCAGATCCACGCTCTGTATTGATAGCTGCACCATATCTTACTTGTCCATCAATTTCTCTTCCTTGGAAGAAAGTACACATGTCATATAACTCATCCCAAGTTTTTGGAACACCTAGATCATATCCATGCTTACTTTTAAATTCAGCTTGAAGCTCTGGTCTATCAAACCAGTCTTTTCGATAAGCCCATGCTAAAGCATCACCCATTGCTGGAAGAGCGTAATAGTTAGGTGATCCTTTTGGCCATGTTGAATATGCGTAAACAGTTGCTGGGTTAAAATCATCCATTGAAATTCCGTTAGCATCAAAGAAATCATTTAACTTAACATAGTGACCATATTCAGCACCTTGTCCAATCCACTGTGAGTCACCAATTAACAAGTCAAAAGTTTTACCTTGGTTGTTTAACTCGTTAAGCATTCTCTCAGCAAAATTTGGCCATGGCACAAATTCGAAGTTCATTTCAACGCCTGTTTCAGCTGTAAATTCTTTACTTAGTTCTTGTAAGGCATTAGCAGGATCCCAAGCGGCCCAGCCCAAAGTCAAAGACTCAGATTTAGCATTCAAAGAAAAAAGTAAGGCAAAAACAGGAACTAGAAATACAGATAGTATTTTTTTCATGTTATTATTCCTCCTTTTTAATAACAAAACTAGCTAATTATACAGTCTTTTTACATATTTATAAATGCAGATTATTCATAGTTTTAAAAACATTTTAAAAAACAGTTAACTGTAATATTATAGTTTGTCGCAGGAGGGGGGTTAAGCGATGTCTATTAAAGGTCCAGCTATATTTTTAGCTCAATTTGCAGGTGATGATGCTCCGTTTAACAATTTAGAGAATATCTCAAAATGGGCTAGTGATTTGGGATACTTAGGTGTTCAGATACCTAGTTGGGATGAGAGGTTAATTAATTTAAAACAGGCATCTGAAAGCAAAGATTACTGTGACGAAATAAAAGGGACTCTTAAAAGTTTTAATTTAAATCTAACTGAGCTATCGACGCATCTCCAAGGTCAGCTTGTAGCTGTTCATCCTGCATATGACTCAGTATTTGATGGTTTTGCAGCCTCAGAGGTTAGAGGGAATCCATCTGCAAGGCAGCAATGGGCAGTCGATCAATTAATGATGGCTGCTAAAGCTTCAAAAAATTTTGGATTGACTGAACATGTTACTTTTTCAGGAGCATTGGCTTGGCCATATGTTTATCCATGGCCTCAAAGACCAGAAGGGTTAGTTGAAACTGCATTTGATGAACTGGCTAAAAGGTGGAAACCTATTCTTAATGAATTTGATGAGTGTGGGGTGAATTTATGTTATGAAATTCATCCAGGCGAGGATCTTTTTGATGGAATAACTTTTGAAATGTTTCTAGATAAAGTAGGCAATCATGAGCGCTGCAACATGTTATATGATCCTAGCCACTTTGTTTTGCAGCATTTAGATTATTTGCAGCATATTGATATTTATCACGAGAAAATAAAAATGTTTCATGTCAAAGACGCAGAACTCAATCCCACTGGTAAGCAAGGGGTCTATAGTGGATTTCAATCTTGGAAGAACAGAGCAGGTCGATTTAGATCTTTAGGAGATGGGCAAGTCGATTTCAAGTCAATTTTCTCCAAACTTACTACTTACGGCTTTGATGGATGGGCTGTTTTAGAATGGGAATGCGCTTTGAAACATCCTGAAGACGGAGCTAAAGAGGGTTCTGTATTTATTAAAGATCATTTAATTAGAGTTACCGAGAATGCTTTCGATGATTTTGCTGATGCTGGCACTGATCAAGATGCAAACAAAAAAATGCTTGGAATTGAATGATAAAATGACCAAAAAATTAAAATTAGGAATGGTTGGTGGCGGCTCAGGTGCATTTATTGGAGAGGTTCACCGTATTGCATCTAGAATTGATGACCGCTTTGAACTGGTCGCTGGTGCCTTTTCATCTAATCCTGAAAAAGCTCAAGCCTCTGGCAGAGATATCGGAATAGCAGATGAAAGGAATTATAAGGACTACCTTGAAATGGTCGAAAAAGAATTGATCAGAGAGGATAAAATAGATGCTGTAGCCATAGTGACACCAAATCATATGCACCATCCGATCGCTAAAGCTTTCATGGAGAAAGGCTTTAACATAATTTGTGACAAACCCCTCGCCATGAATGTTAATCAATGTGAGGAACTAATAAAATGTAAAAAAGACAATAATGTTCTTTTTGCTTTAACTCATAACTACACTGGTTATCCCATGATTAGGAATGCCAGAGCTCTTTGTAAGAGAGGTGACTTAGGTGAAATAAGAGTAATTCAAACAGAGTATGCTCAAGATTGGCTGACCGAAGATTTAGAAAATAGAATTAATGATGGGGGAAACAAACAGGCCTCTTGGAGAACTGATCCTAATCAATCAGGTGCTGGTGGATGTATTGGTGACATTGGAACTCATGCTTACAATCTGATTAGGTTTATAACTGATCTCAATACAGAGGAGATATCTGCAGAGTTAACATCTTTTGTGCCTGGGAGAAAATTAGATGATAATGCTCAAATATCGATACGATTTAAAGGAGGAGCAAAAGGTACTATTTGGTCTTCTCAAGTAGCCCCAGGAAATGAAAATCATTTACAAATAAGAATTTATGGTAATAAGGCCGGACTAGAATGGTGTCAAGAAGATCCAAATTACCTTTACTTTACAAAATTTGGAGAACCCAAACAAAAAATTACAAGGGGTGGATCAGGTGCTATGAGCGATGCAGGAGATGTTACTAGAATTCCTGCTGGACACCCCGAGGGATATTTAGAGGGCTTCGCAAATATCTATACAGATGTAGCTAATGCGCTAATTGATCAGAAAAATGGCAAATTTAATGAGGAAAATCACCATTTTCCAAGTGTAGAAGATGGACTTGAAGGTATTAAATTTATCGAAAGGTCAATCGCCTCTAGCTCATCAAATTCAAGCTGGGTAAGTTTCAATTAATTCCAACTTAGTTTTTTACGTGTTTCCCAATAATCTTGAGTGGACAGGCTAAAAGACTCAAGAGAGGGCAATTCGGTATCTATTTTTTCAAGACAACTTAAATTTTCATCCAACTGTTTGATTGTTGATGCTCCTGTTAGACAAATTTTAACAAACGGTAGTCGATAAACCCAGAGATAAGACAATTGCTCCAAAGTTAAATCCATAGATGAGGCAACTGACTTTAATTCTTTAATTTTGTTTTGATGAAATTCTTTATTTGAATTAGTTAGTCTTCCATTTGAGAAAATCTCTTTTGCAATTACATTGATCTTTTTTTCAGATACTTCTTTTAAAATGGAAATACAAGATTGGTCAAAGATATTAATGGTCGTTTGTAAATAAGAAAATAGATTAAGTTTTTCATTCTTAATTAAAAGGTCATTAATAGTTTTCTCTTGATCTGGGCCACTTGTTGAGATTCCTATTTCTATTCCATTTTTTTTTATTGTCTCAAGCTCCTTTAGAACATTAATATCATCTAAGACTTTACTTTCTGAATTGACAGAATGAATGTGGTAAAGATCAATACTTTTTCCTAAATTAAGTCTTGTCTCCACCCATTGTTGTTTTAAAAATTCAACTGAGTGATCTTTTCTTTCATGTTGATCTGCCTGAACTTCCCAATTTGCTAAATATTCATAGCCCCACTTAGATCCCACAAAACCATCAAATTGTTTTTGAGCTTTAATCCAACTAGATAAAAATTCCTCAGCATCTCCATATACCCTTGCCGCATCGAAATATCGAATACCTCTCTTGTAAGCATGACTAAGTACTTCGTGACAATGAGATCTCATAGAATTTTTTGATATGTCGCTGCCTAAATCTGAACTATGACCAATGTTTATATATCCGGGCCTCCCAAGAGAAGCCAATCCTAGGCCTATTTTATTGTCTAATTTAAACAATTATATGATTTGCTATTTGACTTTTTATTGTCAGTGGGTCAGTTAAATGAATAGTTTGAAAGCCAAGTGATTGCGCTGCCTCAATATTTTCAATACGATCATCAATGAAAAGAGTTTGTTCAGGTGTTAAATTAAATCTTGAAATCGCTAATTTATAAATTTCAGGGTCTGGTTTTACTAAAAACTCTCTACCAGAGATAATTTTATCATCAAATTCTTTCAAGAATGGGTGTTGATCTTCCATACCCTCATAAGTCTCATCTGACCAGTTTGACAAGACATAGCAGGGATAACCACTTGATTTTATTTTTCGAAAAATATCAACTGTATCTTGATAAACCCCGTTAACCATATTCCTGTGATTTGGATAGTATTGCTTTATTTCATTCTCATAATTAGGGAAGTTTTTTATTGCATCTTTTACTGCGTCATCAATTTTTACTCCAGCATCGCATCTCATATCTAAATGAGGGAACGCGATTGTATTCATAAAATATTCTCTTTTAGTTTGATCAGGAATGATATTTTTAAATACATAATGTGGATCCCAATCAAAAAAAACATTACCTAAATCAAATAGAAATTTTGTAATTTTCATCGACTCAATCGACAAAAGAATTAATTAGATTTTCAAGATATTCTTGGCGACCGGACTTTGGTTGAGGGTTTATATTTTTAGCAATGACATTTTTATGAATATCTTCAAGAGACATTGAAGTCATGAGTTGTTTTTCAGATGCCCACTGTTTATATCTTTGTTTTAAAAAATTTTCATAACTACCATCATTAATCATTTTTTCAACAGCAATAAGAGTTCTAGCACAAGTATCCATAGAGCCAATATGTGCATAGAATAGATCCTCAGGATCTATTGATTGTCTTCTAATCTTAGCATCCATGTTAAGACCTCCTGAGGAAAAACCACCATTTTTAAAAATGTAGTAAAAAGGCAAAACTAATTCTTCTACATTGTTTGGGAATTGGTCTGTGTCCCATCCTACTAAATAGTCTCCTCTGTTAATATCAATACTCCCAAAGATGTCATTGGAAAGTGCATATGCAATCTCGTGCTCGAATGAATGTTTTGCTAAAATAGCGTGATTTTGTTCGATATTTAGCTTGAATTCTCTTTCTAAACCATATTTTTGAAGAAATGCAAAAACATTAGCAGAGTCAAAATCATATTGATGTTTCGTTGGCTCATGGGGTTTAGGCTCAATCAGAAGTAAACCCTTGAAACCAATTTTGTGCTTATGCTCAGCTACCATGTTCAAAAATCTACCAAGCTGATCATATTCTTGTTTCATATTAGTATTTAGAATTGTTTCGTAACCCTCTCTACCTCCCCATAAAACATAATTTTGTCCACCTAAAAACATTGTATTTTCCATACACATCTTCACTTGAGCAGCTGCATATTGAAAAACATCAGGATCAGGATTAGTAGCAGCACCAGACATGTACCTGCGATGGCTGAATAAATTTGCTGTTCCCCAAAGAAGTTTTACTTTACTTGTTTCAAGTTTTTTTGAAATTTCATCAATAATAGTTTTTTGAATTTTTTCTGTCTCTGAAAAACTTTCACCCTCTGGAGCAATATCTACATCATGAAAACAGAAATATGGTATTCCTAATTTTTCAAAAAATTCGAATGCATTATTGAGCTTATCTTTTGCTTGTTCTATTTTATCTCCTGCTTCCATCCATGGTCTTAAAAAAGTCTGTCCTCCAAAAGGGTCACCCCCCGGCCAATTAAAGGTGTGCCAGTAACATACTGCCATTCTCAGATGTTCCTCTAATGTTTTTCCTAGAATTTTTTTATTAGCATCATAAAATTTAAATGAAAGTGGATTTGTGGAGTCTCTACCTTCATATTTAATCGTAGGTATATCTTTGAAATAGTCAGACATAAATTAGTCGTAATAAAACATTGGGGCTTTTTTAAATTCTTCCCAAGCATGCGGGTCATGCCCAGTGACTACTGTAGCATTTTTGTCTTTTGCAATTTTTTTGAGTTTTTTTACAGAGTCAACAACGTCAACAGCAGAGCAAACAAGACCTGGTAGTGTTAAATTGTTCCAATGATCCATTGTGTAAGCTGCATCTATAGTAAGCAATACATAACCTGAATTTGGTAAATTTACTAAAAAAGACTGATGGCCCGGTGCATGCCCCGGGGTAAAAATTACAATTATTGATCCGTCGCCATATAAGTCATAAAAGTCATCATTTTTATCTCTTAAAAATTTCCAATTAATTCCGGGTTTATCAAAGTCTTTTCTAATATATGCGGGCTTCGAGAACCAATCAGGATTAAAGGCATAATCATATTCCTTCTGTTGAACTAGGTGTGTTGCATTAGGAAACCTTCCAACACCACCTGAGTGATCGAGGTGAAGATGAGAATGTAAGACATATCTTATACCTGCTGGATTAACCCCAATAGAGTTAAGCTGATCAATACAATTTTCTGTTTTTCCCATAATTGGATCATAAGCCGCAACAACAGAACCCCAATGAGCATGTTTATCTTCACTGACCTCTTTTGCATTGCCTCCGTCAATGACCACATCCCCTTTTGGGTGTCTTATCAAAAACCATGGAACAGGTATCTCAAAGTCCTCATTAGATTGATTCATTTTAATATATTTCATTTTCGTTTTTAAAGTTCCAGTCTGGAACATATAGAGCCTCATTTCAGTAGAAACTTGTGAGTTCGTTAAGTGACTATATTCTTTTTTTGACTCTTCAATTGCTTCTTTTATGGAATATTCTTTTACTTTTTGATCTGTTTGTTTATTTGTAATAATTTTATCAAATTGATCTAAGTCAGATTTTTTATAACTAACGCTTAATTTTTTTTCCATCTACTTAAATTCTATCTCAATAAATTTATAAATAAAATCATTGTTATTAAATACATTGTGGTTAACTCCCTTTTCTCTAAAGTAGGATCCACCTTTTGCTAGTTTTGAAATTGTCTCCTCACCATCATGATTAACAATTTTTAGCTCCCCATCTAACAAGGGTACTACCACATAATCGTGTTCATGAATATGCTGGCCAGTTGAGTCCCCAACTTCAAAAGACCACTCTGTAACTCTAGTTTTTTGATTATCAATCATGACATTGGCTTTAGCCATGTCGTTAGATATTTCTACAGGGTACGCTCTCAGCTTTTTCAGCCTTAAGAGCTTCGGCAGCTTTTGTTGCTTTTTCAACTGAGTCGAAAACAAGTTCAGGAAAAAGAACAAAAGGTTTTGCTCTATCAGCACTGAGCTGTCCAACACACCAGGTTTTACCGGGTTCAACACACATGACCATATATGTCCCAGGAATAGGACCATAATGTCTATTATTCAAAGCAAAAAGGCACTCTGCCATATCGTTTAATTTATCGATGTCTAGATTTTGAAGTGCTTTTTTTTCTAATTCATTTAACGGAGTATCCAGAGCGCCAAGTGTCTCTTTCCCCCATGGAATCTCCTGCATATTTTGTTTTTTCATAGTTTAAGGTAAAGGCCCGTCCTTTAAGAAACCTTTAAGCGTATTTTCCATTATTCTAGAGACATTATTATTGTAATTATTGTGTGAGAGACTACCGCACCAAGCCAAAGACCCTGGTGCAAACATTGCTCCATTGTTAGGTGTTTTATAGTAAATCATATCAGCTCTGACCATTGGATTTTCATGACCACCACCATAGTAACCACGAACAGCAAAGTGTATTTCCTCGTTAACTTGCAACATCATATTAGAGTGATCCTGCGAGCGAGCCAAATAATAAGCATTATGTGGGGTTCCAAATTCTAAGTCGTATCTGTCTAACTCCAAACCGGCAGCTCCTCCACCAACTAAACCAAAATCACCAATCACCTCATCTGCTCCAATCCCCTCAAAGATCCACGAACATTCAGGTTTAAAACTATCTTCTTCTCTTTTGTAGTATGAGGACACGTCAAATCCATAAGATGTAAAAGTTAACCCACAAACTTTAGAAGGTATTCTTCCTCGAGCTCTCCACATACCTCCATATTTACCATCAAAAGCATTATTGTATTCACCTGGGTTAGATGTCCATGCTCTTGTGCCTGCTTCACCTTTTCGAACTTCGGTAATATTAGGGTTGTCAGGATGATACTCACTAATCCAATAAAATCCATCTGACCCTAGATAAAAACATCTACCACCCTGCATTTGATATGACTCTAGAGCATCCATATATTTCTCAGATGAATACTCAGGGTGACTTCCGGTCATCACAACTTTATAACGATTTAATAAATTTATACCTTCATGTTCCAAATCCTCGTCTGTCAGAACATCAAAATCAAAACCTTTTTCTTCTAGCCAATCAGTAAGATGTAAGTCGGCATTGAGTTGCCATAATGAAGGAGAAAGCCAATGTCTGTATTTTGGTCTCATATTAAGGATTGGCCTTAGTCTTGATGATATTGATACACCATGTCCGTCTGAGTGAAGTGAATAAGTTGATAGCCCGTATTCTCTATGTTCATTTAAATATAAATCTGCTGGCTCAAGCACAGGCACTTTACCTGCAAGCAATTGTGCTACCACAGAGTTGGTTCCAAGATTATCATTGGAGTAAGCCATGTAACTATTAGTAGGCAATAAGAATAAAGTTTTTGCAGTTGCTGTCCCCTTGGGAGGTTTAACACAAAATGGAATATAGTCCTCATTTTCTGATTCCTCTCGTCCGTCTACTCTTAGTCTTGCAGCGTAGACACCACTTTTTAACCCCTCAGGTACTTTTAAAGTAAAGTCTACATCCCATCTTGCATCGTCTATATCATCGTCATGAAAATGAATTGCACCGTATTCCTCAGGTTTATGATGGAAAACCATTTCATCCGCTGTCCAGTTATGTCCTGTCATACCTCTGTTTGGCATATTAATAATAAATCCGTGGTGATTATTTGGAGAAGTATCAACAATCTTTGTTGAGGCAATGTTTTTGCCAATATTCGCATGAAAATCCCAGGCACCTACGACTGTTGACCTGACAGTTGTATTACACTCATCATAGCTTGATGCAAGTGTTTCAATTTCAGCCTTCGATAGCGCAATATTAGATAATCTAGGTCTGTCTATCTTTCCATTAAATGTCTTTGTTTGTTCAGGTAATTCAATAGGGTGAGGTACCTCTTTAAAATGTCCGCCAGAAATATATCTGCCTGATCTATTGTTGAGTGTTGTGGCAGCAATTAGCAACGGAGCGTCATTAGCAGCAGGTAAAACTGAGCTAGTGGTCTCAATAATAGCTGAGGTTTCTTCAATTGGATTCAAAATAGCCATACCCAAGCCACCATTTGTAGATGTAACTCTAGGTTCTTGATGAAGGGTAAGCCTTCTCGATTGAGCATCAAATGTTGCAATAACCAGATACCAGACCTTTCTTAAAAGCTTTTTTTCTGAGGAGACAGTAACAACCTGAGAGCCATCACCAATTTCTACAGATAAACAGCCTTCATCATTAACGAAAAGGCCATAGCCTTTTTTTTCTTCTTCATTAAATTTAGTGAAAATTCCTTGTCTGCCTTTGTCAGGGGTGGTTGGGAAAATGTAAGCCTGCATAGTGAAGCTTTCTAAATTTAAATTATCGTGTTGGGGCATGATGATATATGATCCACCATGTATTCTCTGGTTTTTCCCTTGATAGGTTCCATTACAACTAGCATCTATTTCGGCCTCTTTATATCCTGGGCCTTCAGGATTTGTATCACCGTGTATTAAGCGGACTAATTGAACTTCATAACTGTCATTGTATTCAGCATTAATATAAAATTTAACCTCTTCGCCAGGGTGAGCTGAGTACTTATCACTATAACCTGTTATTTTTAACATTACTCTTCCCCGCTATACTCCTCAAGTAGTCTGTTAATTCTTTTTAAAAATATTGCATGTTCACATGCTTCCTCAGATGAATAAGAGTCTTCAGTAATTTCAACTGGCTCACCTCTAACTCCTGTTGTTATTCCAACTCTATAATCTTCATGCCTTCTTAAACAAACAGTTACAAAACCATTTTCTTTACTTCCTCTTCTTAACTTATCTAATAATGTTTGGAGATCTTGACTGTGCTGAATAACGCCGTGGTCTCGAGTAGCAGCCCTTCCAATTGGAGTTGCTCTATGCTCTTCAATTAGAGATTTTAATTTTTGAGGATCTCTCAACATTTTTAATATGTATTTTTTGGTAATAAAATCATCAGTGTGTTTATGACCTTTATTTAATTGGACGTTTGACGGGTGCTTATAGCTGTAATCAGACATAATTCTATTTTAGATATAGTTAACCTTTCGCACAGTTTTTTGTTCCAAATAATGAAACACAATACGAAAAATTCTTATTCCTCCTCAGTTTTAAGTACTTTATCATCATAATGCATAAACGGAAAGTATTACAGTTGCCACAGCCATACCTATTAATATAAGTGGCCAACCATACCCTCCTCCCATTCTGTCAATATAGTTTCCTTGCTCCTCAACATCGTCAGGTGCCAAATGTTCATCACCATTTAGTATGGGTTTTTTTGGCAAAGTCGATAAGTCCATCTTATTGGCTAAAAACCAAATTAGAAATATACCCGCTACCCACCAAATTATTTGGTAAGCCCATAGTGAAGGGACTCCCATCACCCAATTATCATAACTTTGATCCGCACTACCAAATATTAAGTTTCCGAAAATTAACCCTGGGCCGATAGAAAAGAATGCCCAAATTAAAAAGAAGACATAAGCAAGAGATTTTATTTTTTTTCTTGATGGGTGAATACCCATATGTTCATTTAAAAAATTATGAAATGACGCTCGATGTTCTTTATCTGTATCATTACTTGCAAATATAGAGGATAAAAAACATACAATCACATTAAAGAATAAACCCCATAACCCAGAGTAGATTGTTAGTGGCCATCGCCCCCAAGGAAGAGAATTTCCTGTTAGCTTATGACCAAAAGTTTCAGCTAAAGTTACAAAACCTAATCCGGTGATGAGTCCAAGAATTGCCCCACCTCTTGTGATCCATTTAAACCAAAGCATTCCAAGTAAAACAGGAAACAATTGGAAACCAAAAGCGATTGCTAATCCACCAAGTAGTATTAGAGAAGTTTCAAAAAAAGTTGCAAGATACAGTGCCGCTAAGCTTAATAACAACATCGCTAACCTAGCAACTAATAACTCCCTTTTCCATGTAGGGTTACTATCGATATATGGTCTATAGAGATCTCTTGCCACCATGCTGCCTGAGGTCATTAAAAAAGCAGATAATGTAGATTGAAGAGCAGCAATTATGGATATTGCTAAAAATCCAACAATGATTGGTGAGAGATTACTGAAACTTTCAACAAACACATAAATTAAAGATGATATATTTTGTAGACTTAGCTCAGGGAATATTTGGTTAATGGCAAAACCATTTGAATTAACAATACTATTAGCTCCAAGAAGATGTGCTCCTACACCTAATAAAGGGGCGAATATAAATAAAAATATTCCAACAACAGCACCTGAACCCCAAACTTGATAAAAATAAAATGACCTCGGTGATTTTACTGAATAGCTCCACATCGAAAATGTAGGAGAAAGCACAATACCCATATAAGAGAGAGTAAAGGATAAAATCATAACTGCTGTCCAAGGTCCTCCTAATGGGTTGTTTTTTCCAATACCTGCAACCCACTGAATTACACCAGGAACGTTGAAATATCCTGAAATATCACCGCCTCCGTAACCTCCAGTAGTTCCCCAAGCTCCGAAAGATATAAAGCTATTCGCCATAGATAGGTCTTCAAAAAAACTTAAACCTCCTAAGTAATTAAATACACCAACACCAAGTGCTAAGAAAAAAACAAAAAATAACCATGATTGAACAACGCTTACACTCACCATGGGTTTAAATCCACCAGATACTATATAAAATAAGACAACGGCAGTTAGTGCCCACATTGCAGAGTCTCTAGTTATTTCACCTCCGCTAATAAACTCTACAACATTACCTGTTGATCCAATAATTATACCAAGAAATGGAACAGCAAAAAATAATCCGATTATTAGTACTACAATTCTAAGAGTATTACTTTGATAATATTTATAATACATCTCTCCTGGAGTGATAAAATTAAATTTTCTACTTAGCATCCACTGCCTTTTAAAAAATAGTATACTTCCGAGAGGAATTGTTATTACAATTGCAGCAGTAGCTAGAAAAGAGTATCCATCTGCATAAATTAATGATGGAAAAGAAATGATAGTTATGCCTGCAAATGTAGTTACTGTTGCAGAGAAAAAGAATACCCAAGGAGATACACTTCTATCTGCTAAATAGTAAGCCTCAGGGGTTTTATTTTTTCTAAGAGTTCTAGCTCCCCAAAAAAGACAAAAGCTTATGTATAGGACAAGAAAGAAAAAAAACCAATAAAGATTAGCGACCATAACTCAAACTTGAATTAAGAGTTGTAATCAGTCTTTTCCTTAATAATTCTGAGTGCCTCTAATAAATATACTCTAAAGACTTCATGGTTTTCACTCATCGGGAAATGACCAATATCTCTCATTTCAATATAAACTCCTCCTTTTATTTGTCTGGCAGTATCTTCTGTTGCTTCGGGAGGGGTTAGGTAGTCATAAGTACCAGTCAGCATGATAACAGGGCACTTGTGACCATCGATATTTTGAAGCTCATCTCTTAAATCATGATCAACTGAATAAAAATGAAGGTCTCCTTTAAAAGCCTCTGATCCTTGAGTGTAATAATGCCAAGTTAACCATCTATCCATATCTGGAGATTGTGGGGCCATTAAATCCCAAACACCACTACCACACACTTGAGCTGCATTGGCATGAGGATGCCTCCACCAATCAATATAAAAGCCAGGGGAATAATGCGCAGCCTCGACAGGAATGACAGCTTTAAATTTATTAGGATACTTCAGAGCTAATTGAAGAGCCACGTTTCCTCCAAAAGAAGAACCCATAAATATAGGGTTTTCAAGGTCTAAGGCCTTACAAAGTTCTACAATAAAATTACAGTAATGCTCTGCTGTTAATTTGTACTCCTCTTTCCACCATTCTGTATTATGAGGTGGATCTGATTTACCATGTCTTGGAAGGTCGTAAGCGATAACTTGATAATTTTGAGTAATTTCTTCATCTTCCAGTAATCCTCTCCACTGATGATTGTGGCATCCAGCAGTATGCTGACATACTAATGGAGTGCCTTTTCCATTTGAAAGATAAAAGACTTTATACTGTTGACCATCTACCTCGATGGTAACGTATCTACCTATTGGGTCATGATGTTTTACTGCCATAAATTTTTCCTTTCAATTCTCTTGATCATACTGGGACTCCTGATTGTCTTAGCAATTCAAATTGAACAGTAAAGTTTCTAAGATTTTGCATTAAGACTAAATGATTGCCCTCGATTTTAAGGTCTTCTCTAAATGAGGCTGCATAGATACCATGAAACATAGGTTTTGGAACAGGCTTTGCAAACTCTCTCCATGTTTGCTCTGATGCCCTTAATGCAAAGTCATATGGATCTAAACCTCCAGGGTTGGTATTAATATTTTTTACCTTTCCATCATGCATCTCGATAATTACTTTCACACTACCCATGTCGAAAAGAAATGAACAAGTATAATATTTAGCCATCGCTTTTATGGTTTCATCTTTTTCGGTAAGCTCTTTATATTTTTTTGCCCAGGATTTTACATCTATACTCATGTTTTATACCTATTTCTTTTTCCTGGGTGTCTTTGTGGCTTGTTCATCAAATCTCATATGCTTGTCCTTCTTAGGATCATCGTAGTCACCTAAAATATTCCTGATATTACTTGCCTCACCGGGCGACATACCAATTTCTTTTAAAAGACTATCTAAGAACGGCTGTTGTGCTCTATATCGAAGAGCAGAATTCACAACATTATCTGCTAAAGATCCTTTTTTGGAATATCCACCTGAGGACGCAGAGGGGTTATCAGCGTTGCCGCTTCCTTCAGCACCTCCTCCTTGACTAAATCCAGGTAATCCATTTACATCGACAACTTTAATTGAGTCAATGTTTTGCATTGGTCTAACCCATTCTCTAATAATACCCTCAATTTTTTCAGCGAGTTTTTGTCTAAGTGCACTTCTTCTACTTGCATCACTTCTAGCATTTTCCGCTTCATTAAGGGCTTTTTTGCCAGCTGCTTCAATTTCATATCTAATTTTTGCAGCCATCGATGCTAACTTTTCTCTCTCAGCATTTTTACTAGCGTCTATTACTCCAAGAGCTTTTGTCTTCTCAGCTTGTTCAACATCTCTAATGGTGTTTACTTTTTCCTCAGCTTCTACAGCCTTAGCGCGAGCATTTTCTTCTTCCATTTTAGTTTTTAAGA
>CACMXD010000001.1:0-123955 GCA_902617485.1 uncultured Alphaproteobacteria bacterium | reverse complement strand
AATATTAAAAAATACCAAAAGATTATTATTAATGGTTCACTTGATGAAGAGCCCATAAATATAATTAAAAATGCATCTGATAATGCAGAGATAGTTTGTATAATTGATAACCAAGATTTTAAACATAAGATTGTTAAATATATAAAACTAGGAGGCAAATCGAATAAGTTTGTTATAGATGAAGCTTCTTCTTCTTATATTTATAAATATGTTCAATCCGAACCATTTGTTTTTTAGCAAATGGATGATTTTCAAAATAAAAAAGAATATGAAAATGAAATTTATCAGCTTTGGTTAGACAAAGAATGTTTTAAACCTAAATACAATTTTGATAAAAACTTTTCTATTTGTATACCTCCCCCAAATGTAACAGGGTCGTTGCATATGGGACATGCACTTAATAACACTATTCAGGATATTTTAACAAGATATTACCGAATGAATGGATTTAATACTCTTTGGCAACCTGGAACAGACCATGCAGGCATAGCGACACAAATGGTTGTAGAAAGAAACTTAGCTGAGAAAAATATTTATCGTAAAGATCTCACAAGAGAAGAGTTCATTGAAAAAATATGGGAGTGGAAAGAATATTCAGGTTCCACAATCATAAATCAATTAAAAAGGCTTGGTAGTTCATGTGATTGGTCAAGGGAAAGATTTACGATGGATGACGGATTGTCATCTGCAGTTAGAAAGGTTTTTGTTAAATTATATACAGAGGGGTTGATATATAAAGATCAAGCTCTTGTTAATTGGGATACCAAATTTAAAACAGCTATTTCTGATTTAGAAGTTGTTCCTACGGATGTAAGCACCCAAATTTACTATATAAAATATCCAAGCTCTAATTCTGAGAGTATAACTGTTGCAACAGTTAGGCCAGAAACAATTTTTGGTGATGTTGCTATAGCAGTTAACCCCAATGACAGCAGATATACTTCATTAAAAAAAGAAACTTTTACTATTCCTTTAACATCAAGATCTATTCCACTTATATTTGATGAATATTCTGATCCCGAAATGGGAAGTGGTGCAGTTAAAATTACACCAGCACACGATTTTAACGATTTCGAAATCGGTAAAAGGCACAACTTAGAACTATTAAATATTCTAAACGAGGACGGATCATTGAACGAAAATTGTCCAAAAGAATTTCAGGGTTTAGATAGATTCGAGGCAAGAAAAAAAGTTGTTCAATTGCTAAAAGAAAAAGGTTTTATAGAAAAAATTGAAGATTATAAAACTACAATACCTTATGGTGATCGCTCGAACACTGTTGTCGAACCTTTTTTAACTCATCAGTGGTTTTGTAATGCTGAAGAATTAGCAAAACAGGCAATGAAAGTTGTAAAAGACGGTGATACAAAATTTTTTCCCTCAAATTGGGAGAAAACATACTTTCAATGGATGGAAAATATTAGACCATGGTGTATTTCTCGACAAATATGGTGGGGACATCAAATTCCAGTTTGGTATGGTCCTGATGGAAAAGAATTTTGTGCAGAAACTGAAGAAGAAGCGAAAAATTTAGCTGTAGACTTTTATAAAGCGGATAAAATAATTTTAAAAAGAGATCAAGACGTCTTAGACACCTGGTTCTCCTCAGCTCTTTGGCCTTTCTCTACATTGGGATGGCCCAACAAAGAACAAACATTAGATACATTTTATCCTAATTCTGTACTAGTTACGGGTTTTGATATCATCTTTTTCTGGGTTGCCCGCATGATGATGATGGGTAATAAATTTATGTCAAAAACACCTTTTAAAACTGTTTATGTTCATGCTCTCGTTCGTGATGAAAAAGGTCAAAAAATGTCAAAATCAAAAGGTAATGTCATAGATCCTTTAGACATAATTGACAAGTATGGTGCAGATACACTTCGCTTTACTCTAACATCATTAAATACACCTGGAAGGGATGTAAGGTTAAGTGAGCAACGCATAGCTGGTTATAGAAACTTCGTTACTAAAATCACCAATGCCTATAAGTTTGCTGAATTTAAAGGAATTTATCCATTTACAGATAATGGCAAAGTTAACCCTAACCATATTTTTAATATTTGGATTATCAATGAGTTTCAAGAGCTATATAAAAAAGTTCAAGAAAATTATCAGAAATACTATTTTCATGAAGTAGCTAATCAACTATATCATTTTACATGGCATACTTTTTGTGACTGGTATATTGAACTTTCTAAAAATCTTTTAGACGACAATCAATTTAGAGATGAAACCAATCACACTTTTCATTTAGTATTTAATTCTTTATTGCAACTTTTACATCCAGTGATTCCTTTTATCACTGAAAAATTGTGGGGTAAAAATAATAAAGATATCTTGATGAGTCATCAGTGGGACTATGTTGATCTAAAAATAGAGAGTGAACATGTATTTAAAACAAAATTATTTATTGATTTTATAGAGGAATACAGGTCAATAGAAAAACTTTTTGAAATCAAAAAAGAAGATACTGTAGAAATTTTTTCTAAAAACCAATTAATTCAAACAATTTTAGAAGATAATAAAAAAACTTTTGAATTTTTAACAAGAAAAAAACTTTCATCATCTCATAAAGACAATAGTGTTAATTTACCTTTTAAAGAGTTTGATTTTGAAATTTCCACTAGCCAAATTGATAAATCTAAAATCAAAGAAAAACTTCAAGAAAATAAAAGCTCTTTGGAAAAAGAAAAAAATACGATTGATAAAAATTTATCAAATGAAAATTTTGTATCAAAAGCTCCAAAAGATCTCATTGATCAAAATAAAGAGAGACAAAGTTCAATTAATATGGAATTGTCTAAAATTGATAGTATATTAATTAATATTCAATAATGGTTGATAAAAGCAAATTACCGAGTAGACATGTTTCTGTAGGTCCTAAAAGTGCACCACATAGAGCTTTTTATTATGCTATGGGCATTACCGAAGAACAGATTAAACAACCTTTTGTCGGTGTAGTAACCACGTGGAATGAGTCTGCGCCTTGCAATATTTCACTTTCTCGCCAAGCTCAATCAGCCAAAAAAGGCGTGTGGGATGCAAAAGGTACACCAAGAGAATTTACCACTATTACTGTTACTGATGGTATTGCTATGGGTCATGAGGGAATGAAATCTTCTTTAACTAGTAGGGAGATTATAGCTGACTCAACTGAACTTTCTGTAAGAGGGCACTGTTATGATGCCTTAGTTGGTTTAGCTGGGTGTGATAAATCTTTGCCAGGTTTAATGATGGCAATGCTAAGACTTAATGTGCCATCTGTATTTATGTACGGTGGATCTATATTACCAGGTGTTTATAAGGATAAGGACGTAACAATAGTAGATGTTTTTGAGGCTGTTGGAAAACATTCAACAGGAAAGATTTCAGACCAAGAACTCCATGACATTGAGTGTGTTGCCTGTCCATCTGCTGGATCCTGTGGCGGACAGTTTACCGCAAATACCATGGCATGCGTTTCAGAGACTATTGGTTTAGCTCTTCCAGGTTCTGCTATGACACCAGCTCCTTATGAAAGTAGAGATAAATATGCTTATGAAAGTGGAAAAGTAGTTATGGAATTAATTGAAAAAAACTTGAGACCTAGGGATATTGTTACAAAACAATCACTAATAAATGCGGCTGTAGTTGTTTCAGCATCAGGTGGATCAACCAACGCAGGTTTACATCTACCTGCTATGGCTCATGAAGCTGGTATTGAATTTACTTTGGAAGATGTCTGTAATATTTTCCAATCAACACCTTATATAGGTAATTTAGCCCCGGGAGGAAAATATGTAGCTAAAGATTTATATGAAGTTGGTGGCGTTCCTGTTCTAATTAAAGCACTCATTGATGGCGGGTTGATTGATGGATCATGCATGACTGTTACTGGAAAAACTTTAGCTGAAAATGTAAAAGATGTGGAGTTACCAAAAAATCAAGATGTTGTTTATCCTGTCAGTAGCCCAATTACTAAAACAGGTGGCGTGGTAGGTTTGAAAGGTTCACTTGCTCCTGATGGTGCGATTGTAAAAATAGCTGGACTTAAAAAATTACAGTTCAAAGGAAAGGCAATTTGCTTTGATAGAGAAGAACATGCTCTAGACGCTGTCTTAAATGGTAAAATTAAACCTGGTCATGTTGTGATTATAAGATACGAGGGCCCAAAAGGAGGGCCAGGTATGAGAGAAATGCTATCTACCACTAGTGCCCTTTATGGACAAGATCTTGGCGAAGAGGTAGCTTTAATTACTGACGGAAGGTTCTCTGGAGGTACACGAGGTTTTTGTATCGGCCATGTAGGTCCAGAGGCTTATGATTGTGGGCCTATAGCGTTAGTTGAAGATGGTGATGAAATAGAAATTGATGCAGAGAAAAATATACTAAATTTGAATGTAGACGAAAAAACGTTATCCGATAGAAAAACTAAATGGGTTAATAAAGAACCAGAGTTTATGTCAGGTACTTTATGGAAATATATGAAAACTGTTGGACCTGCAAACCTAGGGGCAGTTACACACCCTGGTGGTAAATTAGAAAAAAAGACCTATTCAGATATTTAAATCTATAAGAATAGGGCAATGATCAGAGGGTCTATCCATATCACGGTATTCTTTTAATACTTTTAGTTTCATTATTTTACTTTTCAAAAATGGAGATAAAAGAAAGAAGTCTATTCTTATTCCTTCCTCTTTTCCAAATTTGTAAGTTTTATAATCAAAAAAAGTATAACTTTGTTTTTTTGGAGCAGTCTTAAACACATCAATTAGATCTAGATTTATTAATTTATAGAATTCTTTTCTGGATTGAGGTTGTGCTAGAGCATCATTTTTATATTTTTTAATATCATGAGCATCTTCATCATCTGGAATAACATTAAAATCTCCCATTAATAAAACTTCATATTCTTTTTTAAGTATTTCTATTTCTTTATAAAGTAATTTCATCCATTCAAGCTTATTTGTAAATTTGTCTGTATCTATAGGATTTCCATTAGGGAAATAGCAATTGAGGATTGCTAAATTTTTATCTTTTATAATAACTGTATTGTTTCTTGCTTGTGTCATATTTAACTTCCTTAAGGGAGTTTCATTTAATACAATCTCTCTTTTACAAGAAACACTTACCCCATTATAGCTTTTTTGAGTTTCAGCCACTGTTTTCAATGAAAATTGATTAAAAAAATTTTCTACGTATTCTTTATCTAATATCTTCAGTTCTTGTAAGCAAATTATATCTGGAGCCTCTGTTTTTATTATTTTTTCTATAAGTGGTTCTCGAGCTCTTAAAGAATTTACATTCCAACTAATTATTTTCACAATTAAACGCTAAATGATGTGCCACAGCCGCAAGAATTTTTAGCATTAGGATTTGAAATAGAGAAACTAGAGCCTATCAATTCATCTTTATAATCTAATTCAGACTCATTTATGAAAGTCATAGAATTTTTATCGATCAAAATTTGTAAATCTTTAAAATTAAATACATGATCTTTTGTTTCATTAATTACATTTTCACTTTTAAATACATACTGAAAGCCAGAACATCCACCACCTTTGACTCTGATTCTAAAATATTTCATATTTTGATCTTTTAGAACTTCTTGAATTTTATTTATAGCTTTATCTGTTATATTAATACTTCCCATATGTTCAGTAATTTATCAGCTTTACCAGAAAATTCAAAAGGAAGACTTCACGATGAAATAAATGATCATCGATCACTCTACGAAAGAGATAGAGATAGAATTTATCATTCAACAGCCTTTAGAAAACTAAAAGATAAAACACAAGTATTTATGTTTGAAAAAGGTGACTATTATAGAAATAGACTAACACATACTCTTGAGGTGTCTCAAATAGCAAGATCTATAAGTAGAAAATTGTCTTTAAATGAAGATCTCACAGAATGTATAGCGCTGTCTCATGATTTAGGTCATAGTCCTTTTGGTCATGTAGGCGAAGAAATAATTACTCAAGAATTAGATGCAAATTTTAACCATAATTATCAATCTTTTAGACAAATTACACTATTAGAAAAGAGATATATAAATTTTGATGGTTTAAATTTAACTTGGGAAACAATTGATGGCCTAATAAAGCATAATGGAAAAATACAAGAAACAAATAGAAACTACGACTTATCAAAAAATTTTAAATTTGATTTACATAAGAATCCCTCATTAGAGGCTCAAATCGCATCCTTATCTGATGATATAGCTTACATAGCTCATGATTTCGACGATGCTTTAAGATCAGGTATTCTGACAATATCAAGTTTAGCTGAAAATAAAGAACAATTTAATTTTATAGATTTCTCATTCATAGCAAACTTAGATAAAAGTATTGCAAGAAATTACTTTTCAAGGTCCATAATGAACTACTTAATTTTGGATCTTCTTAACGAGACTGAAAATACTCTTTCTAATAATTCACAAATACGATCAATTGAAGATGTTATACTAAGCACAAATTTTTTGGTTAAGTTTAGCCCTCCAGTATTAGATAAAGTAAAATTTCTTAAAAATTTTCTATTCGAATTTTTTTACACATCTGATTTTGTATATAAAAATAGAATGCAAGCTGAAAAAATTTTAGTATCTATAATAAAATTATTAAATAATGATACCTCTATGCTTCCATCTAAATGGAAAGAAAAATTGCAATATGATACAGATAAGCAACAAATTATAGTCGATTATGTATGTGGTATGACAGATCAGTATGCTATAAATTTCTATAAAAAATATGTTACATAATTTAAAAAAATCTCTTTTTGAAATAATAATCAAAATTGATAAGAACGTTAGTATTAATTTTGAAGATGTTGAAGTTGAAACACTTTTTGACAAAAAAGGTGATTTTACAACTAATGCTGCTCTAAAATTTTCAAAAATATTCGGAAAAAATCCAAATCAATTAGCAGATATTATTTTAAATGGCATTAACTTAAATAATTTTGAAAAAGTAGAAATTGCTGGACCTGGTTTTATAAATTTTTTTCTCAAGGATGAGAGTTTTAACCCTCAATTATTTAATAATGAAAAAGAATTAACTGAAAATGAAAAAGTAAATATTGAATTTGTATCTGCTAATCCAACTGGCCCATTACACTTAGCACATGGAAGAGGTGCAGTTGTTGGGGATATTTTATCTAATTTATTTGAGTATTTTGGACATCCTGTAACTCGTGAATATTATGTAAATAACACAGGTAATCAAATTAATGAATTTCTGTCTTCAATACTTTATTCTATTTCACATACATATAATTTAAATCTTAATGAAAAACAATTTTACAAAGGTGATTACATTAATGATATAGCAAAGAACTGTTACGAAAAATTTAAACCACTATTTGATAATAAGTTAAGTTCTGATGAGAAAAATAACATTGTAAATTATGCTATAGAAAATCTTGTCAATCAGACGCTTCAAACACTTGGCGTAGCAGGGATAAAATTTGATCAAATATCATACGAAACAAACATTATTGACAAGGGCCACCTCCCATTAATTTTTGAAAAATTAAAGCAAAAAGATTTAATATATGAAGGTCAATTAAATGCTCCTAAAGATTTTACGGGCACTTTAAAGGATAATCAGCTGACAATATTTAAATCTACTCTTTTTGAAGATGATGAAGATAGAGCATTAACTAAAAATGATGGCACTCCCACTTATTTTGCAAATGACATTGCTTATCATGAAGATAAATTTCAAAGAGGATTTAATAAATTAATAAATATATGGGGTGCGGATCATTTAGGATATCTCAAAAGATTGTCATCAGCGATAACTTCTTTAAATCCAAAAATTGATTTTTCAGTTGTTTTTTGCCAAATTGTCAATTTAAAACGCGATAATAAAATACAAAAACTTTCAAAAAGAGAGGGTAACATTTTTGAACTTAAAAATTTAATAGATGAAATAGGAATTGATAATTTTAGATATTTTATGTCATACAGAAAAAATGATACTCACATGGATTTAGACATAGATTTAATTAAGAGAGAGAATAAGGAAAATCCTATTTATTATATTCAGTACTCTTATGCTAGAACACAATCTATTTTAAATAAAGTAAATAAAGTTGTTGATACACCCGTTTTAATTACTTCAGAATTAAAAAACTTATATAAAAAAATATTGGAGTGGGATGACGTAGTAAAATCTGCATATTTAAAAAAAGAAGTTCATTTAATAGCACACTACTTAGAGAACTTGTCTTCATATTTTCATACATTATGGTCCTCCTCAAAAAATAAACCATCAGTAAAATTTTTAGATAATGAGAATAATATTTCTTCTAATATAATTAAGTTATTACATAATTATCAAAATGTCTTAGACGAAGGATTAAAAATTTTAGGTATAAAGCCTAAATTAAAGATGTGAAAAATCTAAAAATAGTAATAATAATTTTTTTTCTTATACTGACTTTATTATTTTCCTATCTGTTCTTTGATAATTACTTTAAGTATATTTTTTTTGATAATTTTATAACTATTACTGCTGATGAATTTGATTTTATTAAATGAACTTTCCAATAATTATATCCATAAAAAGTATTTCTTTATCTAGATTAGAAAAAAATTTTATTTCTAAGATAAAACCTTTTGGGGTAATAATTTTTGCAAGAAATATCAGTAATATTTCTCAAATTTCAAAGTTAAATCAATCAATTAAATCTTTAAGTAAAAATACATTAATATTTATTGATCAAGAGGGTGGTATCGTAAATAGATTTAAAAAATTCAAAGAATTTAATTTTTTAGATAATTTTGAGTTATATAAGATTTATTTAAGATACCCCTCTTTATCCAAACAGTTAGTTTTTTTAAAATCTTTCATAACATCGTATTATTTAAAAAAACTAAATTTTGATGTTAACACTGTTCCAGTCCTAGATTTACCAATTAAAAATACAATCCTAATGATCAAAAAAAGAACTTTTGGACCCAATATTAATATCAATATAATTTTGCAGAAAATATTACTAGATAACTTGAGTTACTTTGGACTAATTCCAATAATGAAACATATCCCAGGACATGGTGTAACAAATAAAGACTCACATTTAACTTTGCCAATAACAAAATTAAGTAAATCTTCTCTCCAAGACCACATAAAAATATTTAAATATTTTAATAAAATACCTTTTGCAATGACTGCACATATTAAATATTTATCCTGGGATAAAAATAATATTGCCACTTTTTCTAAATATATAATTGATAATATTATTAGAAAAAAAATTGGGTTCAAAGGTTTACTAATATCTGATGATCTCGAAATGAAAGCTAATATTTATAATATTAAGGAAGCTACTCAGTTAGCTAACTTTTCTAAATTAGATGTTATTTTAGATTGTAGCTCTAACTTGGATAAATATCGTGAAATTATAAATTCGTTTAATTTTTCGAAAAATTACGTTAATGTTTTTAAATCCAATAAACTTCAGCAGTATAAGAAAAAATTAGACCTTAAATCTATTAATATTAATCACTATCATGAATTGTATAATCAATTGTTAAAAATTAATGGATTCTAATCTAAATATAGACATTAAAGACTACAATGGACCTTTAGACGTTCTTTTAGAACTTGTTCATAAGAATAAATTTGATTTAAAAAACCTGCCAATACTTAGTCTTTGTAACCAATATATTGCTTTTATTGTAGATTTAAAAAAGGTTAGCATAGAGATAGCATCAGAATATTTACTAATGGCTGCTATTATGGTCTTTTTAAAATCTAAATACCTTGTAAATAAGGACAAAGAAGAGGATGTTAAAAAAGTAACAAGATTTCTTACTAATCGATTAACGATACTAGAACTTGTAAATAAAAATAGTATTAAATTATTCGAGCTTCCTAAATTCAAACAAGAATTTTTTCCAAATACGCAAAAACATAAATTAAAAATTGAAAAAAACTTTGTAATCCAAGACAAGCTCATTGATCTTTTAAAAGCTTATGCAAATATTCATAAAAGAAATCAACAATATACTTTAAAGTTTAGCTCAACTAAATTATTTACGATTAAGGATGGTCAAAATGTTATTTCTAAGGAGATTCTATCTAACCAAGATTGGTTTACATTAAAGAGCTTACTACCTAATAATTTAAAATCAGATATTTTGAATAAATCATTTTTTTCTAGTACATTTAATGCAAGTCTTCATATGGCAAAAGAAGATAAAAATGAAGAAAAAAAAATAGTAATTAAGCAATCTTTGCCATTTTCTGATATATATTTAAAAAAAGATGAGTGAAACTTCACAAAAAATAGAAGCTTTAATATTTGCATCAAGTAAGCCAGTTTCAGAAAATGAAATCAAAAAAAGATTAGATATTCATGAGGATATATCTGAAGTCATGTCTAACTTAGAGACTGCTTATCAACATAGAGGTATAAATTTAAAAAAAATATCCAATAAGTGGATTTTCTTAACAAATACAGAGGTAAGTGAGATCTTTCACGAAAAAAAAGAAATACAAAAAAGACTTTCAAAACAAGCAATAGAGACATTAGCAATAGTTGTTTATCATCAACCTATAACAAAATCAGAAATAGAGAGTATTAGAGGGGTTGTTATAGGGAAAGGAATATTTGATCAATTAATGGAGTTTGGATGGATAGCTCCAGGAGGTCGAAAAGAGGTACCAGGTAGACCTATTCTTTGGGGTACCACTGAAGACTTTCTTTTACACTTTGGTTTAGGCACGTTAGATAATCTTCCTGGAATAGAGGAAATGAAAAACTCAGGAATATTAGATGAAAATTTTGCTTCAATGAATATTCAAGAGGTTTCAGATGATTTAAATAAGGATGAGGCATTTATAGACGATGAAGATGAAGCAGAAACTCTTGATGAGTTCTCAAAAAGCCAATTGACTCAAAATAATGATACTTGATGTTAGAGATCTTCACCACTCTTTTGGTGAGGTAAATGCTATAAATAAACTTAGTTTTTCAATAGAGCATAATTCAATTGTTTCTATTTTGGGTCCTTCAGGCTGTGGAAAAACTACTTTAATTCGATTAATAGCTGGTTTGGAAGAAATTCAAAAGGGACAAATATCTTTTGAGGGTAAATTAGTTGCAAACGAAAGATTTAATACTCCCCCTGAGCAAAGATCAATCTCTTACGTTTTCCAAGACTTTGCATTATTTCCTCACATGAATGTAAAAGAAAATATAAGTTTTGCCGCAAGCTCTAAAGTAAATAAAAAACAATTGATTGATCAAGTTATTCAATTAGCAAAAGTTGAAAATTTTCTTGATAAATATCCTCATGCTCTCAGTGGAGGAGAGCAGCAAAGAGTAGCATTAGCAAGGTCAATAGCTGTTCAACCACGACTATTACTTTTAGATGAGCCTTTTTCTGACTTAGATACTAATTTAAAAAAGGAAATTATTGATGACACACTTCACTTAATAAATAGCTTGGACTCCTCTGCTATTGTTGTAACTCACAATGCCGAAGAGGCTATGTTTCTCAGCAATGTTATTGTTGTAATGGAAAATGGAAGAATAGTTCAGATAGGAAAACCTCGTGAAATCTACTTTAATCCTTCTAATGTTTATGTTGCCTCTTTGTTTGGAGAGGTCAATATTTTTCAGACGAAAGTTTTAAATAATAAATGCGAAACCCCTTTAGGCTCACTAGATACAAAAAACTTAAAAGATAACCAAGAAGTTAATGTAGTAGTTAGACCTGAGGCTATTAAATTGAATGTTGAAAAATCTCCTTTAACAAGTCCTAACTCTGGGGTAGTAGTTGATTCTAAATTTTTAGGAAATAGTGCGATAATTCATATGACAGTTAATGATAGAAATAACAATAAACATCACATTCATAGCAAATTGATTGGAGAATTTTTGCCTGCTCCTGCAAGTTCAGTTTCTTTTTCTTTAGATCTAAACCACGTATTCATTTTCCCTAGATAAGATATCAATAATATAGTAAAATTTATAAATGGGTGCTTTTAGCATATGGCATTGGATAATTGTTTTAATTATTGTTCTATTATTGTTTGGTAAAGGAAAAATACCCTCTTTGATGGCAGATATGGCAAAAGGTATTAAGTCATTTAAGAGCAATATGGCCGAGGATGATAAACCAAATAATCCAGATCAAGACAATCAAAATAAGGACCAGTAATGTTTTCTTTAGGTTGGATGGAGATATCCATCATCCTAATTATCACAGTAATTGTTGTAGGCCCTAAAGAAATACCAACTGTTATTAAATTTTTAAAAGGTATAACTTCAGGTTTGGGAAAACTTTCCAGAGAATTTAAATCAACTGTAAATGAGATATCACATATAGAGGAAGTAAAAGATATCAAAAAGGAAATTTTAGACACAAAAGAGTCAATAGTAAAAGAGGGAAAAGAATTAGACGAATTTATCGAAAAAAGTAATGATCAAATTATGAAAGATGAAAACAATGACCGAAGTTGATAATTCTATGAATTTCTTCGATCATATAAAAGAACTAAGACAAAAAATTTTATATGTCATAATTTTTTTTATTGTTGCATTTATAGTTTCTTTTTATTTTTCTCAATCAATATTTGAATTTCTAGCTAAACCTCTCACATCAATTTTGGGAAACGGTAATGGATTGATTTATACAGCTTTACAAGAGGCTTTTTTAACGAATGTTAAAGTAGCTTTTTTTACAGCAGCTTTTATTTCTTTCCCATTTTTATCAATACAGATCTGGTCTTTTGTTTCACCAGGATTGCTTAAAAAAGAAAAACAAATTTCACTACCAACTTTAGTAGCCATCCCTTTTTTGTTTATCCTTGGTGCTGCTGTTGTTTATTATGTAATATCACCCATAGCATGGAAGTTTTTTTTAAGTTTTCAAACTTCACAAGCAGAAGGTATCAATATTACACTTCAAGCTAAAATGAACGAATATTTGTCCTTGATGATGACGTTTATTTTTGCTTTTGGATTAGCTTTTCAATTACCTGTTATTTTACTTTTACTTGTGAAATTTGGCGTTCTTACTGTCGCTCAATTAGTTTCATTTAGAAAATATGCAATTGTTTTATCATTTGTATTTGCTGCAATTGTAACACCACCTGATCCATTTTCACAAATTTCTCTAGCGTTACCTGTAATAATTTTGTATGAAATATCTATTCTTGTTTCTAAATTTATGGCTAAGCGTCAAAATAAAAAAGAATGAAAATATTATTAAAAGATAGTTATGCACGATATTAATTTTATAAGAGATAATCCAGATTTATTTGATGAATTATTAAACAAGAGATTTATTGAACCAAAGTCTAATGAAATTATCTCACTTGATAAAAAAAAAAGAGACATATTAACTAAATCTCAAGAACTACGATCAGAAAGAAAGAATTTATCATCTTCTTTTGCAAATCTTAACGACGGTGATAAAGCCGAATTACAAAAAAAAGTACAATTAATTAAAAATCAGATTGATGAACTAGAAAATGATATTTCAATAATAGATGAGCAATTAAAAAACAATTTATCTAGTTTGCCAAACCTCCCACATAGTGATGTACCTGTTGGCAAAGACGAAAATTCAAACAAATTAATTAAACAAGTGGGGAAAATTCCCTCTTTTAGTTTTACACCAAAGTCTCATTATGAACTCGGAGAAAACTTGGAAATGATTGATTTTGAGCAAGCTGGGAAAGTCTCAGGTACTAGGTTTGTCTATTTAAAGAAAAAAATTGCTCAATTAGAGAGAGCTATAGCTAATTTTATGTTGGATAAACACACAAATGAATTTGACTATACAGAAATTAATCCTCCTAATTTAGTTAGAGATGCTGCAGCTTATGGAACTGGACAATTGCCAAAATTTTCAGAGGATTTATTCAAAACTAATACAAAACATTGGTTAATACCAACAGCAGAGGTTCCATTAACTAATTTAGTATTAGATAAAATCGTATCTGATAAGAATCTGCCCCTGAGGTACACAGCTTGGACACCATGTTATAGATCTGAAGCTGGAGCAGCTGGAAGAGATACAAGGGGAATGATAAGACAGCATCAATTTTCTAAAGTCGAATTAGTTAGCATAACTAAAGAGGATGAGTCGGAAAAAGAGTTGGAAAGAATGTTAAGTTGTGCAACTTCTATACTAGATGATTTAAAAATTCCTTACCAAGTTATTTTATTATCTTCAGGTGATATGGGTTTTTCTGCCGAAAAAACTTATGATATTGAAGTTTGGTTACCTGGTGAGGGAAAATATAGAGAAATATCCTCTTGTAGTAATTGTAATTCTTTTCAAGCTAGGAGAATGAATGCTCGTTATAAAGTTTCAGATCAAAATAAATTTGTTCACACTTTAAATGGATCTGGTCTAGCTGTGGGAAGGACATTAATAGCAATTTTGGAAAACTATCAAAACGAGGATGGTAGTATAAGTATTCCACAGGTCCTGAAACCGTATATGGGGAATTTAGATAAAATCTCTAGATAATTATATTCTTACTAGAACAATAATATTTAAAAAATTGGTAAGCAGATCTACCTGTTCTATTTCCTCTTGAAAAGATCCATTTAAGTGCACTATTTTCAATCTCATTATCAAATTCTACTTTATAAAATTTACAATAATTTTTAATTATTAAGATAAAGTCTTTCTTACTTAAGTTATGAAAACTAATCCATAATCCAAATCGATCAGATAAAGATAATTTTTCTTCAATCCCCTCATCTTGAGATATTGCAGATGATCTCTCATTATCTAACATATCTCTTTTCATTAAATGCCTTCTATTACTTGTGACATATATTAGAAATTCGTAGTTTGAGTTGTAAAAAGATCCTTCAAGAAATGATTTAAATTGAATATATCTTCTATCATTTTGTTCAAATGATAGATCGTCAATAAATATTATGATTTTTTTATCGAACTTATAATTTAAAAAAATATTTGGTAAATCTGATAAATCTTCACTATTAATTTCTAATGTTTCAAATTTATCATATTTATGTGCATAATTTTTTAAAATACCTCTTATAATACTGCTTTTGCCACTTCCTCGTACACCCCATAAAAGACCATGATTAAAAGCTAAACCTTCTAAAAAGTTTTTTGTATTTTCCTCTATTTTTTTTATTTGTTCATCAACACCGTACAAAAGCTTTAAATCAAGGACTTTATTGAATGGTATTTTATCTAAAGAATTTTTTGATCTATTCCAGCAGAGTAAATATTTATTTTTCAATTTTATGTTGACTTCATTGATGATTGTGAGATTTTAGTGCTTATTTTATTAATTTAAAGGATTTAAATCATGGAACAACTTGCAGGAATTCTACCACTTATATTAATTTTTGTCGTTTTCTACTTTCTACTTATTAGACCCCAACAAAAGAAATTAAAAGATCACAAAAATATGATCGCAAATTTAAAAAAAGGTGATCGAGTCGTGACCCAAGGCGGAATTATTGGCAACATCCATTATGTAAATGATGACGGTACTCTTTCTGTAGAAATAGCAGATAACGTTCAAGTCAAAGTAGCTAAGGGTATGATAGCTGATATAGCAGCTAAATAGCTTAATAGACTAAATTAACATAATGATTATTTTTAAACAGTGGAGATTATGGGTATCTTTATTACTGTTAATAGGAAGCTATATATTAATTAAACCTAATTTTGAAAGTCAAACATCTGATAGCAAAATAAATTTTGGGTTAGATATTCAGGGAGGTTTTTCATATTTACTGGAATTGAATGAGGAAGAATATCTCAACAATCTTTTAGTTAAAACATCTCAATATATTGAAAATACTTATTCTATTTCATCCAATATAGATAATGGTGAAATTGTAATATCTAAAAACCAAAATTTAGATGCTCTTACAAATATTGTTATACAAAATTTAGGTTTAGAAATTAATGAAAAATCAGATAAGGAAAATAGTTATATTTTTTCTAAACAAAGTTTTAATAAATCATTGTCAGATATGACTTTAAATGCAGTTGAAATTGTAAGGTCAAGAGTTGATTTTCTTGGTAATAAAGAATTATCTATACAAAAAGTAGGATTAAATAAAATTTTATTAGAAATACCAGGTGATTTGGATAATAACGTCAAAGAAGTAATCTCTAAAACGGCTAAATTAACATTGCACCTAGAAAAAAATAATATAGTTGGTTCGAAGACTTTTATAAATGAAGAAACTGGTGAACAAGTTAGAGTTCAAGAAATTCCAAATATAACTGGTGACTTTATTCAAGATGCGTCACTTCAATATAATCAAAACGAACCAGTCGTTGCTTTTTCTTTTAATAAAGAAGGCTCAGATCTTTTTGCGAAAATGACTTCTGAAAATGTTGGTTCTAGATTTGCAATAGTTCTTGATGGTTCTTTAATTACCGCACCCGTTATAAGAGAGTCAATTACTGGCGGTACTGGTCAAATATCTGGAGGTTTTACAAATGAAACTGCTAATAATCTTGCAATCATTTTAAAGTCTGGATCTCTACCAACTCAAATAAAAATAATTCAAGAAAAACAAATAGGCCCAACTCTTGGACAAGAAGGCGTAGAGAAAGGAGTTATAGCATCAATAATAGCTCTTATAGCTATTACTCTTTTTATGATTATTTATTATAAAATTTCAGGATTTTTTACAGTTATTACAATTATTAGTTGTCTGTCTTTACTTTTTGCAATGATGTCCTTATTAAACACAACATTAACTCTACCTGGTGTTATTGGAATAGTATTAACAATAGGAATGTGTGTAGATGCAAATGTTTTAATATTTGAAAGAATTCGAGAAAATTTTAAACATAATATCGAAGATCCTAAAAATCATGGTTTCAATTCTGCTTATGTAACTATTCTTGACTCTAATTTAACAACATTATTCGCAGCTATTTTTTTATTTGCTTTTGGTTTTGGGCCCATTAGAGGTTTCTCAATTTCATTAATTATTGGAATTATATCCTCTCTAATAGTTACTTACATAATATTAAAATTATTTATTAATATCACTTCAATAAAATACCTTGGACTTCAAAGATGATTAATTTTTACTCTTTTAAAAATAAATCTTATTTAGTCTCCCTTACTCTTATAATACTAACAATTATTATTATTTTTTTTAAAGGATTGAATTTAGGAATTGATTTTAAAGGTGGATTGAACTTTGAGGTAAAATCAAACTTAACAACTAATCAGCTTAATGAATACTTTGATTTTATAGACTCTGACAGAGAAGTCTTAATTAAAAGAGAGGTTGGCAGTGATGTTTTCAGTATCAGAATAGAGTCAGGTGATAATAATCCTGTTTTTATTGAAGAAATAAAAAATCTAATTGATCAAAACCCGGATATTGAAATATTACTCTCTGAGTATATAGAACCAACTTTTAGTGAAGAACTTATAAAAAATTCTATTTATGCTTTAGCATCTTCTTTGTTGGTAATAGCTGTTTATGTTTGGATAAGGTTTGATTGGCAGTTTGCAGCATCAGGTATATTCGCATTATTACATGACGTTTTTGTAGCTATAGGCTTTATGTCATTATTTAATATTGAATTTAATTTAACAATGATTGCAGCTTTGCTACTAATTGCAGGTTACAGCATAAACGATACTATAGTTCTATTTGATCGACTTAGAAGTTTAACTTCAAACGAGGAAAATAAGGATAATTTTGAAACTAATGTTAACAACTCAATTAAATTAAATCTTCGAAGAACTATATTGACAAGTTTCACAACTATTTTGGCATTATTATGTCTAGTTTTTCTTGCACCTGTCAATTTAACTGAAATGCCAATAGTTTTTATTTTTGGGGTTTTGATTGGAACTTTTTCCTCTTTATTTCTTGTGCTTGGAATAGTGGGGGATTTAAATTATGAAGCAGTGCTTAAAGCAAGAGACTCTTGATATTTTCTTAAATAAATACCTGTTTGATTATTTTTACTCTTAATTAGATCCTTTGGTTTACCTTCAAATAAAATATTCCCACCTTTTTCTCCACCCTCAGGTCCTAAATCTATAATCCAATCACTCGTGTTAATAACATCTAAGTTGTGTTCTATTACAATTACAGTATTTCCGTAAGACACTAATTTATGAAGTATCTCTAAAAGTTTCTTTATATCATCAAAGTGAAGTCCAGTTGTAGGTTCGTCTAAAATATAAAGTGTTTTTCCAGTTTGACGTTTCGATAATTCTTTAGAAAGTTTAATCCTTTGAGCTTCTCCACCGGATAGTGTTGTTGCTGATTGACCAATAGAAATATACCCTAAACCAACATCTTTTAGTGTTTTAAGCTTTGAATATACTTGTGGATTATTAATAAAAAATTCTTCAGCATCATCTACTGTCATTGATAATATATCATTAATATTTTTTTTATTATATTGAATACTTAATGTTTCCTTATTATATCTTTTTCCGTTACAAACTTCACATTTAACATATACAGGTGCTAAAAAATGCATTTCAATTTTTTTTAATCCATCACCCTCACAACTCTCACACCTACCTCCTTTAACATTAAATGAAAATCTACCAGGTTTAAAACCTTTAACTTTAGCTTCTGATAAATTTGCAAACCATTCTCTTATAGGTGTAAAAAGCCCAACATAAGTAGCTGGGTTTGATCTAGGTGTTCTTCCAATCGGTGATTGATCGATATTTATAACTTTATCAATATTTTCTATACCTTTAATGTCCTCATAAGGGAGTGTTTTTATAATTTTTTCATAAATTCTGTTATTAGTAGCTCCATACAAAGTTTCATTAATTAATGTTGACTTTCCACTTCCAGAAACACCAGTAATAGTTATAAACTTACTTAAAGGAAATTTTACACTCACATCTTTTAAATTATTCCCATTTGCCTTTTTAATTTCAATAAATTGTTTTGATGGATTTTTATTAAGAGTGGGTGGATACCTACCAATTAAACCTCTTATATAGCTGCTAGTTAAACTATCTTTACTATTTAGTATTTTGTTAAATTCTCCGTTAGCTACAATAGATCCACCATTGATACCCGCATGCTTACCGATATCAACTACATAATCTGCCTCTCTAATAATATCCTCATCATGCTCAACGACTATTATTGTGTTTCCTAAATCTCTTAAATTCTTAAGAGTGTTTATTAGTTTTTGATTATCTCTTTGATGAAGTCCTATTGAAGGTTCATCTAATACATATGTAACTCCAGTTAAACCAGACCCAATTTGACTTGCTAATCGAATTCTTTGAGATTCTCCACCAGATAGAGTAGAACTTTTTCTCGATAAACTTAAGTAATTCAAACCAACTTCGTTTAAAAAATTTAATCTAGAAAAGATTTCTTTTTTTAATGGAGCTGCTATTAGTTTTTCCTGATTATTTAATTCATTTTCAAATTCATTAATCCACTTCAAAGAATTAGAAATGCTTAAAGAAGTAAAGTCAGAAATGGTTATATTATTAATTTTAACACATAGTGCTTTTTCATTTAGTCTTTTTCCATTACAGTCATGACAAGTTTTTGAGTTTCTAAATTTTTCAAGCTCCCATTGCCTCCACCAACTTGAAGAGCCATCATAGATATCGTCCATAATATTTATTAAACCATCAAATTGTCTTCCACCAAAAAGAACCTCATTTTGAAAAGATTTAGGTATTTTAGACCAAATAACATTTTCTAATCTTTTTGCTTTAAACATTTTTTTTAGCTTTGGAAATATTCTTGATTTTGATCTTTCTGACCAAAAATTTATTGCTCCATCATTAAATGATAAATTTTTATCTGGTATCAATATATCTTCATCAAATGTATCTATCTCACCAAGACCGTCACATGTTTTACAAGCTCCATATGGATTATTAAAACTAAATAATCTGGGTTCTATCTCATCAATACTAAATCCGCTTACGGGACACATGAATTTATCAGACAATGTAATTATTTCATTATCATCAATATTAAATACCTCTACACTTCCTTCACTTTCTTTTAAACTAATTTCAATACTATTTGCTAATCTATCTCTATTATCTTTTGACGGTATTATTCTATCAATTACAACACTTATAGAATGTTTAAAGTTTTTGCTTAATTCAGGTAGTTCTTCTTTTTGATAAAGTTTGTTATTAATCAAAAATCTCTCGTAACCTTTTTTAAAATATTCCTCAAAGAGTTTTTTATACTCTCCTTTTCTCCCTTTAATTAATGGAGACATAATCATTATTTTTTTTGAATTAAATTTAAAATTAACTTCATCTATCATTTCTGAGCTAGTTAAGCCTTTGATTGGTTTTCCAGTTGCGGGTGAGTAGGGAACACCAACTCTTGAGAATAGAACTCTTAAATAATCATAAATTTCAGTTACTGTTCCTACTGTTGATCTAGGGTTTTTTGAAGTTGTTTTTTGATCGATTGAAATAGCAGGAGATAAACCTTCTATTTTATCAACCTTGGGTTTATCCATCATGTCTAAAAACTGACGAGCATAAGCACTTAGTGATTCGATATACTTTCTCTGTCCTTCTGCATAAATTGTATCGAAGGCTAATGTTGATTTGCCTGATCCACTCACACCAGTTATTACAACGAGTTTGTTTTTTGGTAAATTTAAATTTATATTTTTTAAATTATGTTCATGGGCATTATGAACAATAATGTGAGTAAGTGGTGAATGTTTATCCATTAAATTAGATATCAATTAAAGGGCTTTTAATATATATTAATATTACCTTTTAATAAAAATATTCATGGCTGGATCAGTAAATAAAGTAATTCTTCTAGGTAACTTAGGTAAAGATCCTGATATTAGAGCTACAACAGCTGGATCGAGACTTGCGAGTTTTTCAATCGCTACCTCTACGAAATACCGAAACAAAGATACTCAACAGTTAGAGGATAAGACTGAATGGCACAGAGTTGTTGTTTTTAATGATAAGTTAGCTGATATTTGTGAAAAATATTTAAGGAAAGGTTCAAAGATATACATAGAAGGTCAACTTCAAACAAGGAAATGGACTGATAATAATGGTGTTGATAAATACACCACTGAAGTAGTTATTCCAAATTATTCTGGAGTATTAACGATGTTAGATACTCGTTCTCAATCATCTGTTAGTGATGAAAATAATAGTAATCAATTAGACTCAGCAGCAGATGAAGCAATGGGTGGTTCAGAAACATCTACAGCTGAACAACTCGATGATGATATTCCTTTTTAAAAAAATCATTGGCTAAAAAGAAAAAAACTAAAGCAAAACAGTTAGATGTTTTGGATACTAAAATATATCCAAACATAGATATTACAGATGAATTAGAAAAAAGTTATTTAGATTATGCTATGAGTGTCATAGTCTCTAGAGCTTTACCCGACGTTAGGGATGGATTAAAACCAGTTCACAGAAGAATACTTTTCTCTATGTATGAGTCTTCGTACCATCACAACAAACCTTATAAAAAATCTGCAAGAATAGTTGGAGATGTTATGGGTAAATATCATCCTCATGGTGACTCTGCAATATATGAGTCTATGGTTAGAATGGCACAAGATTTTACAATGCGTCTCCCCTTAATAGATGGCCAGGGAAATTATGGTTCTATGGACGGAGATCCTGCTGCAGCTATGCGTTACACCGAAGCTAGATTAGATAAAATCTCATCTTTTATGTTAGAAGAATTAGAGTATGAAACAGTTCAACTTAGAGCAAATTACGATGAGACATTAACAGAACCAAAAGTTTTACCATCAAGATTTCCAAATATTTTTGTAAATGGTGCCAGCGGTATTGCAGTAGGAATGGCAACAAATATTCCTCCTCATAATCTTGGTGAAATTATAGACGCTACTTTACTTCTAGTAGATGAACCAGATACAACTTCTAAACAACTTCATAAGATCGTTAAAGGGCCAGATTTTCCAACTGGAGGAATTATATCTGGCACTGCTGGTCTAAGCTCAATGTATGAAACAGGTAGGGGAAGTGTTACAGTCTTATCTAAACTTCATGAAGAAAAAATTAAGAATAGAAATGCAATTATAATTACTGAAATTCCTTACTTGCAAAATAAGTCAAAACTTTTAGAGCGTATTGCTGACGTAGTTAACAATAAAACGATAGAGGGTATTAACGATATTCGAGATGAGTCGAATAAAGAGGGCGTTAGAATTGTAGTTGAATTAAAATCATCTGCTGTGCCTGAAATAATAAAAAATCAGCTATTTCAATATACTCCCTTAAAAACTTCATTCAGCAGTAATATGCTTGCATTAAAAGAAACAAAACCTTTAACGCTTAATTTAAAAGATGGCCTCACTTATTTTATTAATTTTAGAAAAGATGTTATTACTAAAAGGACTGTATATAAACTTAACAAAGCAAGAGAAAAAGCTAATATTTTAATTGGATTATCAATTGCTGTTAATAATATTGATTCAGTAATTAACCTTATTAAAAAATCTAAAACTCCTTCAGAGGCTAAAGAAAAATTATTATCAACAAAATGGACAGTAAAATCTAATGTTACTCAATATATTAAGTTAATAAACCCTTCTTTTAAGCTATCAGGATCTAAGATACTTTTAGATGAGGAACAAGCTAAGGCTATTCTGGAATTAAGACTTCAAAAGTTAACTGCTTTAGAAAGAGACGATTTATTTAATAATTTAAAATCTCTTGTAGAAGACATAAATACATATCTCAAAATATTAAATTCAGATAAGCAATTATTAAAAGTATTAAAAAGTGAATTGACAGAAATAAAAGATAATTTTTCTACAGATCGGAAAACTGAAATTCAAAAACATGATATTGAAGACATAGATACGGAAGATCTAATAATCGAAGAAGATGTTGTAGTTACAGTTTCTCATCAAGGTTACATAAAAAGAGTTTTAAAATCCTCTTACAAAGTTCAAAAAAGAGGAGGTAAAGGTAAAAAAGCTATGACTACACGAGATGAAGATTTTCTTGAACAAGTATTTGTAGCCACTACTCGTGATACAATATTATTTTTTACTTCAGTTGGAAAAGTTTATTCTATGAAAGCCTATGAACTACCTGCCGGCACACCTACATCAAGGGGAAAAGCAATAGTCAATCTTATCCCAATAACAAAAAACGAAAAAATATCTTCTATTCTTACATTGCCAAAAGATATTGATGATTTTGAGAATTTTAATTTAGTTTTTGCTACTAGCCTTGGGAACATTAGAAAAAATAAACTAAAAGATGTTGCAATGAGTGGTTCAAGAAAATTATCTAGAACAGGTAAGACTGCCATTAAACTTAAAACAGGAGATAGGTTAATTGGTGTAATTTCTGTTATAGAAAATGATGATGTACAGCTTGCAACAACAAATGGTAAATCAATCAGATTTGCTACAAAAGATTTAAGAGAGTTTTCAGGATTAGGTTCTGCTGGTGTAAGGGGGATTAAACTCGCTAAAGATGATAAAGTTGTATCTGTATGCAGTTTACTTCACAATAAAATATCTATAGATGTAAGAGAGTCCTATTTAAAAGCAAAAAATGAGGCTAAAAAAGATATATCAAAAATAAATAATAAATTTAAAGAACTGGCAAATACAGAAGAGTATCTCTTGTCAATTACAGAAAATGGTTATGGTAAGTTAAGTTCTGCTTATGAGTACAGAATTACTAATAGAGGTGGATCGGGAGTTACTAATATTACTGTTACCCCTAAAAATGGAAGAGTTATTCAATCATTAAAAGTAAATTTGGATGATAATATAGCTTTAATTTCAGATACTGGTAAATTATTAAGGTGTAATGTTGGAGATAACATCAGAGTAGTTGGAAGAGTTTCCCAAGGTGTCTCTGTATTTAAAGTAGATGCAAATGAAAAAATTGTCTCTGTAGCAAGGTTAGAAGATTAAAATGTCAAAAATTGGTATATATCCCGGTTCATTCGATCCAATCACTTATGGACATCTCGATATTATTCAAAGGAGTTTAAGTGTAGTTGATGAATTAGTTATAGCTGTTTCAAATAATAAGTCTAAAAATCATCTAATATCTATTGATGATAGATTAAATTTAATAAATCAATCAATTTTATCTCTTCCAGACGAAGATTTATCAAAAATTAAAGTAGAAAAATTTGATAATTTACTAGTACACTATGTAAAATCAAAAAATGCTTCATTAATTATTCGAGGTTTAAGAGCTGTTTCAGATTTTGAGTATGAATTTTTAATGACTGGTATGAATAGATCAATCGATAAAGATATTGAAACTATTTTTTTAATGTCTTCAGAAAAATATCATTTTATATCATCAAGATTTATAAAAGAGATACACAAGTTGGGTGGGGATATTTCTAAAAGTGTACCAAAACCAGTCCTTGATTTCTTGGCAAAAATTTGAAATGTTCACAATTATTCTACGCGGGCCCATAGCTCAGCCGGTAGAGCACCTGACTTTTAATCAGGGTGTCGCAGGTTCGAATCCTGCTGGGCTCACCATTAATTCGGTGAGATTTATTAGACAAACATATCCTTTTCAACGAAACCTAGTTCATCTCTTAACTAGAGAAAGTGAACTGAAATAGCTTGAAGTATATTTATTTGGGTGAACCACAGGTGAACCAGAATAAAATTTAAAATAATTGAAATTCGTCACATTAATTTAATTACATATCAACTCTTTTTTTATAAAATAATTATCCAAATTTTAATAAAGAACATTTAAAATTCTTCATTAATGTGCAGAAAAAAGCATCTATTATATTTTTTAATATTCATATTTTTCAATTGTATTTTTGTTAGTTCTCTTAAAGCAGACCCAACTTACCTGGCTGTAGAACAAAATGAAGATGAATTCCATCTTACTACCGGGATAACTTTTAATAATGATGGTTCAAAAATGTATGTTGTTGGTAGCTTAAGTAATGCGGATCGTATAGTTGAATACAATTTAACTACTAACTATGACGTATCAACAAAATCCGTTTCTCATCGATTGATACAATCTGGTTCTGATACTGATACTAATACTGTGCTAGCAGATATAACATTTAGACCTCACGATATAAGATTCAATAATGATGGTACCAGAATGTATCTGCCAATGTTTGGTGGAAACATTGAAACATATTCGTTGTCCACTGCTTTTGCTATATCATCGGCATCTCTCGTAGATGACACTTTTAATCCATCAGAAAATACCGCTGGTTCACGGGCAATGGAATTCAATTCTACCGGCACAAAGGTATTTATTGGAGATGGAACACATATTGATGAATACGATGTTGCAACCGCATTCGATTTGACGTCAACAGTGACTTATGTGGGCAAATTAAGTATAGATTTTGACCCACAATCAATGGCATTTAGTGATGATGGAACTGTATTATTTCTTTTATCCCAACAATCTAATGATGGAGATGAATCTAACGATGCAAATATTTATGAATATAACTTAACTACAGGATTTGATCTTTCTACAGCTACTTATGTTGAAAAATTTAATGTAGAAGATAGAGAATATCGACCTCATGGTTTAGCTTTTAACTCTGACGGGGATAAATTATTTATTACGGGAACTGATGGTGATACAGGCAGTGGTAATGATGATGAAATTAATACATTCTCTTTAAGTCCTAAATATAATTTAGGAAATCCAACTCTAACCTCTTCTTCTCCGGCTGATAATGCAACAGGTGTTTCAATAGATGCTAATATAGTTCTAAACTTTAGTGAAAGTGTAAATGTTAATTCGGGTGAAATTACCATTCACAGATCATCCGATGACGTTAAAGTTGCAACTATAGATGTTACAAGTAGTAATGTTACGGGAGCTGGAACTTCGCAAATAACGATAAATCCAACGGGTGATTTGGAATATGGACTTGAGTACTATGTATTAGTTCCTGCTAGTGCATTTGTTGATAGTAATAGTAATCCTGGATACTCTGCAGCTATATCATCTGGTGCTTTAAGTTTTACTGTCAATAGTAATAGGACAGATCCAACAACAATCAAAGACGTTATAGGCTCAATCGATGCCCAAAGTGAATTAGCAAAACACTATATTAGTCAGTCAATCGATAATGTCTCTAATCGCTTGCGATATTTAAGAGAAAATAAGTTAAGCAATGCTTTATCAAAACATAATTTACCCATACATATTGATGTGGGTGATACAGTTCTCACTTCTTTAGTAAATGATGAGTTATCAGTGAATGATATTTTATCCAAAAATACCAATTCTATTATGCCAAATAGTTGGTCCGCTTGGTCAGCAGGATCAATGTATGTATCAAAAATTGGCGATAGTTTAACTTCGTCATCACAAGAAACTGAAGGCCAAGCTTTTGCATTAGGATTTGATAAAAAAATTAGTGATAGTGATTTTCTTGGCTTTGCTATTCAGTACGATCAAAGTGATACGGATATTGGAACAAATGGAACAAGAATTGATAGTGAAAATATAAATTTCTCTATTTATCGAACAAAACCATTTAGTGATAACAAATTTATTGAAACGTTCTTGGGCTTTGGTTTGATAGAAAGTGATCTAAAAAGAGTTCATAATTCTAACACATTAACCGGCTCAAGAGATGGAACACAGATATTTGGATCAATTAATTACGGTAAAACTTTTAATAAAGGTAACTTTAATGTAACACCAGTTGGACGTCTTGATTTGGGCTATACTGTACTTGATGAATATGCTGAGATTGGAGTAAATGCTTTAAATTATGCAAGCCAAAGTATTGAAAGTGGTTTTGCATCATTTGGTCTTGAATTCAGTGATAAAATTCAACTAAATGAAAATAAATTCCAACCATTTGGATCAATTAACTATATAAATGATTTCAGTAATTCATCTGATGCAAAAATAAATTATGTAGCAGATACCTCAACAATCTATACCTATACGCAACAAGCAAATTCAGAACATTTAATAAGCTCTTTAATTGGATTGACATATACTGCTAGTGACTTTTTAAATGTTAATTCGAGTTATAAAAATACCCATGGTAATGGAGGTAAAAATAGTGAAGCCATAAGCTTTGCTATTAACTTTACATCAAATCGCAAGACTCAATATATGTTGTCATTTTCTGGTAATGAAAATATTGACGCTAAACTAGGCATATCTAAAAATATACAGGGTATTGATTTAGGTTTTAATGTTAATCAAACTTTTAGTGATAATCCAAATCAAAAAGCAGAATTATTACTCACTTACAATTTTTAAGAATACTAATTAAATTTATCTATATGGTAATAAGATCGTATTTTATCAAGAAACAGAAATTAGTTCTGGTTCATCCATTTTTCTTTGAATAGTAGAAAAAATGACTATTGTATATTTACTGAGATGAACCACAGATTAACCAAGGAATGACTTTGAAAAAAAATATTTATTATCAAGGTCTTTTGTTGGGAGAGGTTATGACTTTTAATCAGGGTGTCGCAGGTTCGAATCCTGCTGGGCTCACCACTTAAAACTATGATTAAAGTTTATTTAGCTGGAGAAATTCACACTAATTGGCGTGAAGATTTAATTCAATTATGTAATTCTGCTAATTTGAAGACTCAATTTTTCTCTCCTGTCACCAATCATGAAAATTCTGATAATTGTGGCGTAGAAATATTAGGACCTGAAGATAAAAATTTTTGGAAAGATAATAAAGGTGCCAATATTAATTCTATTCGTACAAAAAAAGCTATAAAGGATAGCGATGTAGTAGTTGTTAAATTTGGCGAAAAATACAAACAATGGAATGCTGCTTTTGATGCTGGATATGCTTCGGCTCTAAACAAATCAATTATTATTATACATAGTGACGATCATCAACATGCTTTAAAAGAGGTAGATGCAGCAGCTTCTGCGGTAGTGTCTAATAATGAACAAGTAGTTCGTATTTTAAAATATGTCCAAGATGGATCTCTTGAAAAATAAATATGTAAATTTAATAAATCGACCAACTGTTTATTTATGGTTATAATGTGAAATATGCTTGATAAAAGAAAATTTTATATAAATGGTGAATGGGTATCTCCATCAAAAAACTCAGATTTTAATGTAATTAATCCAGCTACAGAAGAACCTTATGTAACTATATCTTTAGGTAATGAAGATGACACTAACAAGGCTGTAGTGGCGGCAAAAAATGCTTTTACTTCATGGAAAAATACCTCTGTAGAGGAAAGAATAACTTTACTTGAAAAACTCTTAAAGATTTACAAGAGAAGATTTAATGAGATGACCCAAGCTATTTCAACTGAACTTGGTGCTCCCTTAGATTGGGCTTCATCTGCACAAACAGCCTCTGGAGAGTCACATATTGAAGATTTCATATTGAGATTAAAAAAATTTGAATTTGAAAAAAAATTTGATGAAAGTTCAGATAATTATATAGTTTATGAACCTATTGGTGTGTGTGGTCTTATCACACCATGGAATTGGCCTATTAACCAAATAGCTCTTAAAGTAATACCAGCTTTTGCCACTGGCTGTACCATGATTTTAAAACCATCTGAAATGGCACCCTTGTCTGGTTTGTTATTTGCTGAAATGATACATGAAGCAGGTTTTCCTGCTGGTGTTTTTAATTTAGTGAATGGAGATGGGGCAGGTGTTGGATCTCAAATATCGTGTCATCCTGACATAGACATGGTTTCATTTACTGGCTCCACTAGAGCAGGTAAATTAATTTCAAAAAGTGCAGCTGACACAATTAAAAGAGTTTGTTTAGAGCTTGGTGGTAAGGGAGGTAATATTATTTTTGCTGATGCATATCCCAATGCTGTTAGAGATGGTGTAAGGAATATAATGAGTAATTCTGGTCAATCATGTGATGCACCTACACGAATGTTAGTTGAAAAATCAATTTATGAAAAAGCTGTTAAGGAAGCTGCAGATGAAGCTAAAAAGATAGGCGTAGATTTACCATCTAAATCAGGAGATCATATAGGACCTGTAATTAATAAATCTCAATTTGAGAAAATACAGTCGTTAATTCAAAGTGGTATTGACGAGGGTGCAAAACTTGTAGCTGGTGGAGCGGGTAGACCATCAAATCTTGAAAAAGGTTATTATGTAAAACCAACTGTATTTACAAATGTTAGTAATGATATGAGAATAGCTAAAGAGGAAATATTTGGTCCAGTGCTATCCATTATTCCTTTTGAGTCTGAAGAAGAGGCAATTTCGATAACTAATGATACACCATATGGATTAGGTAATTTTTTACAAACTGAGAATAAAGAAAGAGCCAGAAGAGTTTCAAAACAATTGAGGGCCGGTGTAGTTCAAATCAATGGAAATGCTCCTGACGCTGGAACACCTTTTGGAGGCTACAACCAATCTGGTAATGGACGAGAGGGTGGAACGTGGGGTCTGCATGAATATTTGGAAGTTAAAGCAATTAGTGGTTGGAAATAGATGATAGGATTTGTCATGGTTGGAACAAACGATCTTGATAAAGCTACTGGGTTTTATGATACCCTTCTTGATATTATTGATTTAAAGAGAATTGAAAAAACTGATACTTATGGCTCCTACGCCCCTAAATCAAATCCCGAGGCAGTAGAATTTTATGTTACAACTCCTTTCAATGAAGAAAAAGCAACAGTTGGTAACGGAACTCAAATTTCTTTTTATATAAATAATAAAGAAGCTGTCGACTTATTTCATTCTACTGCAATAAGTTTAGGTGCAAAAGATGAAGGCGCCCCAGGTGAGAGATATGAAGGTGAGTATTATTCTTATATCAGAGATTTAGATGGCAACAAAATTTGTGGTTACACTTACCTCAATAAATAAAGATTTATTTTATTTTTATGTCCTATTCTTATATTGAAAATAAATTGAACTCAGGAAAAATTATTATTCTTGATGGTGGGATGGGTGCTGAACTAGAAAAACTCGGAGCCTCTATGGATAATGATCTTTGGTCTGGCAGATGTTCTGTAGATAATCCTGAAATCGTATACAAAGCCCATCAAAATTTTATTCAATCAGGCTCTGATATTATTACTACTAATACTTACGCTAGTACTCCAATTTCAATGAAAGAATATGGTTATGAAAATCATATCGAAGAATGGAATAAAGCGAGTGTAAAAATAGCTAAAAAAGTTATTGATAATTCCAATTATAATGTATGTGTAGCTGGCTCAGTTTCTACATATGGTAGTTGGGATAGAATTGAACCAAAATTTTTAAAACCAGGTTTTTTAAAACAATTAAGTATTTTATCTGAAGCAGGTGTTGATTTAATTATCCTTGAAGCAATGACTTCATCAACAAGAACAATTGAGACACTATTAGATTGTTCAAATGAATTTGATATATCAGTATGGCTTTCAATATCGTGTGCATTGGACAGAGAAAGAGACAAACTTATGCTTGGTTATCAAGAAAGTATAAGTAATTCTGAGGCATTCTTTTACGATGATTTTGAAAATTCAATTAATGAATTTAAAAAAATTCATGATGGTCCTATATTAATAGCTCATTCCGATATAAAGGTGATAAATCAAGGAATTCAAATAATCAAAAGTAATTATAATGGTGTTATTGGGGCATATCCGAATAACGGTTTTTTTAAAAAACCACATTGGAATGTGGTAGAGAGTATTTCTCCACAAGAGTATTATGAAGAGGCTAAATTATGGGTTGAAAGTGGAGCACAAATTATAGGTGGTTGCTGTGGAGTCAGCCCTAGTCATATTAAAGCATTATCAGTTTTAAAGAATTAATTTTTAAGTTAATTCTGTTTCTCTGTAAGAAGATGTATCTTCCATTAACAATTTAGTATCAATATTTATACCTAAACCTTCATTGTCCTCTATTTTGACAAATCCATCTTTTATTTCATAGTTTTGATTACTAAATTTTAATGAGTATGGAATATATTCAGGAAAAAATTCTGCCATTTCTGTATTTGTAAAACTCATACATACATGTACCATCGCTGAAGCTGCAATTGACATAGAATTCCAACAATGAGGAGAAACTGTAACTTTTTTTTCATGAGATAATTTGATTATTTTTATCATATCAATAATTCCCCCAACACCTGAAATATCTGGATTGAAAATATCAACTGCATCCAAAGCTAAAGTTTCAATAAAATGATTTAATCCACATTGCTTTTCACCTGAAACAATTCTCAAACTTGTTTTCTCTCTAATATCTTTAAGTGCTCTTGTTGCTTCACCATCAACTGGTTCTTCAAACCAATAAGGCCTAAATTCCTCAACAAGTGAAGCTAGTTTTAATGATATATTTGTATCTTTAGGGCAGGCTAGATCTAACATAAGAGGTATTTTATAGCCTAAAACATCTCTAATTTTTGAAACACATGTTGCTGCTTGTTCAACAGTTCTATTTTGAAGCGGATATATTTTAATTCCTCCATAACCATCGCTTAGTGTTTCTATACATCTTGATGATAAATTTTCATCATTTTTAAAATCCTCACTCCATATTGTTGCATAAACAGGAACTTTTTCTCTATAATCCTTTGATAATATTTTATAAAGAGGTTTTTTTTCTTTCTTCCCCTCTATATCCCAAAGACTCATTTCTATAGCACTTGTTGCAGCGGAAAAGTCAATTCCACGATGTCCATCAGCTATTAAATTTGACTCTGTATAAAATCTATCTGGTGTTATGTCTTTTACATGAGATAAAGAGCTCATTAAATTATGAATAATTTCAATAATTCCTTTTTCTCTTGCAGGTAATGAAAAAGCCTCACCCCAGCCCTCAAAACCATCAGAGTTAGTTAATTTTAAAAATATAAATGGTTTTATTTGCGACCATCCATCTTCAGTTTGTTTTGAATTAGTTATCCATGTCTCCACTTTTCTTATGAATGTCATTATTTAAAATCTTTCAATTAATTTCTTTAAATGATTGTCACTTACACCACAGCATCCACCAATGATTTGTATTTGATCATCAATAAATTCTAGGCAAGAATTTGCAAATTCATCTTCATTACATGTAGCAATAGCTTCATGTGTGCTTGTATCAAATTTATGTATTTCTGGATAATACATCATAGGGCCACTCCAATGATCTTTTATAATTTTCAATCCACCATAGCTATCTTGAAACCACGTGTGCATAATACCATAAACATCTCCACCAATATTTGTTAGTGTTTTTATAATATCTTCAAATAAAATTATATCATCTTCAGGTAAAAATTTTGGTTGTTCTTGATATATCTTTTCATCATAAATTAGTGATTTTTCTTTTTCAGCTCTAAAATTTCTTCCAACTATCGTATTATCATATTTACTTACACAACAACTTAATCCAACCCATACGGGTAAACCAGTTTGTAAAGCAGCATTCAATAATAATTGTGAATGGTCTATGTCTAATAACATTTCTAATATTAAAATATCTACACCAGAATTTTTTAATGTGTTAGCTGCCTCTATATAATTCTCTTCTTCTTGTTTAAATGACGGAATAAACCTTGGATCAGGTACAAATTCATTTTCCTTTAAAGCAAAAAAATTGGAGAGACTTCCAGCTATAGCAACTTGATTTTCCTTATTACAGTTTTTTAATGCTTTTCTTGCTAATTCGACAGATCCAGTTAAAAATTCTATAGTTTCATTTTCACGATTTAAACTTTGTAAAACGTGTCTACTGGTTGCAAAAGTGTTAGCGGTAATGATATCACATCCAGCATTGATGAAGTTTTCATGAACTTTTACAACAATATCAGGAGATGTAATTGTTGATAATGCTGCAAAAGCAGGGCTCATATCACCACCTAATTTAGCAATCTCAGAACCATTTCCACCATCAAGGAAAATTTTTGAATTGTTATTTAATTTCTCTTTATAAATCATGATTTTTTTGTGTTTGGCGCTAGTACTACTGCTAAAATTCCACCAAGCACAATCATTGAACTTCCTATTATTTCACGCCAGCCAAAAGGCTCATCTGTCAAAATACTAGAACTGGTCACACCAACAAGTATTTCTGATAAAAAAAGAATGGAACACAAACCCGCACCTAATTTGCTAGGAGACCAGAATATTACTACACCTGTGGGTATAAAATAAAAAACAGATATAAAGAAAAGAAATGAAGACATTGCAACGAAAGAGTCCATTGTAGGCATAGGTCCTAAATAATCTTTCAAAAAGATGCCAGCGACAATGTTAAATAAAGTTCCATAAAAAAAGAAAGAAAAAATTGTTGGGAATACACCATCTGTCTTTGCGATTTCTAATTTTATCATCCCGCCAGCAAATAATGCCCCTCCAGCAAAAGCTAACCAATCACCAGCATTCTCTGGTAAAGGGATTATCGTTTGCTTACTAAATACTACCCATAGCCCCCCTAAAGCTAAACCAAGTGTTATAGCTCTTTCTATCCCAGGTCTTTTTTTCAAAAATAAAATTTCAAAAATAGTAGTCCATATTGGTGTCATGTAAAAAAGTATTAATGCTCGAACTACATCAGTTAAAAGAAAACTCAACGCATAACAAATAAAGCCGCCCCCACAAAGTAAGCCTGTTATCGGTAGCTCTAAACCAAAAGTTCTTCCATTAATTTTACGCCACACTGCAATTGGAGATAAAATTAAAACTCCAATAATCATTTGTGCGATGGTTCCCCAACCACCAGTAAGACCACCGTCTTCTAATATTCTTTGTGGTAACCAATATATACCCCATGATCCAGCTGATATAGCAAGGGCAGCTGCTATTTTATAATGATGAGGGTGCCTCATTATTATTAATCTAACAGAGGTTTAAACTTACTAAAGTTAAATATTTCCTCATATTTTTTTGCAAAAGCAAATAATTGTAAATCACTTTTCCTTTTTCCAATAATCTGCATACCCATTGGCATACCAAGTTCATCAAATCCGACAGGGATAGTGAATGTCGGTAATTCAAGAAGACTAGACAATATAAAAATTTCTAACCAACGGTGGTAAGTATCTAACTGAAAAGAATTTATTTTTTCAGGAAACTGTTGATTTTTATCAAACGGAAATAGTTGTGCAGAGGGTAAAGCTAGAAAATCAAAGTTTTTAAAAATATTTTCAATTTGTTCTTCACACTTTTTTTTTTGTTTATATGCACTATCTAAGTCTTCATTATTTATATTTTTTCCGTGATTGTACTCCCATATAGCTTGGTAAGTCATTGTATTAATATCTTTTATGTTCATTGCTAAAGTATCTTCGTAAATACTTTTTGATCTAAACGTAATCCAACTATTCCATAGAGCTTCATTATCAAAATCTGGTTTTAATCTTTCAATTTTTACATACAAGTTTTCTAATTTTTTAAGTTGAGACTCACACATATCTAAAATTTTTGTTTCAATTTTATAATTATTATTCATATTAGATAACCAACCTATTTTGATATTGGTTAAATCTTCATCTTTTATTTTTTGATTTTTAAAAAGTTCTTTTAAATCAAAAGAATAGTTATCCCTTGTATCACTTCCAATCATTTCATCTAATAAAAATGCCATATCACTTGGTGATTTTGCTAAACAACCAGGTGTTGTGAGTATGGGAATTTTTGATAATTGGTTCCCTCTATCAACTGAAATTAAGCCAGGTGTAGGTCTGTATCCATAAATATTTGCATATGCTGCTGGTCCTCTGCATGATCCCATTTGATCAGTGCCGTCTGCAAATGGTATTAGTCCTGCTGCTACAGCAGTACTGGCTCCTCCACTTGATCCTGCTGCAGATTTTGTATTATCATAATAATTAGAAGTTGGGCCAAACAATCTGTTTATTGTATGTCCACCAACACCTAATTCTGCTGTGTTAGTCTTTCCAATTATAATAGCTCCGCTTTTAATAAGACGTTCAACAAACAATGAATTTTTTTTGGGAAAATAATCTTTTGTTCCAGGATAGCCATATGTTGTTTTAATGCCAACTACATCACTTAAATCTTTAATAGCTATGGGAATTCCATCTAAAGTCTTCTCAGATTGAGTTGAATTATCTTTATATAAAGCTTCTTTTATAAGATCCCCTCTATCCTTGAGAAGCACTATTGCATTTAAATCTGGATTAAATTTTTCAATTCTATCCAAATAGTATTCCATTACCTCTTTAATAGATATTTGTCGCTGATTTATATTGTGTATTATTTCTTCAACAGATTGATCCTCAAGCATATAGGCTTAGCGAGCTTGTTTTATACTTTGAGTAACAATGTCTTTCATTTGCAACAATGATGCTTCTTTTGGATTTGTTGCATAGGCTTGATCCTGCATAGCTTTTTTTGCAATCCTTTCAGCACAGTCTTCAGGAACATCAATTTCACTTAAACTTTTAGGGATATTTAATCTATCAAGTAACAATTCAATATTTTGAGTAAATTCATTTACTGTATGATTTTCAAATTGCATGGCTTCTGACATTCTTTGAACTTTTTCATCCATACCTGGTAAATTGAAATGAAGAACAGGTGGTAAAACAATAGCATTCGTTAAACCATGATGGGTATTAAATTCTGCTCCAACCATGTGGGATATTGAATGAACATTACCTAATCCCTTTAAAAAGGATATTCCTCCCAAATATGATCCTATGATCATTGCACCTCTTGCCAACAAATTATTTGGTTCTTCTACAGCTAAAACAAGAGATTTTGAAATTAAATTAAGACTTTCCAAAGCAGCTCCATCACAAAGTGGATGAAAACCTGGCACACAGTATCCCTCGATACTATGTACAAGAGCATCGACACCTGTCCACGCTGTTAATTTTGGAGGTAATTCTAATGTTAACTCTGGATCTACTAGTGTGAATATAGGTCTTACATCTGGATGCCAGATGCAAAATTTCATTCCTTTTTCTAAATGTGTAACCATTGCTGTTATTTCTGTTTCAGCCCCGGTTCCTGCAGTTGTTGGGACAGTTATTATTTTTGGAAATGCATTTTCTTTTGTTATTTTTGGTACTGGTTGTTCAAACTCAAAATCCCATAATGGGGTTTCACTATTAACAGTTAAACATATAGACTTACCACCATCCATAGCACTCCCACCACCAATAGCTATGATTGAGTCGTGACTTCCATTTTTAAACTGGTCACATCCTTTTGATATCTCATCATCTCGTGGGTTAGGCGATATATTATAAAATAAATCTGATTTAATATTATTTTTAGATAATAATGCTATTAACTTCTTAATAAAAGGAAGATCCTTGCTGCCACTATCTGTCACAATAAGAGGATTTTTAATATCAAATTCCTCACAAAATTTTGCAATTTCATTAAATCTTCCTGGTCCGTAATATGTGGTTGTCGGAAACGTCCAGTCTTGATTAGAGAGAATATCTTTTTCGTTCAGTTTAAAGTTTTTCATTTAGAATAATAAAGTTTATAACAAGTTAATAGTGATATGAAATGATTAATTTTATTTATAATCAAAAAAATACATTTCTTGCAATCTCTGCAATGGTTATTGGAGTTATATTCATAGATATACATGGATTGATTGTAAAATATTTAGGAGGTGAGTATTCTACAATTCAACTAGCTCTTTTTAGAAATACTTTTGCGATAATCCCCCTAATACTTTTAATAATTTATAATAAAGAAAGCTCAGACCTTTTTAAAAATTTAAATAAAAAATTTATTTTATTTTGTTTTATCAGAGGTTCTTGTTTTTTGGCTATCAATATCTTGTATTACATTGCAATAAATAATATGGAATTTGCTACAGCATCTACACTAACTTTTTCCTCTACATTTTTTATAGTAATTTTATCAATCTTCTTTTTAGGAGACAGAGTGGGTATATATAGATGGTCAGCTGTTATAATTGGCTTTGTTGGAGTTGTAATGATTATGAAACCTAATAGCAGTATTTTTTCCTATTATTCAATTTTACCAATACTAGTTGCTTTCTTATGGGCTGTCCAAGTGATAGTACTAAAATTTATACCAGACAATTTTACTACAGGAAAAATTCAATTTTATTCTTTGTTTTCATCTTTTCTTGGTTCGTTAATTTTTATTTTTTTTACAACTGGTCATACATATATCGAGAGTAATACTGACTTTTTAATTTTATCATTAATTGGTATCTTTGGAGGAACTGCTGCAATTCTATTTATTTACTCTTATAGGTTAATTGCAGCTAGTAAAATTGCAGTTTTTGAATATTTAGCAATACCCTCATCTTTTATTCTAGCTTGGATATTTTTTGGCGAAGCACCTTTTGATCAACTTTTCCCTGGAGTTTTATTAATAGTTTTAGCTGGAATGATTATTATTTGGAGAGATAAAAATAAGAAAATTAATAAACCAAACTAAATGATAAGATCATTTAGATTTCATAGACTTCATAACTATGGTTCGATCAATTTCTCCAACTAGCTCTCCAGATTGTGCATTTATTATAGGGTAGGCCGTATCATCCTCACATATTTGGTCAATTAATGTTTCAATTTTAGCATTTTCATTTATGCATTTTGTCTTATCTGAAAATAATTTTTTAGACTCTTCACAACACTCTTTACGCATAACTTTTCCTGCACTTAATACCTTATATTTTGGAACATCTTCACAAAAATCTTTAACATATTTATCTACGGGATTTGCCACAATTTCTTCAGGTGTTCCAACTTGAGAAATTTCTCCATCTTTCATGATTGCAATATGATCGCCCATTTTTATTGCCTCCAAAAAATCATGAGTAATAAATACCATAGTGCGTTGCAATTTTTTTTGAATGTCTAATAGTTCATCTTGCATTTCTCGTCTAATTAAAGGGTCTAAAGCAGAAAATGGCTCATCAAATATTAAGATTTCTGGCTCAACAGCCATCGCACGTGCTAAACCAACTCTTTGTTGCATTCCACCTGATAACTCTCTTGGATAATTATTATGCCAACCTTTTAAACCAACAAGATTTAAAGACTCTGTAGCCTTATCTAATCTTTCTTGTTTTTTTTCTCCTCTTATTTCTAAACCATAAGATATATTTTCAAGGACTGTTCGATGTGGAAAAAGTCCAAAGTGTTGAAATACCATACTCATTTTATTTCTTCTAAGATCAAGAAGACTATTTCTACTTATTTTTGTAATGTCAGTATCATCAATAATTACTGATCCTGACGTAGGTTCAATTAATCTAGTTAGACATCTTACTAATGTTGATTTTCCACTTCCTGATAATCCCATTACAACAAATGTCTCACCTTTTTGAATGGAAAAGCTGACATCTTTAACAGCTACTACATGTCCGGTTTTCTCTTGGACTTCGTCTCTACTTAAATTTGGATCTAAATTATCTAAAATTCTTTTTTCATCATTGCCAAAAATTTTCCATATATTTGAGCAAATAATTTTATCCATATTATTAGTGTATATTCCTATTATATTGTGAATTAATACTATTAAAATAAAATTATTTTTATAAATTCTTATATAAATGGATAAATGTAATTATATATGTCTGTAGATCAAAATATAAATACCAAAAATAGCTCAAATAAAAATATAATCCTCTACGTAAGTATTTTTATAATCGGGGCAGTAGCGTATTACCTTTCAATTATTAATGAGGGTCCTACTGTATTTCCTAAATCTATTACTGATGAGTTTAAATTTACCGCATGGATAAATGCCGGAGAGGATTATTTAAAAGATAATTATAGATGGATAACTAGATTATTTGCCTCCTTTTTACAAGCGGGTTACATGGCTTTGGAAAATTTCTTTGTTGAGTCTCCATGGATTTTAATTATGTCTTTGATGGCTCTTCCAGCTTTAGCTTACGGTGGTATTAAACTAGCTCTATTTTGTATGTTTACAGTTTATTTTTGGGGAGCTGTAGACATGTGGGAAGTATCAATGCAAACACTAGCATTAATGGGTTTGTCTGTAATTTTATCTGTAATTTTTGGTGTTATTTTAGGAATACTTAGTTCACAGAGTGATAGATTTGAAAATTTTCTTAAACCAATTTTAGATACCATGCAAGTAATGCCTGCCTTTGTATATTTATTCCCTGCAATGTTCTTTTTTGGAATTGGTGGAGCTCCAGCAATACTTGCTACATTAATTTATGCTATGCCTCCAATTATTAGATTAACTAATTTAGGTATTAGACAAGTATCAAAAGAAACAATTGAGTCAGCTGAGTCTTTTGGATCTAATAAATTTCAACTTTTATTTAAAATAAAAATTCCAATGGCTTTACCAAGTATCATGATGGGAGTTAATCAAACGATCATGATGGCATTAGCTTTAGTTGTTCTTGCAACTTTCATTGGTGCTGAAGGTTTAGGCGGTCAAGTATGGCAAGCAATAAGAAAATTAGATGTAGGTTGGGCAATGGAAGGGGGCTTATGTATTTTATTTATGGCAATAATGTTTGATAGAATAAGTACCGCTATTAGTAAAGAAAAAGAAATCTTACCAGATGACGTAAAAAAATTTTACTTATTACCGCAAAATTTACATAGAAACCCATTAGCAAATTTAGTTGAATTACCAATAAGATTAACTGTAAAGATAATAGACTTATTTTTCACAAAAACTGTTAACATTTTTGCTAATTTAATGGCTAGCATAATTTCTGTATTTAATAAATCCTATAACGGTTCAGTTAAAAATTTTATAAATCAGCGATATTTTTTATTTTCATCATTATTAATTTTCATCTTTATTTATATTTTTGATGCATACTTTTATAGCATAGGGACTTTTCCAGAAACTTGGGTAATTAATATTCAAAAACCAATAGAAGATACTGTCAAGGCAATGACTCTTGACCCTGGTTTTATTTCCTTTGCAAAAGGTATGAAGTATTTTGTTTACTTATATTTGCTAAACCCACTAAATTTATTTCTAACTCAAATACCTTGGTGGTACACAATGATTGTTTTTATTCTTATTGGATATGTGACTGTAGGAATAAAGTTTGCCACAATTACCGCTATATTATTAGCCTTTATTGGAGCGACGGGTATGTGGGTGCATTCAATGATTACGCTATCTTCAGTACTCGTTTCAGTTTTAATTTGCTTCGTAATAGGGGTGCCACTCGGAGTAATAGCATCTTACAATAAATGGTATAGAGATATTCAAAATGTTGTTTTAGATGCAATGCAAACTTTGCCTTATTTTTGTTATTTAATTCCTGTTTTAATGTTTTTTGGAGGAAATATAGTTTCTGCAGTTATTGCGACTGTCATATATTCTGTGCCACCAATAATAAGATTAACAGCTCTTGGTTTGTCACAAGTTTCAGGAAGTTATTCAGAGGTATCAAAATCTTTCGGAGGAACAGGAATTCAAACTTTAAATAAAGTAAAATTTCCATTAGCGGTACCCAGTCTCGTTATGGGATTTAATCAAACTGTGATTATGGCTTTTGCAATGCAAATTGTTACACCTTTGATTGGTGGAAAAGGTCTTGGACTTCAAGTATTTAATGCACTTCAAAGATCAGATACAGGAAGAGGTCTATCAGCCGGTTTAGCTATTGTTCTTCTTGCTATTATCATCGATAGGATAACTCACGCCTGGACTAAAAAACAAAGACAAGCCCTTGGATTAGATACATCCTAATGGATTCTAAGAAAGATCTTCCCTTAACTAGTTCACATTGGGGAACTTATAGAGCAAAAGTACAGAATGGGAGAGTTAAAGAGTTAATTGGATGGGAAAACGATAAAGATCCCTCACCAATAGGCCCCGGCATTATAGACATTCACGATAATCAAACGCGAATTGATAAGCCTATGATAAGAAAAAGTTGGATTGATAATGGACCAGGAACAAATAATAATTTAAGAGGGATTGAACCTTTCGTAGCTGTATCTTGGGATGAAGCTGAAAATATAGTAGCTAAAGAATTAAACAGAGTAAAAAAAAACTTTGGTAATTCTTCAATATTTGGTGGATCTTATGGTTGGGCTAGTGCTGGAAGGTTCCATCATGCTCAAAGCCAACTACATCGCTTTTTAAATTGCATTGGCGGTTACACAAGATCTAAGTTTACTTATAGCTTTGCAGCAGCAGAGGCAATGGTTCCCCATATACTTGGAAGTTATCGAGCTTATCTTGATACCTGCACTAGTTGGGACTCAATCGAAGAAAATACAAAATTATTTGTATGTTTTGGAGGGGTACCAATAAAAAACGGTCAAATAGCTCAAGGTGGTACTGGAAGTCATAATCAAAAAGAAAAGTTAATTCGATCAGCTAAAGCTGGCATAAAATTTATAAATTTTAGTCCACTCAAAAGTGACTTACTAGATGAAGTTAAAGGAAAATGGCTTCCTTTAAGACCTAATACCGATGTAGCTATTATGCTTGGCTTAGCACACACACTCTATATAGAAAATTTGTATGATGAAAAATTTATTAAAAAATACACAGAGGGTTTTGAAATTTTTTTACCATATCTATTGGGAGATTTAGATGGGGTAGTAAAAGATGCTAATTGGGCATCAGAAATAAGTGAAATTTCAACAGATGAAATTATATCTCTAGCAAGAGATATGTCTTCAAAGCGCACTATGATATCGGTTAGTTGGTCTTTAACTCGTCAAGATCATGGTGAGCAACCTTTTTGGGCTGCAATTATGCTAGCATCTATGTTGGGTCAAATAGGATTACCAGGTGGTGGTTTTGGTTTTGGCTATAGTGCAACTAATCATATAGGTGGCCAGTTTTCAATTATTCCTGGTGCTGCTTTTCCGCAATCTGATAATAAGATTGATAATTTTATTCCGGTTGCAAGGATAAGTGATTTATTATTGAATCCAGGTGAAACTTTTGATTTTGATGGTCAAGAATATGTATATCCTGATATTAAATTAATTTATTGGGCAGGGGGTAACCCTTTTCATCATCATCAAGATATTAACAAACTATTACTTGCATGGCAGAAACCTGAAACAATTATTTGTAATGAATGGTGCTGGAATTCGTTAGCCAAATATTCAGATATTATCTTACCTTGTACCACTCCACTAGAAAGACAAGATATAATGCTCACCCCAAGAGATCCATATGTTGTATCAATGTCAAAATTAGTTGAACCTTTTAAGGAAGCTAAAAGTGATTTTGATATTTTTAAAGGAATTGCCAAAAAAATGGATATTGAAAATCTTTTTACTGAAGGAAGAAGTGAAGAAGACTGGCAGAGATGGATTTATCAAGAAACATCTGTGAAATCAAAATCATTGAAAAATTTTGATTTTCCAAGCTACGAGGAGTTCAGAAAAATAGGATGGTTTAAAGTTCCACCACCAAAAGAATATACAATAATGTTAAAAAATTTTGTAAAAGATCCTATGAAATACCCTCTCTCAACACCCAGTGGAAAAATAGAAATATATTCCAAAACAGTCGATAGTTTTAATTATGACGATTGCCCTGGCCATCCAACATGGTTAGAACCTTGTGAATGGCTTGGAAGTAAAAATAATAATTATCCTTTACATCTAATTTCTAATCAGCCAAAAAATAAATTACATAGTCAAATGGATCACGGAGGTTACAGCAAATCTTTTAAGATTAAAGATCGTGAACCAGTTGAAATGAATAGTGTTGATGCACATAGCCGTGGAATTAATAATGGAGATATAGTAAAACTTTTTAATGACAGAGGTGCATGTCTAGCTGGAGTAAATATCAATGAAAATATCCGCCCTGGAGTTGTACAAATTAGCACAGGCGCTTGGTATGATCCGGAGGATACTAAAAATTTAAATACTATTTGCAAACATGGTAATCCTAATGTCCTTACAAAAGACAAAGGCACTTCAAAATTAGGTCAGGGTCCTATAGCACACTCATGTCTCATTGAAGTAGAATTAGTTACAGAAAATGTTTCACCTGTGACAGCATTTGATCCTCCTGTTATTATTCGAGATAATAAATATAACTCAAATAAATATGTTGATAAATAAATGGGAAATTTACAAGAAGAAGCTGATTTAAAACAAACAATCCAAATTAGCGCTCGTAGATTTGAAGAATCTCCATTTATTCAGCGTACTAATACTTCGAATATGGTTAGAGGCGTTTATGCAGGTAGATACTTTCCGATGAAAATTGATGAAGATCCTCAAGAAAAATATTGGCTGTTAAGACAAAAAGCACTTTTGTTTGATGTTCCAGAAAAACCAATTGAAATATCAGGAAAAGACTCAGTTTCTTTTTTGAATAAAGTACTCACAAGAGAAATTTCAACAACAAAAATTGGCAGAGGATATTATGCACTCGCATGTACACCAAAAGGTGGAATTTTTATGGACGGAGTTTTATTTAGATTTGATGAAAAAAAGTTTTGGTATGTTCAAGCAGATGGTCCCTTTGAAGATTGGCTTATTGCGCATAGTTCAAATTATGATATTGAAATAAAAGATCCTAAATCTAGAGTTCTTCAAATTCAAGGTCCAGCATCAATCGAAATTATGAAGTCAGCCTCAAATGGAAAGATTGATGAAAATATGCCTTATTTTAGCTCTAATTTTTTTGATTTAGGAGGGCAAACTTTATATGTTTCGAGAACAGGTTTCACAAATGAATTGGGGTTTGAAATATTTTGTGATGGATTTAATACAGACCATTTGGCTCTATGGGACTATCTTATTGAATGCGGTAAACCATATGGAATGAAATTTTCTGCATCAAGAGCTATGACAATTAGAAGAATTGAGGGCGGTATTTTTGGAAATTTAACTGACATTGATACAACAATTACTCCTTTCGAAGCAGGCCTCGGTTATTTTGTGAATATGGATAAAGATTTTATCGGTAAAGATGCTTTAATGAAAAAAGATAAAAGAACATGCTTATTTGGTATAACATGTAAAACAGCAGTTCCTAAAGCTGGAAGTAAAATAAAACTTAATGATAAAGAAGTCGGTTACATTACAGCAGGTGTACCGTCACCAACCCTACAACTAGGAATTGGTTATGTAAGATTTTACGAGCCAAATGATTATATGAATAAAGAGATTGAAATATTACTCCCAGATAATTCCTCTCATATCGGAGTCGTTGTTGATTTACCATTTTATGATAAAGAAAAAAGAATTGTAAAGGGTCTTGATAGAACAATTCCCACCAAACCTGATAGTAAACATTTTGATGCAAAATAATTTCCTTAAAAATAAAAAAATTATTTTATCTGCTGGTGCTTCAGGCATAGGTCTAGCCACTGTGAAATTATTACTATCACAAGGTGCTTTTGTATATACTTGTGATATTAATAAAAAAAATATAAATAAGTTAAAAAAAAATCCATATTTTAACAAGAAACTCTTTATATCAGAATGCGACGCTTCAAAAGAGGATGAGGTAAAGAAATTTTATAAAGAAGTATCAAATAAAACAAAAATAATAGACGGACTTATTAATAACATTGGTATAGCTGGTCCCACATCTCCTTTAGAGAAAATTAAATCTGAAGATTGGGAAAAAACTTTACAAGTCAATGTAAATAGTCACTTTTATTTTACCAAATATGCAATACCCATGATTAAAAAATCTAAACATGGATCAATAGTTAATATTTCTTCTACAGCCGGTATCGATGGCTTTCCTAATAGGTCACCTTATGCGGCAAGCAAATGGGCCTTAGTTGGTATTACCAAAACTTTAGCAATGGAATTAGGTAAATTTAATATAAGAGTCAATGCAATATGCCCGGGTTCAGTTAAAGGTGCAAGAATGATGAGAGTCATTAAAGCTAAAGCAAAAATGTTAAATCAATCTGTAAGATCAATTGAAAAAGATTTTGTTTCTATGAGTTCCTTAAAACAATGGGTTTATGAAGATGACATAGCAAAAATGTGTTCCTTTTTAATTTCTCAAGACTCCCTTAGAGTATCTGGTCAAGTAATTTCTATTGATGGAAATACTGAGAGAATGGATTAGGTTTTTTTTAGCTTTAAATATTCTCTAGTCTCTTGGGGACTCATTATAGAGGAGCCCAACTCATGAACTATTTTTATTGCCTTCTCAACTAATTGTGGATTAGTTGCAAGTTTTCCCTTTGATAAATATAAATTATCTTCAAGCCCAACTCTGGGATTACCTCCTAGTAAAACTGTTTGTGCAACAAAGGGCATTTCATTTCTTGAAATTGCAAACCCTGACCAAATAGCATTTTTTGGCATGACATCTAACATTGCAATCATAGCTGTAGTTTTTGCTGGAGCTCCCCAAGGAATTCCTAAACACATTTGATATAAGGGTGGATCACTTAGTAGTCCTTCTTCATAAAGCTGAGCTCCAAACCACATATTACCTAAATCAAATGCTTCAACTTCAGGTTTAACTCCAATTTCTTTTAAACGTTTTGCTGCTTTTCTTAAATCATTTGGTGTATTGACTGCCAACACAGAACTATCACCAAAATTTAAAGTTCCAGCATCAAGTGTACATATTTCTGGTAGTAATTCCTCTACATGAGATATTCTCTCCATAATATTTGCCATATCAGTATATGGACCAAAATCCATTGGGTTATCTCCTTCACCTATATCTAAATCACCTCCCATACCAGTTGTTAAATTAATAATTACATCAGTGTCGCTTGATCTAATTATTTCAACTACCTCTTTATAAAATTCAAATTTTCGACTAGGTGTTCCATCTTCTTCTCTGACATGAATATGAACTATCGAGGCACCGGCTTGGGCAGACTCCAACGCTGATTTAGCTATTTGTTTTGGTGTTTTTGGAAGATCAGGATGTTTAGATGCAGTGTCACCAGATCCATTAACAGCACATGTAAGAAATACTTTAGTTTTCATCATTTTTGATACTATTACACTTAATTAATTATTAAAAAACATATTTTTATAGGATTTAGATACTGATTGATGAATAAATTGCATATGTACTTTGGCATTTTTTTGCTAAGATAAATAAATAATGGGAGGGATAATCTATGAGAATATCTAAAACAATTATTACTTTTATTCTATCCTCTATTCTTTTTACTGCAACATTCAGTAAAGCAAGTGCAGAAAAATTACTTGCTGCTATTGCTGACTGGACTGGTGGAGAGATTTCGTGCCAAGTAGCTGTAAGCATACTTGAGGACGAACTAGGATATGAGATTGATAGAATAGTATTTGCCTCAGGAACTGGTCTCTGGGAGGCTATTGCTGCAGGTGATATTGATTTTGCATGTGAGTCATGGCCAAGTTATGCGGAAGCTGATGATGTTATGTTAAATGGCGATTTAATTCATGGTGGAGAAGTTAAAATGACTTACTCTGGAGATGGTAGCGTCAAACTTTTAGGAACTGTAGGAATTACAGGTATGTCAGATTACTATGTTCCAAAATATTGGGCTGATGCAAACCCAGACTTTTCTGGTTTCGCTGATTTAAATAAATATAAATCTGATTTTGCTACAATGGAAAGTGGTGACAAAGGTAGATTAATTGGTTGTCCAGTTGCTGGTTGGAATTGTCATGATCAAAAAAGATTAGATCTATTGGGTCTAGACTTTGTTGCTGATGAATTAGGAACTGAAACTGCTGCTCTTGCCGAAGCGCAAGGTATGTACGATAGAGGTGAGCCTTTCTTAATGTACCTTTGGGAGCCGCATTGGTTCTTTGGTGTTAACGAATTAGTTGGTGTAAAATTAGCTCCAAATAAGACTTGTGATACTTTCACAGAAGCTAATAACTGGGAAACTTGTGGTGCAGATTATTGGCCAGCAACAGGTTGGGCAGTTGACTATCCAATGAACTACGGTAATCCTGATACTTTTGCAAAACCTGAAAACCAAGCTGCATTAGAATTTTTTGGTAAAATGGCTTTATCAAATGCAGATCAAGCAGCAATGCTTGTTAAGGTTCGTGAAGGTGGTGAACTTAATGATGTTGTTGCTGAATGGAAAGCAAACAATAAATCTACTTGGGAGAAATGGTTACCATAATCCTAGGATAATCTAGATTTTTTATTTTATTTATTAGGCCCTGTATATTGCAGGGCCAACCTAATTACTCCGTTGATATACTTTGACAGACTCACTTTATTCAAATCTAATTGAAACTAATTTAGATAATAATAAAACTTTTTTAATATTAGATGATGGATCCGAGATTACTTATAAAAATTTCATAATTCTAGCATCAAAAATTTCTCACAAATTATCAAAATTAGGTTTAAAAGCAGGGAGTCATATTCTTGTAAAGTCTGCTAAATGTAAAGAGACTTTAGCTCTTTATTTATCATCTATTCTTACAGGATCAGTTTTTTTTCCACTTAATACAAGCTATACAGTTAATGAAACAATTTATTTTATAAAGGACTCAAAACCATCTTTTCTCATCTGTGATAAATCAGAAATTGATAGCTTAAAACCAATTTGCGATGAAATTGGCTGTAGAATTTTATCTTTAAATGCAAACGGAGTTGGAGAGATTACTGATGGTTTAGAAAACCTTGATAGTTTTTTTGAACCATCAAAAAGAACATATAATGATTTAGCAGCACTTTTATATACCTCTGGGACTACAGGAAAACCTAAAGGTGCTATGTTAACTGAACAAAATTTAGTTTCAAATGCTCAAGAACTAATAAATTTATGGAATATAAATCGCAATGATACTTTAATCCATTCACTTCCAATTTATCATACTCATGGATTGTTTGTTGCTATTAATACCTCCATGATAAGTGGGGCTACTATTAGATTTATAAAAAATTTTAATACAGACTCAATTATTGAAGCATTTAATTATTCAACTCTGATGATGGGTGTTCCAACTTTTTATACGAGATTGTTGAATGACAAAAGACTAGATAAGAAATTAACACAAAACATGAGATTATTTATATCTGGAAGTGCTCCATTGTTAAATCAAACATTTAAAAATTTTTATAGAGTAACCGGTCATCAAATATTAGAGAGATATGGTATGACTGAAACTAATATGAATGCCTCTAATCCTTGTGATGGGGAAAGAAAGGCAGGATCAGTTGGTAAGCCTTTAAAAGATATTAAAATAAGAATAAATAATATTCAAAGTGATAATAATAAATCAGAAAATGATATTGGAACAATAGAAATAAATGGTCCTAATGTATTTAAAGGTTATCTAAATAATCCAAAAAAGACACAAGAGGCATTTACTAAAGATGGTTTTTTTATAACTGGTGATATTGGATATTTTGATAATGATGGATATCTATTCATATCTGGAAGAAATAAAGATTTAATCATAAGTGGTGGATATAATGTTTATCCTAAAGAAATTGAAGATATAATTAATCAACACGAATTAGTTTTAGAGTCTGCTGTTTTTGGTATCCCTAATGACGATTTAGGTGAAGTACCTATTGCAGCAATAGTTATGAAGAATAATTCTACAGATTTAAATGATCTTAAAGATTTTTTAAAAAAACATTTAGCGAAATATAAAATTCCAAATAAATATATATTGTTGGATGAACTTCCAAAAAACGTTATGGGAAAAGTTCAAAAAAATACTTTAAAAGAAAAACATTCCTAAATCCCAAAAATATTCTTTTTTTTAATAATATTAATGTATAAGTTTTATATGTCTTCGGCAGTGATATTTGGTGCTACTGGTTTAGTTGGCAGTTATTTATTAAAAAATTTAATAAATGATGAATACTATACTAGCATTAAAATTTTTACGCGTTCAGAAGTAAATATAAAACATCCAAAATTAGAAATTATTAATACAGATTTAAAAAATGTTGAGAATATAAAAGATCAGATTATTGCTGATTGTTGTTTTTTTTGTATTGGTACAACAAAGAAAAACTCTCCTGAAAAAAGTGAATATCAAAGGGTAGAGCTAGATTTGCCTAAGGAAATAGCCAAAATATGTAAATCTAACTCAATTAAGTCCTTCGTCTATATCTCATCTGGTTTTGCTGATCCTAATAATAAAGGTGAATATTTAAGGTTTAAGGGCCTAGTTGAAGAAGAGTTGAAAAGATTAAACTTTGATAACCTTGGTATTTTAAGACCATCTTTTTTACTAGGTAAAAGAGTACAATTTAGACTTGCTGAGAAAATTGGAATTCCAATTTTCAAGCTATTAACACCATTATTTTTAGGCCCGCTTAAAAAAATGAGACCAATTCATGCAAAAAAAGTAGCTAATGCAATGTCAAATATTGTAAAGAAAAACTTAGATCAAACTACATATGAGTCTGATGAAATAGTTACGATTAGCGAATATTAAAGAAAATTTATATTGATGAAAAAACTAAATGTTGTTTACAATGATAACTATGACATTCCTCTACCAGAGGGCCATAGATTTGTTGGTACTAAATTTTCTGATTTATATAATTTTGTCAAAAACTCAAATTTATATACAAATTTAACAATTCATCAAAGTAAGTCAGCTCCTATAAATGATGTACAAGTAGTACACAACCGTGATTATGTTATGAGTGTTAAAGAAGGTAATCTATCGAGAGATCAGGAAAGAAGAATAAATTTACCGTGGAGTGAAAAATTAGCTAAAAGATCTTTCCTAGCTATACAAGGCACACTACAAACATCTCAATTGGCGCTAGATTATGGTATTGCATGTCATTTAGCAGGTGGTACTCATCACGCTTTTAAAGATTGTGGATCTGGTTTTTGTGTATTTAATGATTTAGCCTATGCTTCAATAACTTTACTTAATCAAGAAAAAATAAATAAAATTTTAATATTAGATTTAGATGTTCATCAAGGTGATGGAACTGCTTCTATTTGTGAAAATATTGATAATATTTTTACATGTTCAATTCATTGTAAAAATAATTTTCCATTTGACAAAAAAAATAGCAATTTAGATGTACCAATAGATGATGAAGTAAACGATGTTAAATATATAAATATCCTTACAAAAACGCTTGATCAAATTGAGTCTAATTTTACGCCAGATATTGTTTTTTATGATGCAGGAGTTGACGTACACTCTAACGATGATCTAGGTAATTTAAACCTTACTGATGATGGCATTAAAAAAAGAGATGAAATTGTATGTGAGTATTTCAAAGAAAAAAAAATACCTCTTTGTACTGTTATAGGTGGAGGATACAGCAAGAATAGACAAGAATTGGCATCTCGGCACTTTTCAATATTCGAAACTGTAAGTAAAACTTATTTATGAATTTTTTTGATTAACTCTTTGAATCAAACCAAAAATTATAGCTATAGCCAATACAATCTTTAGAAATTCACTATACAAAAATGGCAATAAACCAAGATTTATTGCTTGTTCTAGACCTACAAAAAACGAAAGGTGACTAATACCACACAAAAATATAACAAATGCACCTGCAAGAATAGTAGCCGACAACTTGATTAAACCTGTATTTACTTCAGATTTGAGAATATATGCAATTATGAACGCAGAAATTACCATTCCGTATAAAAAACCAAATGTTGGAGAAAAAATGTAGCCAATTCCTCCACCATTAGCGAATAAAGGCAGTCCTAGCACACCTAAAACCACATAAATAAATGTTGAATAAAACCCAATCATGCCCATTGATGCAGCTATAAAGAAAACCACCAAAGTTTGTAATGTCATTGGAACAGGGTAAAAGGGAATAGAAATTTTAGAAGATATAGTCAGTAAAATCACTCCTAGTATAGTTAGGTAATACTTGCTAAAGAAGTGTGTACCAAAAAGATTTTCAGTAATTGTTCTACTCATCGTATGATTATCTTACTTTATCTTCGTCCTTATAAAATCTTGGATCAAATTCATCTAATTTTATACCTCTAAATGTCTTATAAAATGAGCCGAATTTATAGCTACCAAGTTGTTCTAATGGTGTATTTGTAAACTTTGCTTTTGCTGCTTCCTCCGACTCAGCCTCTATAGTTACCTGAAAGTCATACGACATAGTCATATCTATAATGAATTTTCTCATAACTAACCTCCTATTAATAATTAACTAAATATCATAAATATAGTGATTTTAACCAAAAAAATATAAAAATATTTAAAATTATACCCATTGGGAATGATAAAATCTTTGATATAAGTTCAATAAATATGGACAAAAAAATTTTAGTTATTAATGGCCCTAATCTAGAAATGTTAGGTAAACGCAAAGAGAGTGTTTATGGAAATTTCACATTAAAAGATTTGGAAAACGAGCTATTTAAGGAGTCTGAAACATTAGGATGTAAACTTGATTTTTTCCAAAGTAATATAGAAGGAGAGATCATCAATAAAATAAATGGCTTAGACGAGTCATACGTTGGTATCATAATCAACCCCGGTGGTTTGACTCATACCTCGGTTTCATTACACGACTCTCTTGAAATTAAAACAATATTTAAAATAGAAGTTCATTTATCCAATATATATTCTAGAGAGGACTTTCGAAGAAAGTCTCTTATAGCACCAGCTTGTGATTGTTCAATTATAGGTATGGGTAAAGATGGATTTATTTACGCATTAAGATATTTAATAAAAAACATATAAATCAAAGCTTAATCCTAAAATTTCATAAATATTTAATATTTTTTTATTAAGTTATTTACAATCAAATTATTCCTGTGCTTTATAAAGAACTATATAATGGCAAATAGGAACGTTCAAATAGGAGGACATAATGAAAAAACTAATTAGTATCTTTGTACTTTTAGTTTCTTTTGCATTCACTTCAAACAGTTATAGTAAAACCGAAATTCATTGGTGGTATGGTAACAGTGGTTTTTTAGGTGATGTAATCATAGAAATAGCTAATCGATTTAACGAGTCACAAGATGAGTATATGGTTATCCCTACAGGTAAAGGAAGCTATGAGGACAATATGGCAGCTACAATAGCTGCTTTTAGAGCAGGTGATCAACCTCATTATTCACAAGTCTATGATGCAGGTGCAGCTATCATGGTAGCACAAGTTAAAAATGGAGTTGTGATCGGCTTTGAAGAGATGGCTGAAAAATATGGTCTTGATGTTGACGCAGATAATTACATACCTGGTATAAAAAACTTTTATGCTGATGGTGATGGAAAAATGATCGGTGTTCCATTTAATAGTTCTACATGTCTCATGTATGCCAATATGGATATCTTAAACGAAGTTGGTATTGAAGAGGTTCCAAAAACCTACGAAGAATTTGAAGGTATGGCTCAAAAGATACTCGATGCCGGATATATTCCTCTTCTTCAAAGTCACAGTCCTTGGATTTGGACTGAAAATTTCTTCTCAAGGCATAATTTATTGATGACAGATGGCAATAATGGCTATGATGCGGTTCCAACGAAAACACTTTTTGCTGAAACAGAAGCTTTTGTTTATCACTGGACTAAAGTTAAAGAATGGTATGAAAAGGGTTGGTATGGCTACAAGGGAAGAGCATGGGGAGATAACCAAGCACCTTTCACTAACGGCGAGGCTGCATTTTGGTTTGGTTCTGCTGCGTCTTTTGGAGGTATGAAAGGTGTACTTCCAAACTTTACAACTAACCCAATACCATATTGGGATTCAGTAACAGACGGAAAAGAGTATCCAACATTTATTGGTGGTGCTGCTAATTGGATTTTAAACGGTCATACAGAAGAAGAGTATAAAGGACTTGCAAAATTTATTGAATTTATGGGTTCACCAGAAATGGATTTATACTACCATAACATGACAGGTTATGCTGCTGTAACAAAAGGTGGTATCGAATTAGCTGAAACCATCAATTTTTATAGAGCTTCTCCTTATCATAAAGCTGTTGGTGATCAATTAGGTCTTGAAGGTTCAACTATCCCTGGTGGATATAGAGCAGGTAACTGGCCTCAAATTCGTGAAGTAATATACGAAAATGTAGAGCCAATGCTTAATGGTGATATCACTGTTGAAAAAGCTCTAAGCAATATGGATAAGGGTGCAGCAAAACTATTAAAACAGTTTGCTAAAACTCTATAATTTATATTATTTTAAAAGGAGGGTATTTATAATATCCTCCTTTTAACTTAATGAAAAAAGTTCAATTTAAATCTAATTATTCTCAATATTTTTTCTTAGCTCCTCAGCTATTAATATTATTAATTTTTTTATATTGGCCAATTATTCAAACGTTTAAAGATGCCTTTACTATGCAAGATGCATTTGGATTTGGATCTCAGTTTGCTGGTTTTGATAATTTTTTATTTATTTTTTCTGATCCCTCTTATTTCACTGCTTTCAAGTTTACAATTATCTATAGTTTCGTAATTACTCTCATTACAGGTTCAATTGGTTTATTACTTGCTGTGCAAGCTAATAAAGTAATGCATGGGAAAAGTGCTTATAAAACACTTTTAATTTGGCCTTATGCTATTGCACCAGCTGTTGTTGGTGTTATGGCTAATTATTTCTTCAGTGAAAGATATGGTTTACTTCATCATTTATTTAATAATTTATGGGGGTTTAATTGGTATGAAAATGTATTTGATGCATATATTTATGTAATTATTGCTGGTTCCTGGAAACAAATAAGTGCAAATTTTATTTTCTTTTTAGCAGGACTTCAGGCTATTCAAAAAACAGTCATTGAAGCTTCTATTATTGATTGTAAAAGCAACATTCGAAGATTTTGGACAATTACTTTTCCTTTATTAATGCCGACTACTTTTTTCTTAATTATTATTAATATAACATATGCTTTCTTTGATACATTTGGAATTATAGATACAACTACTATTGGAGCTCCTGGTAGCGAAACTAAAACTCTTGTTTATAAAGCCTACATTGATGGCTTCAAAGGTTTAGATCTTGGAAGTGCTGGTGCCCAATCAATCATGATGATGATAATAGTTCTTGTTATTACAATTTTTCAATTCAGATACATAGAGGGTAAAATTCACTACAATTAATGACTAAATATATATCTTCAACTATTAATCATTTTATTCTTTTAACCGGTTTACTTATTATGTTTGTTCCAATATGGATAATTTTTGCAAGCTCAACACATTCAAGCCTTTTTATAAATACCAACGGTTTACAATTTTTTTTAGGAGATAATTTTATTGATAATTACTCTAGGGTTTTATTTAAACAATCTGGATTTTTTAATGAAATAACAGCTCTTAAAATGTTTTTTAATAGTTTTGTTATGGCAATAGGTATAGCGACTTTATCTGTAATTACATCACTTATGGCCGCATACGGTTTAGTTTATTTTAAAGTCAAATATGCAACTGTTATATTTTGGTTAATTTTTATTACTTTATTAGTTCCTTTGGAGCTTAGAATAATGCCCTCATACATAGTTATGTCAAAATTAAATCTTGTAAATACATTTGCTGGCTTAATTCTACCTATCTCTGCCTCTGCAATAGCAACCTTCTTTTTTAGACAATTTTATAAATCAATTCCTGATGAATTATTAGAAGCGGCTAAATTAGATGGAACTAATAGTTTTAGATTTTTTATAGATTTTTTAATTCCTTTATCTAAAACGATGATTGCTGCTGTTTTTATATTTATGTTCGTATTTGGCTATAATCAATACCTTTGGCCATTAATAATGACTACTAGTGAACAATATTGGACGGTTGTAATGGGTCTTAAGACAATGTACGGATCTATTTCTGACCGCTTTGCTTTTGTAATTATGTCAATGATCCCACCAGTAATTATAATTATTTTTCTACAAAAATTATTTATTCAAGGAATATTTCAAAAAAAATGAAATTCAAACCATTAGAAATACTAACACACATTATTCTCATACTTGGCGTTTTATTAATGGTATTACCAATTTGGTTTTCTTTTGCCACTTCAACTCATGATAATGTTTCAATAATGACTGAGGGAATGAAATTTTTTTTAGGTGAGAGTTTTTCTCAAAATTACAATGAAGTTTTGAATGAAAAAGGGGGTTGGTCTGAGGAAGTTACTGCAGCAAGAATGTTTGTAAATAGTTTTATTATGGCTCTTGGTATCGCAACGTTGAAAGTTGTCATCTCAGCTATGTCAGCTTACGCATTAGTTTATTTTAGATTTAAATTAGCTGTTCCAATATTTTGGCTAATTTTTATTACTCTTTTAGTTCCACTAGAAGTAAGAATTTTTCCAAGTTATAAAATTGTATCAGATCTTGGTCTTACAAATACATATACAGGACTTATACTCCCACTAGTTGCTTCTGCTACTGCAACATTTTTCTTTAGACAATTTTATAAAACAATCCCTGATGAATTGTTAGAGTCTGCAAAATTAGATGGTGCAAATAGTTGGAGATTTTTTATTGACTTCTTATTGCCTCTATCAAAAACAATGTTAGCGGCTATGTTTATTTTTATGTTTGTCTATGGATATAGCCAATATTTATGGCCTTTAATAATGACTACTGACGAAAAATATTGGACAGTAGTGATGGGAATGAAGATAATTTTTACAGAAAATTATGAGGGTGTTGCTTTACCTAGAACAGGTGAAAGATTTGCTTATATTATATTATCAATGCTACCACCTGTGTTAGTTGTTGTAATTCTTCAAAGATGGTTTATCAAAGGATTGATTCAAACAGAAAAATAAAAATGAGTTTTTTAGAATTACAAAATATTACTAAAATATATCCTAATGGCACTAAAGCTGTTAATGAGACTTCTTTAAATATTGAAAATGGAGAATTTGTTGTATTTGTTGGACCTAGTGGATGTGGCAAATCAACATTATTAAGAATGATTGCAGGTCTGGAGGATATTACAAATGGAGAAATATCTCTAGATGGAAATATTATTAATAAAATTGATCCATCTGAAAGAGATGTAGCAATGGTTTTTCAAAATTATGCACTTTATCCTCACATGTCAGTATTTAATAATATGGCTTATGGTCTTAAAAATAGAGGAATATCTAAAGAAGAGATCAATAACAAAGTTAATGATGTAGCTAAACTCTTAGAAATAGATCAATTACTCACAAGAAAACCAAGTATGCTTTCAGGAGGGCAAAGGCAACGAGTTGCAATGGGAAGAGCCATAGTTAGAAATCCAAAAATATTTTTATTTGATGAGCCATTATCTAACTTAGATGCAAAATTAAGAAATCAAATGCGTTTAGAAATCAAACGTCTTCAAAGACAAATGGGCGTAACAAGTATTTTTGTTACCCATGATCAAACAGAAGCGATGACACTAGGGGATAGGATAGTAGTAATTAACAATGGTGTTGTTGAACAAGTTGGTACACCTAAAGAGATATATTCTAAACCAAATACTAAATTTGTTGCTGAATTTATAGGATCCCCACAGATGAATTTATTTAATTGCAAAATTGAAAATGGCATAGCTCATATAGCTGATATGAAAATTAACCTTAATAATTCTACAAACATAGATGACGCTACTTTAGGTATAAGGCCAGACGATATCCTAATATCAGATAATGGAAAGCATTCTTGTGTAGCAAATTTAGTGGAATATTTAGGTTCAGATATGATCATTTATTCAAAAATTGGTGATCAAGAGTTTAGTTGTAAATTGTCTTCGAATATAAATCTAAATGCAGGAGATACATTTAAATTTGATATATCTAGTACATCAGTGCACCTTTTTGATAACACTACTGGTTCAAGAGTATAAGTTTTACAAAGTTTATTTTGGTAGAATACAAACAGGGATAGGGTTCATTTTATGAATATTATTTTTTCTAATCTCAAGATACTTTTGTCTATTTGATGATTCCTCATTAAGCATTGCCTCTTCAATTTCAGAGTAACTTAAACCAACTTGATCTTCATCAGATCTTCCATCAGTCCATAAACCATCTGTTGGGGCTGCATCTATTATGTCTTTATTTATATTTAATTCCTTCCCCATATCCCATACTTCTGTTTTGAGACAATCTGCGATAGGAGAAATATCAACTCCACCATCACCGTATTTTGTATAGAAACCTATTCCAAAGTCTTCAACTTTATTTCCTGTGCCAACAACGATTCCGTTATTGCTAGCTGCTATTTGATACAAAGTCATCATCCTTAATCGAGCCTGTGAATTTGCATAACCATGTTCTGAGTCATTTTTATCAAGAGCTGATTTAAAACTTTCAAATACAAGAGAGAGATCTATTTTAAAGTCTGTTACATTACCAAAATTCTTTTTTAACCAGTCTATGTGATTTATACCTCTTTCATTAGTTGTTTTGTGATCAAGTATTGGCATGTTCGCAACAAACGTTCTCAAGCCTGTTTTTGCTGACAACGTACTTGTAACAGCAGAGTCAATGCCTCCTGAAATACCAATAACTAACGCATCAACATTATTTGAATGTGCATAATCTTTTATCCAATTTGATATATATTCAATTTTTTCTTTGGTATGCATATTTTGTATTACGTTAGCTTTATATCAAAAGTTCAACTATTTAATTGATATTTTAATTCATTTTATCAATCAATATATGATAAAATTTTATAAATTTTGTATATATAGATATTTATAAGAATATTATGTCTTTTAGGGTACTCAAATTTTTAATTAAACATTTAATTAAAACAAGATCTGTTATTATAATTTTTGAGGGAAATGAACATCTTATTGACAACGGCACAGATCCATTAATTTTACAGATCAATAATAAGAAATTTTTAAATAAAATTTTTTATGCACCTTCTCTAGTGCTCACAGAAGGATATATGGATAAAGACTACGAGTTAAACAATTCGACTTTTTATGAGTTTTCTGAATTACTTATTGAAAATTATAATAAATACCTTGAAAAAATATCAAATACCCTAATATTCAGAATTATTTTAATGATTAATCCACTATTTCAGTTAAATTTCGTTAAGAGTTCAAAAAGTAATGTCGCAAGTCACTATGACTTATCTGATAGGTTGTATGACTTATTTTTGGATGAAACTAGGCAATATTCATGCGCATACTTTGAAAATGAAAACGACTCATTAACAAAAGCACAAACTAACAAAATGAGCAGATTAGCTGACAAATTATTATTAAATTCCAATGATAGAGTTTTAGACATAGGGTGTGGGTGGGGATCACTTAGTAGACACTTTGCAGATCATCATGATTGTAAAGTAAAGGGTGTTTCATTATCTGAAGAGCAAATTAAATACTGTAATGACCAACTTAAAAAGTCAGATAAAAAAGAAAATTTATCCTATTCTTTACAAGATTATAGAGATGAAGAGAATTCTTATTCAAAAATAGTTTCTGTTGGAATGTTTGAGCATGTAGGAAAACCCTTCTATAAAACCTATTTTAAAAAAATATATAATTTATTATCTGAAGATGGCATAGCGGTAGTACATACAATTGGTAACATTAGAGTTCCGAAAATGACTCCTGCATTTATTAGAAAATATATTTTTCCTGGTGGATATATACCATCTTTGTCTGAGGTAATGCCAGCTGTAGAAAAATCTGGTCTTATAATTTCAGATATAGAAGTTCTTAGATTACATTATGCTAAAACACTTTCTCATTGGTTTAAAAATTTTAAAAAAGAAGAGAAAGAAGTTCTTAAATTATATGATGATAGATTTATAAGAATGTGGGAAGCTTATTTAAATTTAAGTGAATTATCTTTTACTAAAGGTGATAATGTGATTTTCCAACTAGTTTTAACTAAAAAAAGAGACTCATTTCCTTTGGTAAGAAAAAAAATTAATTAAATATCTCTGTTTTTGAATTCATATTCAATTATATTTAATTAATGTCATATGAGCAAAAAATTATTAATTATTTTGAAAAGAATTATAAGAAAATAGGTGATGATTGTGCTTATATAAACACAACAAAACAATTAATCTCTTCTGATACTTTAGTTGAAAATAAGCATTTTGATCTAAAGCATTTTACACCTCAAAACATAGCACACAGACTTTTTCTTTCAAATTATAGTGATATTCAATCCTCAGGTGGCGTACCTAAATATGTTATACTAAATATTAGTTTCCCAAATAAAAACTATAAGTTTGTGCAACAAATAATAACTAATTTTCATAGAATATGCCTAAGAAACAAGATTGAGATAATAGGCGGGGATACTACTTCTTCTGAAAAAATATTTTTATCTTTAACAATTATTAGCGATAAAATTAATAATAATAAAATAACAAAGAGATCTAATGCTAAGGTTGATGATAAAATTTACACATTTTCGGGTATTGGATATTCAAAACTTGGATACCTAAGTTTATATAGTAAGTTTAAATTACCTAATAATTTAAAAAATTTATCAGTAAAACAATTTTTAAAACCTAAAATATATATTTATCAAGATATATTTAGGAATCTAAATATTTCAAGTTGTATGGATTTATCAGATAGTCTTTTATCAACTTTAGAAACTATTTCGTTGAAATCCAAAAAAAAAATTAAATTAAATAATCTCACCTCTATTAATTCTAAGCTCTATAAGTTTTTTGAAGAAGAAAAATATATTACTCTTATTTTATCCAGTGGGGAGGAGTATGTTCCGGTTTTTACCTCACCTAAAAACTTATTATATTTAAATAAAAAAAAACTTTTGATTAAAAGGGGTATTAGAATTATATGTATTGGAAGTGTAGAAAAAGGAAAGGGTGTAAATCTAAAAAATTTTAATCTTGGAAAAATAAAAAAATTTGACCATTTTAAAAATAATTACTCTCTTTAATAATTCTTTTAATATTTATTAAGTTGATTTTATTTAAATATATCTCTTTATAAATATTACTGTCATTTTCAGCTCGAGTCTTTTTATAAGCTCTATCGTAATGATACTCAATTAATGATTTCACAAACTGAAAATACTCCTTTTTTTTTAAATTTACTTCAATAAGTTTAAATTCCTCTTTTGGAATAATTTTTTTTAATACAATAAGTGCATTTTTCATTAAATCTGGTGAATTAGTAAAATATTTGTAATCTTTTAAAATGAATTTTACCCTCTCTGTTAAATTACTCTTTATTTTTACATTTTTACCCAAAGGCATATTTTTCCAGATTTTACTTGGAATACTTAACTTTCCCACTTTAATACTTTCTGCTTCAACCCATATATTTTTTCTTGAATTGAAAGAGTGAAGTTTTTCATAAATCAATGTTTCAAATAATTTTTGTGATGGCTGAACAGTATTGGGTATATTTCCCAAAATAGAGCCTTTATGTTTGGCCAAACCTTCAAAATCGATCACTTGATATTTTTTTGATAATTCTTTAATAAAAAGTGTTTTCCCTACACCCGTTACACCCATAATTTGGTTAAATTTAAATTTATCAGTATTATTTTCAAAAAAATCTACTATATAACCTCTGTAAGTCTTATATCCACCCTCTAATAATGTTACGTCGTAACCGATTTGTTTAAGAACTAAATATAAACTAAGTGATCTGAGACCACCTCTCCAACAATAAATTAATGTTTTATTTTTTTTATCAAATTTTATTTTATTAATAATTTTGGAAATATTTGCACTAATAATACTAGCTCCTTCTTTTTTAGCTAAAAAAGAATTCTCTTTATACTTCAATCCTATTTTATGACGTTGTTTATTTGTTAATACAGGATAATTTACTGATCTTGGGATATGGTCTTCATCAAACTCTAATGGGGTTCTTACGTCAATTATAGTATTATAATCATCGATAGTAGTACTTTTATACGATGTTTTATTTATGCGCATATTTTTCATAATTTTTTTTATAATATATCCATATTACCTAAACTCTAAAGTAATAAATCTAAAATATGAAATTGATTGGAAATCAATCCACCTAGCAGACTTATTCTGGAAAATAAAAATTGAAGATAATTTATATGAAATTGATTTCACAATTAAAAGTTATGGTATGACTGACAAAATATATGGGTATGAGTCTGTTACAAAAGTCAGCGGAGAAATTAAAGATGATAGCTTCAATCCTTTGATTTACAAAAGTGAAACAAAAAGCTCTAAACAGGATAGATTTGAAAATATTATTTTTAACAAGAATGGTACTATATCAAATATTGAAATTTCAAAAGAACTCTCAAGTGATCAGATTAATTTGCAAAATACTTTAATTAATGATTATCAATTTTTCACTGACCCGATATCACAATTAGTTCAATATTTTATTTTCCAAACAGACTCAAAAAGGTTAATTATTGATGGAATAAACATTTATGAATTATCATCAATTACAAGAAATACAGAAAACTTAAAATCTAATAATCCTTCAATATACAATGGAAACACTGAAGTTATAGATTTAGTATTTCCTTTTTTTAAAGGTCTTTATAAAGAGAATAAAAAAAATAATTTAGAAGTTATAACGGTTTATTTATTTGAAAAAGAAATAATTAAAATTCCTGCTAAATTTAGAATTAATTCAAAAAAATTTAAAGCTAATCTTAATTTAAAAGAATATGAAGTTCTCCAATAATGAAAGTAACAAAAAATAGATCAATCTTAAAAATTATAAGTTATATGATAGTTGGTTCTATAAATACCTTTTTGATAAGTTTTTTTGTTATTTCTTATGGTTCAGAAAATTTTGATACAACTTCTCCTTTCTATGTAGCATTAATTGCTTTTATTTTAAAAATTATTACATACTATTTTCATGAAAGAGAATGGAATTTATTCAAATATGGCAGACTTAATCAAAAAGTAATTAGACTCAGATCATTTTTCAAGGCACTCACATGGAGATTAGTCGCATCTACAACAACATTTATTTCTGCTATGTTTATAACATCAAACTTATATTGGACAAAATCCATTGTCATTTATGAAAAATAATGAACGGTATATTAATTTATTATATTCACGAGAGAATCTGGAATAAATTTCAATGGGGAAGAATTAAAATATGAATTTCATATTAAAAATTGAAAATAACCTTATGGAGCTTTTTAAAGGTAATTTACCTTTATACAAAAGTTATTGGATTTATTACGTTCTTGTTAATTTCCTTATTTCGGCACCTTTATTGCTCGTTACAAAAATACATATACAAAATTTTATTTATACATTTTCATTATATCTTGTTCTAAATTTAATCTATTACTTTACATCTTGCATTGGTGTTTGGAGAAGTTCTCAAAAATATAAAGGCAAAAAAATACTATCTTTTTTAGCTAGATTAATAGTAGTAATAGGCATATCTACAACTATCTTAGAATTGAAAACTATCCTAACTATCATTTATAGTTTTTGATTATTTAAAAGCCTTCAAATATGAAAAAAAATCCATATTATCAATTTCATGGATGATGAAACACAATTGAAAGTTAGAAAATTTCTGAAAAGGTTAGGGATTAGCTCACAACAAGAACTTAATCAATTCATTGAAAATAACCCTGAAGTAAAAGATCTATCGATAAAAGTATCTTTTGAAATTAATAATAAGAATGTTTTTGAGTTTGAAGATAAAATAAAAAATTAATATAAATGAAAAAAATTCAAAACCATTTTATTAGTGGCATATTAATTGTTGCACCATTAGCTTTATCTATTTACGTTGCATGGGTAGTAGTTGGTTTTGCAGATAAAATATTTAGACCTTTCATACCTCTAAATAAATTTGGTATTCCATCTGAAATACCTGGTGTTGGTTTAATAGTTGCTTTTCTATTTTTTACAATTTTAGGAGCCATAGCAGGAAGTTTTTTTGGAAAGCTTTATCATCGAGTAGTTGATGCTGTTTTATCTAAAATACCTGGCTTAAACTCAATCTATAATACAGTAAAACAGATTATTGATACTTTTGCTACGACACAGTCTAATGCTTTTAAAGAGGTTGTTCTTATTGAATATCCTCAAAAAGATATTTTTGCTCTTGCATTTTTAACAAGTGAAACAAAAGGGGAAATAGCAAAGAGAAAAAATCAAAAGATGATAAATGTTTTCATGCCATCTACACCTAATCCAACTACAGGATTCTTAATGTTTGTTCCATTATCAAAATGTACCAAACTTAATATGTCTGTCGATCAAGCAATCAAATACATTATTTCTGCTGGACTAGTTACACCCAAAGCACCGGAAATTAAAAAAGCTCTTCCTAAAAAGAAAAAAATTAAAAAGTTAACTAAATAATAGTTTTATTGCTTCTTGCTGCTTAAAAAACATAAGTAACTTATATATATCTTTCTTAAATTTTTCATTTTCATACTCTTTTTTTTCAATCAATTTTTTTACATATTGAAGTGCATCTATTATTAGTTCTTGATCATGATAAACATTCACAAACTTGAATAATGAGTCACCACTTTGACGATATCCTAATATGTCACCAGTGCCTCTAATTTCGAGATCTTTTTCGGATAATTTAAAACCATCTAAGTTTTCTTTGAATATTTTTAGTCGATTTATCGTATTATCAGGTAAATCCTTGCCATATAAAGCAAAACAATAGCCTTGATTGTTACCTCTTCCTACTCTTCCTCTTAACTGATGTAATTGAGATAAGCCAAATTTTTCTGCATTTTCAATTACAATATAATCTGCATTTTTATTATCTATACCTACCTCTACTACAGTAGTAGCAACTAATATTTTTATGTTTCCTTTTTGAAAATTTTGAATAATTCTTTCTTTTTGATCACTCTTAATTTTACCATGTAACATTTCAACTTCTGAACCAAATATTTTCTTCAAAGACTTAAATCGTGTTTCTACATCTTTGTACTTTTGAGTCTCTGATGCTTCTACTAAAGGACAAATCCAGTAAACTTGAGATACATTTGAAATTTTTTTCTTTAACAAAATTTCTATATCTTTAATTTTGTCAATATTTGATACTTTAGTTATTATCGGTTTTTGAAAAGCTGGCTTTTCTTTGAGTATTACCTGTTCTATTTCACCATATTGAGCTAATGCAAGAGTTCTTGGAATAGGTGTGGCAGACATTAATAGAATATTTGTATTTATTCCTTTTTCAGCTAAATACAGTCTTTGTTGAACGCCAAATCGATGTTGTTCATCGATTATTACATATGCCAAAGATGAGAAATTTAAGTTTTCTTGAAAAATAGCATGAGTGCCAATAATAAAATTAAAAATACCCTTTTCTATTTTTTCATAAATTTTACTTTTATTTTTACTACTTCCAGTGAGCAATATAGGATTAACTTCTTCATTATCTAAGTGATTTAATAAATTATTGTAAATTTGATTAGCTAATATTTCTGTAGGCGCCATATACGCAACTTGTTTATGTTTCTGAATAAAAGGGATTGCTGTTAGTAAGGATACAATAGTTTTACCTGAACCTACATCACCTTGTAATAGTACTGTTTCTCTATATTGAGTATTATTATAATAATTTATATCGTTTATGATTTTATATTGATTTTTTGTCAACTCAAAAGGTAGTTCATTTATCAATTTTTCTTGTAAATTAAATTTAAGATTTAAACTCTCATTTTTTCTTTTTGTTTTTTCTTTCAAGTATCTAATTGCAAAATAATTTGATACCAATTCATCGACTGCTAACCTTTTTCTAAAATTTTCTCTATTATCAATATCTTCTTTAACAGAGGGAAAATGCATTTTTATTAATGATTCATTGAAACTTGAAAAATTATATTTTTTAATAATATTTTCGTTCAACCATTCATCAAATTTATTTAAATGATTTTTTGCGTCATTTAAAACTATTCTGATATCTTTTAACGAGATACCCCTTGTTAAAGGATAAATATTTTCAAAAGTTCTTAACTTATCCTCATTTTCTATCTCTTCTATGTAATCAGGGTGTGCTACACTAAGATTGCTTTTATAAAATGATACTTTTCCACTAATAATTAATTCTTTGTTTTCAGGATATTTTTTTCTAAGAAAATTCCCTCTTATTGAGAAATAAATTATGTTTATAATTAAAGATCCTTTTTCACATTCAATTACGTAGGGTAGTTTAGGATTGAAAGGAAAATGATGTTTTTTTACCTTAACGAGAGTGGTGATAGTTTGTCCTTTTTCAAGATTTTTAAAGTCAATATCCTGAGTACGATCTATTGATCTAGTCGGTAAATTATAAAATATATCAATAACTGTGTTTATATTTAGATTTTTAAAATAGGACGCTTTCTTTGGACCTATTCCTTTAAGTTTTTCTACATTCTGATATAAAAAATCGAAACTATTGTCGTTCATGAATAATAACTACAAAGATAAATTAAAAAAAATAAAATATCGATGTCAAACATTAGGTATAAAAGAATTAGATGTAATTTTTGAGAGAATTTATTCAAAACTTGAAAACATTAATGATGAGGCTCTAATTGATCAATTAGATGATTTATTAAAGAATGAAACGCAATACATATTTGACGTATTTTTTAATGAGTCTTTCAAAGATGATAAAATTAAATACCTTAATATTATAAATTTATCAAAATAATATTGGAAAATCCTGTTTCTAAATTTGGCAATAAATCAATTTTATTATGTGAAGATGATAAGATAGCTCTAGACTATGAAAATATTCTAAATATACATTATCCCCATAAGAAAATATGTTATTTTCCAGCACATGACTCTTTACCATTCAGTTCTGAAAGTTCATCATCTGACATCTTACTTGATAGGTCAGAAAAATTACAGACATTAACTCATAATGATATAATAATAATAACTTGCAATAATCTTTTAAAAAAATTTCAAATAAATAAAGATGCTAATCATTTTTTTACATTAACTAAAAATCAAACTATTGAAGCTAATACAATTTTAGAAAAATTAGTTGAATTTAATCATTCAAACCAAGCAAATGCTTATAATAAACTCGAATTTTCACTAAGAGGGGATATTTTAGATATTTATAACAGTAATAATAATCCTTATAGAATTTCATTCTTTGATAATGTGATTGAAACAATAAAAGAATTCAATCCTCAAACACAACTTACTTTTAAAGATGAGAAAGAGAGGATTGATATATTTAACCCTAATATTGAGTTATTAGAGCCAAGTAATAAAGATTGTTATTTTGAGGATATCGTTATGGGATATTCCATTTATACAATTAATAGAAGCGACATAATATTAAAAGAAAAGCTAAATTTTCTTAAATCAATTTTTGATCAAGTCCAACCTGAGATCCCTTTTTCAAATTATTATTTAGAAGATAACAAAATAAAAAATTTTAAATTTACAAATATATTATCTAGCTCTCCTAAATCATTAAAAATTACATCAAATACCTCTTTAGATGAATTTTCTAAAATGAGTAATAAAATATATTTTCATAGTGGAAAAAATTCCTCCTCAATAGAAAATGAATTTCATCAAAAGAAGAATATTGAACCAAATTATGGTAATAATTTATATTTCTATAAATCTGTAATCTCAAAAGACTATCTATTTGATGGTGTCGTACACCTCAATAAAAACACTCATACTACAAAAAAGACGAATTTAGACACTATAATCAATTTTAATGATCTTTCATTAGGAGATGCAGTTGTTCATCAAAAACATGGAATTGGGAGATTCATATCCATAGATAATATTGAAATTAATAATCGAATTAGGGAGTTTATTAGATTAATTTACCGCGGTAACGACAAGCTTTTACTACCAATTGAAAATTTAAACTATATTTCAAGATATGGGTTTGATGATAATAATCTACTTCTTGATAAATTAGGCACGAATGATTGGATTTTAAGAAAATCTTCAGTTAAGAAGAAAATTCGTTTTCTAGCTAATAAACTTTTGAAAAATGCAGCAAAGAGATCCACTATAAACATCAAAGAGTTTCAATATAATAATTCTGATCTTGAGAAATTTAATCAACAATTTCCATTTGTTGAAACTGAGGACCAATTAAACTCAATTGAACAATCTTTAAATGATTTAAAACAAGATAAACCATCTAATCGCCTTATATGTGGCGATGTAGGATTTGGTAAAACTGAAGTTGCTTTAAGAATTGCATGTGCAACATATTTATCAGGTTTTCAATTTGTAATAGTTGTTCCCACCACATTACTAGCAATGCAACACACTAATACGTTTAGCGAGAGGTTTTCAGTATTTAACATTAAGGTTGCATGTCTATCTAGATTTACTTCGTCAAAAGAAAAAAAAGAAATTTTAATTTCATTAAAGTCAGGTGATATTCAAATTCTTATTGCAACACATAGTCTTTTTAAAAAAGATATAGAATTTAATAATTTAGGCACACTGGTAATAGATGAAGAACAAAAATTTGGTGTCGATCAAAAGGAATATTTGATCAACAAATACCCAACTATTCATTTATTTTCATTGTCTGCCACACCTATTCCTAGAACACTTCAGATGTCTTTATTAGGCTTAAAAGATTTAAGTATTATTGGAACACCTCCATCAAATAGAATTAGTATAAGAACTTATGTTCAAAAATATGAGTCTGTTGCTCTCATTTCAGCAATAAAGAATGAATTAGAAAGGAATGGACAAATTTTTATTGTTGTACCAAGAATAAGCCATATTCCTTTTGTCGAAAATGAAATTAAAAAATTAAGTATAGATCTTTCTTACGGAGTAGGTCACAGTAAAATGAAAGAAAAAGATATTGAGGATGTGTTCATATCTTTTACAAAAGGTGAGATACAGTGCCTTATTTCTACAAATATTATTGAGTCTGGAATAGATATTAAAAATGCAAACACACTAATAATTTTTAATTCTAATTTATTTGGTTTATCTCAATTATATCAATTGCGAGGTAGGGTAGGTCGTTCAAATAAAAGAGCATATGCCTATTTATTTCATGACAGTGAAAAATTAATCAATAAAACAGCTCTAAAGAAACTTCAAGTTTTAGCTAACTATGAAAATCTAGGGTCAAATTTTCAGTTAGCTAATGAGGATTTAGAAATAAGAGGAGCGGGTAATTTACTTGGTGATGAGCAAAGTGGTCATGTGAAAGATATTGGAATAGAGCTTTACCAAAGTATGTTAAAAGAAGAGGTGGAAAGACAAAAAAATAATAATGCAGAAACTGAAGATGATTATGATGAATTTGAATTCGATGCATTTTTTGAGTATTACATTCCAAAGAATTACATATCTGATGATATTTCCAGGTTGATTATTTATCGTAAATTTACTAATTCAAAGAATATTCAAGAGCTCAAAAATGTTTTAGATGAGATATATGATCGATATGGTAATTACCCAGTTGAAGTTACTAATTTATTTAATTTACTAACTATTAAAATTAAATCTCTTACCCTTGGTATTTCAAAAATAAATATAAAAAGAAATTTTATTGATATTACTTTTAAAAAAGCAAGTCAAAAAACACTAGATGATTTAATTCAAATGGCACAAGAAAATATTATCAAAATGCAAAGTTCTAGTTCTATTCAGATCAAAAATAATGACAGTAAGGACTTATTTTACACTATAAATCTTTTCTATAAAAAGTTAGGATTAAAATGATGGAAGATCAACAACCCCCAAAAACTAATGCAGAGTGGGCAAACTATTATGAATCTATAATAGCTGAACTTACTGAAAATCAAAAAAAAATAGGTGAACCAATTTCAATTGATGAATTTTATGAGCTCCCTATAAAAAGGAAACAGAAATATATCAAAAAACTATATTTTAAAATTGGCGATGCAGAGTAATTATATTCCAAATATAGATTTATCTAATATTATTGATAAAGATCTTAATAGTGATGCTGCTAAACAAGTATCAAAGAATATAAAAAAAGCATCTGAAGAAATTGGTTTTTTTACAGTTACAAATCACGGTATTCCAATTTCAAAAATAAATAATCTTTTAAAAACTTGTAAAAAATTTTTTTACTTAAAAGACGAAGAGAAACTAAAAATAGCTCCTAAAAAATGGAACCCCAATACTAATACTGTTTATAGGGGTTATTTTCCTAGTTCTGTAAATGGTAAAGAGGGTTTAGATATAGGAGATCCGCTTTTAAAGCAAAATATGGTTGATTTGTTAAAAAAGGAAAAATTTGAAGTTAATCACGATATGTCTTTTTTAGATCCAGAGTGGCAAATTACGATAAATAATTATTTTGATGATCTTCATAACTTAGGAATTACCATATTTAAATCAATCATATCTTCATTTTCCTCAGATTTATCTTTAGCTGAAAAGGCTTTTCAAAGACCCAAAACACTCTCTACTTTGAGATTTAATTACTATCCCAAACAAGATAAACCTGTTGAAGTCTCTTCACAAGACGGTGTTGCTTTAGGTTGTGAAACCCATGTAGATAGTGGGATAATGACTATCTTATATCAGGACAAAAAAGGTGGCTTGCAAGTTCAAAATAGACATTCTTTAGAGTGGTATGATGTTCCTCATGACCCAAATGCTTTTGTTATTAATACAGGTTTAGCTTTAGAGTGTTTAACAAATGGTAAAATGAAAGCAACTAATCACAGAGTATTATTTAATCAAGAGGAGCGAGTATCAATACCTTTCTTTTTTGAGCCATCATTTGATTTCATATTAGATCCAAAATATTTGGATATTAATGAAAATATCAATTATAATATTGATAATTATGAAAATTTTCTCACCAATTCACTTAAAAAATTTGTTGAATATGACAGACCTGCCTAAATTACCTTTTTTATTATTATTCGCATTGATAACAGCGTGTGGTGGTTTTAATACTGGGGTAAAAAAATCAGATACTCAAAAAGTTAACACAGTTAAATATGGAACACTCGTTGCAGCTGAACCAGTCAAAATTACTGGTGAAAGCTCTGGTATTGGTGCTCTTACAGGAGGTTTAGTAGGTTTTGTTGTAGGTTGTGGAGAGGGTATTTTTGACGATGACTGCAGAGATGCTGCAGCTGTAGTGGGAACTATAGGTGGTGCTATAGTAGGTTATGTTGCTGGCTCGTCATTAGGGGATCATACAGGATTTCAATATGTTGTAGATGTTGATGACACAAATGATGATATTTCAATAGTTCAATCAGGTGCAGAACAAATACCCATTGGTTCTAGAGTTACTATTGCAATAGGAACCAACACTAGAATTATAATTTCAGAATAGCTCATAGGAGATAATAAATGTTTATTGCAATGAATAGATTCAAAGTAAAATTAGGAGAAGAGAAACATTTTGAAGATATTTGGAGGAATAGGGATACTCATTTAAACCAAGTCCCTGGTTTTAAGAAATTTAATTTAATTAAAAGTGAGTCTAATGAAGAATATACACTGTATGCATCGCATAGTGAGTGGGGATCAAAACAAGATTTTATAAATTGGACTAAATCAGAAGCATTTAGGATGGCTCATAAAAATGCTGGTGAACATAAAACAGTTTATTTGGATCACCCACAGTTTGAAGGTTTTGAGGTAGTAATTTAAGTAAATATCACCTATTTTTCATCAATGGACATAGTAAATCACGAGATATTATTAAATAGTAATATGTTAGGGACAATGTTCTTTGCTTGCACTATTTATATAACATTGGTTATAGCTAGGTATGCAACTCTTGCAAAATTAATTAGAGACTCTCGATCTAATATTGAAACAAATAAATTAAGATTTAAAAGTCAAAGTGAATATTCTTTTCATATCTTGCATTATGAAAAAAGACTTAAATTATTACGTTACACACTTTACTTATCTCTTTTTGGAGGGATAGCATTGTGCACAAGCTTATTATTTTTGTTATTAAATTACAGCTTCATCTCTGCTATAAGTTTTGGTATTCATCTTATTTTAGTATTATTGGCATTAGTCACTCTTGTATATGAACTAGCTGTGTCTTTTGAGGCTTTAACTGAGCATTTAGACATAATGAGAACTTTAAAAGATAAATTTTAACATATAAATAATATTCAAACTGTTCGACTATTTAATTTCTGTCTTTTTTTTATTTCTTCCCTTTTTATCTTATAGAAACATATACACTACCACCCATACTTAAAACTTTTCCGTAGTCCTCTAATAACTTTGCAAAATCTGGGAAATAATCATTTTTACTGGCATTTTCGACATGTCTTTGAACACTCTCCATAGATGCAAATTGTTCATTTATTGTAAATAATGTGTTTCCAGTTTCGCCCTTACTAGGATCGGTAGGGTCTTTAAACTCTGGTGCTTTAGTAAAGTAAGCATTTAATAAATGATCAGTTCCATCAGAATAAAATTCAGTCATCCATTTTCCATGGGTGCTAAAAATATTTTCAACTTCAGCAGCTTTGTCATTTGGTACAGAATAGGAAAGATTTATACATACACGATCAGTCATTTTTTCTCCTTTTAAATAAAATTAATAATAATTATACATTTTGAAAATTGAAAATAGATCAAATGGCGGAAGGACTGGGATTCGAACCCAGGAAAGAGTTGCCCCTTTGCCGGTTTTCAAGACCGGTGCTTTCAACCGCTCAGCCATCCTTCCTATGTCATAAACGTCTAGAATGTATATATTACGTTATTTTTAAATCAATCGTAATTTTATATTATTAGTTGATATATTCTTTGGCCACTCATGTTATATTTTTAAGTGATTTTAAGTAATCTTCCAACATTAACTTTTTTTTATATTTTATTAGCATATTTTATTGGCGGCATAACCCAAGGTATACTTGGTGTCGGATTAATCACTGTTGTAATTTCTTTACTCTCATTTGTTGTCGACGTTAAAGAAACAATAGCACTTGTGATAATCCCAACTATTATTACTGGTTTTTTTCAAATGATAAATGGCAGTAATTTAAAAGTCATAATTAAAGATACTAAGTATTTTCTTGTTTTTTCAACACTAATTATAGTACCGGGTGTCTTTTTTCTAAAAATTCTTGAGTCAGATCTAATCTTGATATTTATTGCGATTTTGCTTTTTATGAATTCCTCATTATCTCTATCAAATAGAGTTGTTGCTATACCCAATCACCAAAATTCAATCATACAAGTTTCAGCTGGATCTCTTAATGGATTTATCATAGGCCTAACTAGTATTTACACCATGCCTTTTGTTTTCTTATTACAATCACTTAAATATAATAAAGAAAAAACAGTGCAATTTATGGGATTAGCTTTTTTACTATATAGCAGTATGCAATTTATTTCATTTTCTTATAGTAAGCTGATTAGTATTAATACAATTGTTCCCTCATTAATTGTTACTCTTCCAGTAATTATTGGATTCCTTTTAGGTAAAAAAATAAGAAGTTTTATCTCAGAAAAATTATTTAAAAAATTATTTTACTTAATGTTATTACTGATGAGTGGAATAATATTGATAAATTCTTTTTTATAAATTTAATTAATTACTAGTGGTTCCATCAACTCTATTTACACTGTAAATAGCCCCTAACATAAAAACAATCACAGATGATGGAAATAAAATATAACCAATAGTATAAGTATCTGGATAATATTGCATTCCCAAGTACAAGACGATAGCGTTCATTAAACAAAGTAGTAAAAAAACAATATTTGTGCCAATTTTAGATAACAACAAAGCTAATGGCTTTAAAACAACAATAGCCACAGCACATATAAATATAACAGCAGGAATAACATTCATGAGCAAGCCCATTGACTCAGAATAAGTATAATCTTCTAGTGAGTCCCAAGGAAGGACCATTGAAAGTAGCATCATTATAACAGAGGCATATACAAATTTTTTTCCTGTATTTGTTAAAATCATTGAATATTTATAGCAAATATCATCTTTTTTAACAGTAACTAATATAATTTGGTAAATTTTAAGAAATAACTATTAGATTATAATGGTTATATAATAGGGCAGGAATCAGAATATGATAAAAATTTTTCTCTATGTAATCTTTAATTTTTTTTTCATAAATAACCTTATTGCCCATGATCCCAAAAACTGTGATGTGCTTCAAAATTATGATTTTTCAGGATTTAATGATTGGAAAGAAGAAATAGTAAATAGGTCTGGTGAATTTGGCCTAGATAAAAGCTTTGTTTCTGAATTAATAGCACCATATGAGGTCAATAAAAGAGTTATTGAAAATGATAAATGCCAGCCTGAATTTACATTGACTTTTTCTGAGTACATTGAAAAAACAATTTCAAATTTAAGGGTAAATAATGGATTAAATAATTACAGTAAATACAATAATTTATTAAAAAAAATAGATAATTATTATAATGTGCAATCTAGATTTATTCTCTCTATTTGGGGTCTAGAAACAGCTTATGGCGAAATAACAGGCAACTATGCTGTGCTAGAAAGTCTTTTAACCATGTCCTACGATGAGAGAAGAAGGCGATATTTCACCAAAGAGCTTTATAGTGCCTTAGAAATACTTAAACAAGGTCACATTAATGTTGTTGATTTCAAAGGCTCATGGGCAGGTGCTATGGGTCAAAATCAATTTATGCCCTCTAGTTTTTTGAATTACGCTCAAGACTTCAATAATGATGGTAAAAAAAATATTTGGACAGACACTGAAGACTCATTAGCCTCAATTGCAAGATACCTTCAAGGCGTAGGAGCTAATAAATGGGATCCAAATTATACATGGGGTAGGGAAGTAATACCCCCAGCAAATATAAAATCTTTAGAACCGGAATTATTCATTAAAAGAGAAAAAGGTTGTTTAGCAGTAAAAAAATTGTCTAAACAATTACCTTTAAGTAAATTTAGACTTATGAATTTTAAAAAAATTAATGGAAATTCATTGGATAATTTAGATATTAATAGTTATTTGTTAAGGATGGGTAGGGAAGAGGGTGATTTCAGGTATTTTATCGTATACGATAATTATTTAAATATTCTTTCTTACAACTGCTCAAACTATTATGGTCTTTCAGTTGGATTATTAAGTGATAAATTTAAATAATATAAATAAAATATTGTTTTTACTAATTTTATCATCTTGTACAGTAACATCAATTGATACTGTAGATGATAAAAAAAAAGAAGAAGTCACAACTCAAGATTACTTTAAAAAATCGGATGTTATTATATCTCCACTTGATGATTATAACATTGAGTTAAGTGTTTTAGAAAAGTTTGTTACAGATGCAAGAATAGAGGGTAATAATATTCATCATTCTAATTTGCCTATACCCAGCGTTGTAAGATTATCAGATCCTAATAACTTAGATAATAGTATTATTGTCAGAAATATTAAGCTAGATACTGAAAATAGGCTTTCATTAAGTCAAGAGATAATTGATAAAATATCACTAAATACAAAAGTATATTTAGAATATTTAAAAGATGAATCAATAATTCTGAGAAATGTTGTCGACTCAAAAGAAGAGAGTAAGATAAAGATGGATGATACAGAAATTTCATTTGAACAGTTAGATCAAGATCAAACTGAAATCAGTGAAAAACTTGATTATGAGAAAATTAAAACTCTAGATATTAAAAATTCTAAAAAACAAAACACTATATTAGTTGAAATTTATAAAGATATGAATCTAGCAAAGCTTAAAACTAATAAAATCAAGAATTTAGGATTGTTTTATGAAGAAAATGAAGAGGGAATTAAGGTTTTTGCTGGCCCATTTCTAAAGAGTGATATAAATCTTAAGTTAGATTTTTTGATTAAAAACGGATATTTGAATGCTAAAAAAACCCCTTAATTTATTATTTATAGCAATAATTATTCTATTTCCTAAACAATCTCTTACTATTGAAAGTTTGGCAAAAACGGCGCTTGTAATCGATTTATCAACAAACGAAGTTCTTTTAGAAAAAAACTCTAAAGCCAAAACATATCCATCAAGTATGACCAAGATGATGACTGCTCTTGTAGCCTTTGAAAAAATCAAAAATGGTACTTTATCATTAGATCAAGAGTTTTTAGTAAGTAAAAAGGCATGGAAAATGGGCGGATCAAAGATGTTTATAGAGGTAGACAAAAGAGTAAAAGTTTATGATTTGTTACTAGGAATTATTGTTCAGAGCGGAAATGATGCCTCGATTGCTTTAGCAGAGGGTATATCTGGCTCTGAGGAAATTTTTGCTATTGAAATGAATAATTTAGGTATAAAAATAGGACTCACAGAGACTAATTTTACAAATAGCAGTGGCTGGCCTGATGACAATCATTACACAACAGCTGAAGATCTTGCTAAAATAGCTCAGTACACGATTGAAAATCATTATGAATTATATCAAATGTACAAATTAAGTGATTTTACTTACAGCGGGATCAAACAAGATAACAGAAATCCACTCCTTTATACATTTGAGGGGTCTGATGGCTTTAAAACAGGTTATACAGAAGCAGCTGGCTACGGTTTGGTTGGATCTGCTGAAAGAGGGGATAGGCGCCTGATTATTGTCTTAAATGGACTAGACTCTTCCAAATCAAGAGCCCAGGAGTCACTAAGATTAATGGATTGGGGTTTCAACAATTTTCAATTAGTAGATTTTTTCAAAAAAAATGAGGTTATTCAAGAAGTTGATACTTGGCTCGGTAAAGACGACAAAGTTGACCTAGTTGCTTTAAACGATATAAGCGTGAGTATTCCAAAAGCGCAATTATCCTCTGCTAAAGTTAGTGTGATAGTAGAGGAGCCTATTGCAACTCCAATTCAAAAAGGTGATCAAATAGCCAAACTTCAGATATCTTTTGCTGATAAGAGTTCTGAATTTCCTTTATTTTCAGGTGAGGACATTGAGCAAAAGAATTTCTTTTCAAGAATATTTTCAGCTATTTATTATATCATTCTTGGATCTAACTAAATATTATCATATAGAATGAAAGTAATCAGTTTTGAAGGTTTCGAATATTCTGGAAAATCGACACAGATAAAACTTTTAAAAAAATATTTTATAAAAAATAATATTAAATCTACTTTTACTAGAGAGCCTGGAGGTAATAAAGATCTAGAAAAGATAAGAAATGTGATTTTAAAATCTAATTTCGATAATTTAAGTTTAATAATGTTTTTCTTTGCATCTAGATTTGCATTATTATCTTCAATTAAAAATAACGATTTCATTGTGTTTGATAGATTTTTTGACTCTACTTATGCTTATCAAAAATATAATTCTAAAGAAAAAAAACTTATTATCAGTTTAATTAAGTTAATTCATAAGAAATTTATTCCGAATATAACTTTTTATTTGAAGTTAGATAAAAAAAATTTAATAAGTAGGAGAAACAAAAGATTATATTCAAATAAATTTGATAAAATATATTTTGGACAATTCTCAAGAATTCAAAAAAATTATGAAGAAATATCTAAAATAAAAATAGGTGAACGTAAGTTTGTTACTATTGATGCATCACTATCTGCTAATGAAGTACATGAAAAAATCATATTAAATCTGAAAAAATGCAAATTGATAAAGTAGTAAACACTATAAAATCTGAGAGCAGTGGCTTTTACTTATTAGAGACCACTAATATTGAGAGTATTTCACATTTAGAGGAAGAGATTTTAAAAAGCTTCTATGAGAAACAATATGAAATAGATACAAGTTTTATTATTATAGAGCCTGAAGAAAAATCAAAATTTATTACAATTGATCAAATAAGAAAAATGAAAAAAGAGTTTCTACATACAAATGTATTAAACCTTAATAAAGTAATATTTGTCAGAGAGGTAAATTATTTAAATATTAATGCTTTAAATGGACTTTTAAAAATTATTGAAGAAATACCATACAAAACCTATTTTATTTTTTGTTCTTCAAACTTAATAACATTACCTGAAACAATTATTTCAAGAGCCAGAGTTTTCAGAGATTTGAATTCACAAATAAATTTTAGTGATTTCAATTCAATGAAAGAAGACATAGCTAGACAAAATCAAAATATTTCAGAGGAATTAATACATTCTATTATTAACCCCTTCATTGATTTAAAAAGCACTGATTTTTTTGAAAAGATAAAACTTTTTAATGGAGATCAAATAAGTGTATGTTCATTAATATTTTTAAATATAATCAAATACTATTTAAGAAATAATTTAAATAATAAAAAACTTTATAAATACATATTAAAACTTCATTCAGATTATTTAACTGATGTAGATGAGAGTTTAAATTTCAATACATTAACTAATGACCTAATTTCAATTTATTTTACAAGATTGAATTCTAATCTTATTAAGTATGTCTAATAATTATTTTACAACTCCAATTTATTATGTGAACGATAAACCCCATATTGGGCATGCTTACACCTCAATTGCTGTTGATATATTAAAAAGATTTTATAATTGTAGAGGTCTCGATTCTTATTTTCTAACAGGAACAGACGAGCATGGACAAAAAGTTGAAAGAGCTGCTCAAGAAAAAAATATTGATCCTCAAAAATTTACTGACATGTTTTCAAAAAATTTTAAAGATTTAAGTAATTTATTAAATTTATCTAATGATGATTTTATAAGAACAACAGAAGAAAGACATAAAAAGTCTGTTCAAAATCTATGGAGAGTTCTGTTGGAAAAAGATGAAATTTATTTGTCCAAATATAGCGGATGGTATTCTGTAAGAGATGAAGCTTTTGTAGCTGATAATGAAATAGTTGAAAAAAATGGTAATAAATATAACAGTTTTGGATCTGAATTATCTTGGGTTGAAGAAGAGTCATATTTTTTTAGACTCTCTAAATGGCAAGGCAAACTGTTAGATTTTTATAAAAATAATCCAAATTTCATAGTCCCAAAATCTAGATCTAATGAAGTCATTAAATTTGTTGAGTCAGGGTTGAAAGATCTTTCAGTTTCTAGAACAACATTTAAATGGGGAATTGATGTTCCTACAGATGAAAAACATATTGTTTATGTTTGGTTAGATGCACTAACTAACTATATTTCAGCTTTAGATTATCCAAATAAAAATTCTGATTTATATCAAAAATATTGGCCTGGAATACATGTAGTAGGGAAGGATATAATAAGATTTCATGCTATTTTTTGGCCTGCTTTCTTAATGGCTGCAGAGTTAGATCCACCAAAGCAGATCGTAGCGCATGGTTGGTGGACAAATGAGGGTCAAAAAATTAGTAAAAGTCTCGGTAATGCAATTGACCCTAAAGAATTGATTGATGAATACGATCTAGACTCAGTAAGATATTTTCTTTTTAGAGAGGTTCCATTTGGCAATGACGGTGATTTTTCTAAGATGGCTATCAAAAATAGAATTAACGGTGAATTGGCAAATAACTATGGAAATTTAATACAAAGAATACTTACCTTCATTTGTAAAAATTTAGAACAAAATATTGATTTAACTATAGATAATTTTAATTTTGAAATTTTAAAACAAATTAACGACTCTGAAAAAGAATTGTTTGAGTATATGGAAAATTACAAATATGACGAATACCTTAAAAAATTATTCTTATTTATGAATGATTTAAATAATTATGTCGATAAATCTGCTCCCTGGGTATTAAAAAAAACAGATCCTGAACAAATGAAAAAAGTTTTGGCTAATATTTGCCTATGTATTATCAGGGTTAGTCAATATTTAGTTCCTTTTATGCCTTCAAAAACCTCAGAAGTATTCAATTTATTCGAAAATACGAATAACATCAAATTAGATATTTTTGATAATTTTAAAGAGGTAATTAACTTAAAATTTCTAAAAATACGAAAACCTGAACCTCTATTTACTAAAATTGAGTAATTTAATAGACAGTCATGTAAATTTTGGTCATGAATTACTAAAAAATTCAGTATCATATATCTGTAAAGATGCTCTAGAAAATAACATAGAGCGAATTTTAAATATAAATTCTAATCTATACGAGTTTCAGAAAGATATTAATTTGATTAAAAGTTTTAATTTTGTCGATATCACTTTAGGTCATCACCCAAATAATACTCTTGATATCAAACCTGAGGAAATAAAGACCCTTTTAAATGAAAATATTAAAAAATTTAAAGATAGAATTGTTGGAATAGGGGAAACAGGCCTGGATTATCATTATGATATTCCTAAAAATAAGCAAATAGAAAGCTTAGAGATACATTTAGATGCAGCTAGTGCTTATAATTTACCGTGTATAATTCATATGAGAGATGCTGAAGATGATATGATTAAAATTTTAACTAATTACTCAAAAAAAATAAGTGATATTCTAATACATTGTTTCACTGGAAGTGAAGAATTTGCAAAAAAATGTATTGATTTAGATTGTTTTTTCTCTTTGTCAGGCATTATTACGTTCAAAAACGCAAATAAATTAAGAGATACAATTAAAATACTACCAATTAACAAAATTATTTTTGAAACTGATAGTCCTTATCTTACGCCTGACCCTTTAAGAGGTAAAATAAATAAACCAAGCTATTTAAAAATTATAGTTGAAAAATATTGTGAAATTACTGGAAACGACTACATTAATACGTGCGAAATCAGTACTTATAATTACAAAAAGCTTTTTAAATTAAATGACTGAAAAAACTGAAATAAATGTATTAGGATGTGGCTCAAGTTTTGGAGTCCCTTTATCTCATGATATATGGGGTAATTGTGATAAATCAAATTCTAAAAACCAAAGAACTAGACCTTCCATATTTTTAAAAAAAGCAGGAAAATCAATACTAATTGATACAAGTCCAGATTTAAGAAAACAATTAATCGATAATAAAATTGATAATGTGGGTTCAGTGCTATATACGCACTCCCATGCTGATCATATACATGGGATTAATGATTTAAGAACTATTTCACTGATAAATAGAAAAAAAATACCTATTTATGCCGATAAATTAACTTTAGAAACCCTTCAAACTAGCTTTTCTTATTTATTTACAAAGTCATCTACTCATGGATATGAACCAATTTTGAACGGTAATATTCTTGATGGGAATAGTGTTGAAATAGAGGGTTTTAAAATAGAGGTTATCAGACAAAATCATGGAAATATTGACTCCTATGGCTTCATTTTTGATAATAAAATAGCCTATAATTTAGATATAAAGTTTTTTTATGATGAGAACTATCTGGATAAAATAAAAGGGATTGAGTGCTGGTTTGTTGGTTGTTTAAGATATGACGAGCATCCTTCGCATGCCTCGTATAAAAAGGTTATTGATTGGGCCCAAAAAGTTAATGCAAATAAAACTTTTTTAAGCCATATGACGGCTCATATTGATTACGATACAGAGTACAAAAAACTATCAGGAAGTAGTGTATTTCCTGCATATGATGGCCTTAAACTGGAAATATAGTAAAATTTATCTTTTAATCGTGGTCGTGATTAGAAATTTTTTCTTTTAAAGCTAAGCAAACATCCTCCGAAGAAGCCATTAAAACAGTGTCACTTATTTCACATGGGGTACTATAAGACATCTTACTTGAGGTTTTATCTTCGTCATTTGAAGAATGAGCTGTAAACATACTTGCAAATGAGTTGATTGACGCAAAAGATAAGATAGTAATCAATAATATTCTTATTTTTTTCATATATAATATTTTATAATTTTGTTGAGATTTAGATTAACATTTTATTAAAATTCTTATTCTAGATTCTTATAATATATATTATGCAACAAAAAAATGTGTAAATGTCAATAAAATCAGTAAAAGAACACCTTAGTATTATCGCCCCTGACCTAGAGATATCAGAATTTAAAGAGTCAACAGCAACTGTTGAACAAGCTGCAAATGCACATAATGTTGAGAAAGGACAAATAGTAAAAACAATTGCTTTAATTATAGAAAAACCAATTTTGTTAATGACTTCTGGAAATGTAAAAATCGATAATAAAAAATATAAGAATTTCTTCAAAAAAAAGGCAAAAATGCTGACTGCCAATGAGACATTGCAAATCACCTCTCACCCTATTGGCGGAGTTTGTCCTTTTGGATTACCAAATAAACTAGATATATATTACGATAAGTCCTTAAATGACTTTGACATCGTTATACCAGCAGCAGGATCTACCAATAGTTCTGTGAAAATTCAAACAAAAAGGCTTATAGAATTAACTAGTGCTTCTAAAGTTGATGTATGTAAAAAGTAAGTAAAAACAGTATATTATTTACTGTTTTTATACTTAGATTTTACAATTTTTGGAGCAGTTGCAAAAGTAGCCGCAGTCATAAAAGTTCCAAAAATAAGAAGAAAATGTGCGCTAGCTGTGATGCCAAAAATCAAAAAAGAGCCAAAATATAGTGAAAAAATTATACACCACATCCATGCTAAAAGTTGCATAATTAGGTGTCTAAGGGCCACACTAGGTATTTTTCTTAGAGGATTCCAGTCAGCGTCCATGACTCCACTGTAAATTTGCATAAACATGTTTTTCATGGCCTTTTATACATGCGACAGATGTGACCAGATCACTTATTTTTAATAATAATTCTAATTATTTCAGTTAAGGTAGAACCTATGAGAAAAATTGAATTCTGGTACTCAATTGGTAGTACATATACTTACCTCTCCACGCAAAGATTAGCGCAGATAGAGACTGAAAATGAAGTTGTATTTGAATGGTGTCCTTTCAGTGTGAGATCAAGAATGATTGAAATGGAGAATGTCCCTTTTATGGCTGAAAAAAAAAGAGATAAGATTGATTATATGTGGCGGGATGTTCAGAGAAGAGCTAACTTCTATGGATTTGATGCAAAAGTTCCTGCTCCCTACCCACTTAAAGAGTTCGATTTAGCTAACAAAGTTGCAATTTTGGGAAAAGATCAAGGGTGGATCAAAGAATATACTATTTTAACCTATAAAAAGTGGTTTTTAGACCATTTGGAGCCTGGATCAGAGCCAAATCTGAGTTCTACTCTTAAAGAAATTGGACTTGATTCAGATAGTTTAATAAAAAAAGCTCAAACAGACGAAATTGAACAAAAATATTTAAAAAACACAGAAATGGCTAAAATTAAAGGCATTTTTGGAAGTCCCACATTTATCGTTGAAAATGAGGTTTTTTGGGGAGACGACAGATGTGAAGATGCCATAAAATGGCTTTTAAAATAATGTCTATTTTCAATTTTTTTGCGTTTTTAGGTATATTGAAATTTTATTAAGTATAAATCCCTTAGTAATTTTATGTATTTGACTATTGATTTACTAAAAAAAATATTGATAATGTTCCAACTCAAAATCCAAATATTTCAAAAATTTTGTGAGTGTCGCAATTTACATAAGTTTTTTTACCTAAAATTGTCCAATTTTAATGCTTTTTAATAGTTTTTTTGAAATCACAGATTTGAGTAACTGTTTTGATAGTTTTATTGGAAAGTAATGTTAACTATCACTTAATTTAGTGCTCTAATTTGCTATTTAATTAGATAAAATGTATGAATATTTATTTAATTCCTTCAAAATCAAATTAATTTTCAATATTTATTCTTGATAAGTCATTTTATATTTATTTTATTTTTCATTTAGTCAGATTATTTGTTTTTTTCTTTCTAGATATAATATATAATAAATGTAAAATTAGTATGTAAATACAGTATTTTATTATAAATATTTAATATAAATTATAATAAAATTTATAGATTTCCAACTTTTGAAAATTTTTTTCTCTCGTTTGGATCAAGATACCTTTTTCTTAGTCTTAAGTTTTTAGGAGTAACCTCCAATAATTCGTCAGAATTGATGTAGGTCATCATTTCCTCAAGTGACATAATCCTAGGAGCAGTTAAATTTACGGCCTCATCAGACCCAGATGCTCTGACATTAGTTAGTTGTTTTCCTTTTAGAACATTTATCTCTAAATCATTATCTCTAGTATGCTCACCGACTACCATACCTTGATAAACAGGTGTTTGGTGTTTAACAAACATTACACCTCTATCTTGAAGCTTCCAAATAGCATAAGCTATTGCTTTACCGTTTCCTGTGGAAATTAACGCGCCTGCCCTTCTCTCTGTAATCTCCCCTTTAAATGGTTTATAAGAGTGAAACACTCTATTTAATACACCAGTTCCTCTTGTGTCTGTTAAAAACTTACTTTGATAGCCAATTAGTCCTCTAGAGGGCGCAATAAATAATAACCTTGTTTTATCAATTCCAGATTTTCTCATGTCTAACATATCAGCTTTTCTTTGATTCATGTTATCAATAACTATACTAGAAAACTCTTCATCTACATCTATCGTTACCTCTTCATAGGGTTCACACTTTGTCCCCTCTATATCTTTGAAAACCACTTTAGGTCTAGAAAGAGATAATTCAAAACCCTCTCGTCTCATCGTTTCTATTAAAACACCTAATTGCAATTCACCTCTTCCACCAATTTCAAATAAATCTTTATTTTGATTTTCTGAGAAGGTAATAGCAACGTTTGTCTCAGCCTCAGCTATTAATCTATTTCTTATTAAAGTTGATGTTACTTTTTTCCCTTCAGTCCCAGCTAATGGGGAGTCATTAACCATAATGTTTATTGACATAGTAGGAGGATCTATTGGTGTAGATTTTATAGGTGTTTCTATATCAGTTGAACAAATGGTGTCTGATACTGATGTAATTGACAAACCTGCTATGCAAACTATGTCTCCAGTATTCACTGAGTTGACAGTTATTTTTTTGGTTCCCTCAAATTTTAAAAGTTTAGTAAGTCTTCCAGTTTCAATGATTTTACCTGATAAGTTTAAAGCATGAACGCTGTCGTTTATTTTTGCAGATCCCTGCTCTACTCTTCCAATTAGACATCTTCCTAAGTATGGATCATAGTCTAAAAGTGTTGATAGCATTGCAAAAGGTCTGGTATTATCAACATCTGGCGATGGCACATGACTAATAATTTTATTTAGCAGAGGTGTTAGGCTGGATCTATCATCTGATAAATCATTAACACACCATCCACTTCTTCCTGATGCGTATAAAACTGGAAAATCTAATTGTTGAGTATTTGCATCAAGAGAGACAAATAAATCAAAAACTTCGTTTAACACATCGTCTGGTCTTGAATCAGATTTATCGATCTTATTGATTACTACTATCGGTTTAAGTCCTTGTTTTAAAGCTTTTCCTAGAACAAATTTTGTCTGAGGCATTGGACCTTCTGAAGAGTCAATAAGTAAGATAACACCATCAACCATTGATAAGACACGTTCTACTTCACCACCAAAATCTGCATGTCCAGGTGTATCGATTATATTTATTCGAGTATCTTTAAAAATTATAGAAGTAGGCTTTGCTAAAATAGTAATACCTCTCTCTTTTTCTAAATCATTAGAATCCATAATTCTTTCGGATATTTCTTGATTATCTCTAAAAATTCCACATTGCTTCAATAAATTATCAATAAGAGTAGTTTTCCCATGATCAACATGAGCAATAATTGCAAGATTCTTTATGTCATTCATTGGGATAATTGTCTTATGATTTGATATTATTTTATAGACTATTAGTTTTTCAGTCTACACTGTAGTCTACAACTTTTTTTATAGATTAACTTTAATTCAAGTTATAATTTTGATTACAATTAAAAGAAAATTTACATTAGGAGATATAGAATGGTAAATATGCTTGTTACAATTAATATTTCAAAAGGATGGGAAACTTGGTCTGAAATGGCTAAAGGTTTGGAGCCAAAAATGAATGAAGTTGGCTCTAAAATCCTTTGGGCTGGATGTAATGATGAAGAGAGTGCAGTCTATGTATTAGTCGAAATGAAAGATCCATCATTCATCAAGTCATTTGGCGAAAGAGAGGATATTGTGGCTATCAGAGAAGCTGCGGGAGCAGATGTTTCATCCACTACACCTTTAGCGCAAATAAGCAATTACTTTATGGGTTAAGTCTTTACGACCATAATAGAAGTCACTTTTGATGATAGGAAAATACATATCTAACACCCCTATTCAACTCATGGATTAAATTTAGTTATTTAAGAGTTTATTTTTTGCTTCTGTTATTAAATTTGATAGATAATTATTTCCATCTTTGTCAGGATGAAACTTTTTCATTAAATCATAATATGATTTTTTAATATCCTCATCTGAAGCACCTTTTTTTAGTCCTAAAACAGATAAGGCCTCCTCTTCTGTCATTTGAGACTTGTCTGAAGAAGATGTAGATTGTTTATTTTGACTAATAATTACATTTAAAATATTAAATCCACGTGGATCATTTATTTTTAGTTCCTCTAAGAGCTTCGATACCTCATTTTGAGATAGAGAGGAAAAAGAACGGCCTTTAAAAACACCCTCTATAATATGAATTGTAGCTTGACGTGATTGTAATACAATTTCAATTTGTAAATACTTCGTATTAATTTTTGGTTTAAACTTACTTCCAAAAGAAGATCGCGAAAACAAGTTTAATATAGTTAATAATGATGAGATCCTTCGAAAAAAAAGTAAAGCAGGAGCTAAGGCAACAGGTAGAAAATTTAATTTTCCTGAAAAAATTAAAAAACATCCTAAAATTATTATTAATGAAATAATTAAATATTTTTTATAACGAGACGATAATTGATTACCAAAGAAAACAAAGATACATATAGCTACAATTGAAAATAATAATAAGAGTTTAATCATCCTAAATTAATTTTTAATTGTTTAATCCTCTGCTCTCTTCCACAACTGTACTTGTAATATGTATATCTAATTGGATTTTTTTTGTAATAATCCTGATGATAATCCTCTGCAACATAAAAATTTTTAAAAGGTAAGATCAATGTTTCTACCTTCTGTTTATGATTTTCCTGAATTTTATCTATGTAAAAGTTAAATTTATCTATAACAATTTGGTCATTGCTGAAAAGAGCACTTTTATAAGAGTAACCTTTATCACAAAATTGACCAGCACCATCAAAAGGATCAATGTTTACAAAAAAAGTCCTAATTATTGTGTCTATACTGACAATATCTGAGTCAAAAATAATTTCAGCCACTTCTATATGTCCAGTATCACCTTTAACAACATCTTGATATGTTGGATTTTCAACATGACCTCCTGAATAACCAGATTGAACGTCAATTACACCATTTAATTTTTCATAAACCTCCTCAACACACCAAAAACAACCACCAGCTAGGTAAATTGTATTAATTTTTGCATAAGCTGTAATAGGTAACAAAGATAAAAAAAGAAAAAGTCTAAAGATCATATTGCATTGATAAATAAATTACGAAACTTCAATGTATTTAGACCGGGCTTACCGTTTGAAATAGTAAATTTATCAATTTTAACAATGGGCATTACAAAATTAGTAGCACTTGTCATGAATGCTTCATCTGCATCAAGAAGGGATTTAATGGAAAATTTTTTTTCCTCAAATTTAAATTTATTTTTTTTTAAAATTGATATTAATTTATGCCTTGTACATCCTTTTAAAATTCTAAAGTTAAGTGGGTGCGTAATACATTTATTTTTTTTTATAATCCAAATACTTGAGGAATTACCCTCAGTTATCATATTTCTATTATCAAATAATACTGCTTCATGTGATTTATTCTCTTTTGCATAATTTGCTGCTAGAACATTACCTAATAGAGAAATACTTTTAATATCTGACCTATGCCACCTTATATCTGGATAAAGAGATGCTTTTACACCTTTTAGTGCTAACTTATTTAAATATTCAAAGTTTTTATTAATTGAGTAAATTACAATGTTGGGCTTAAGTTTATCAGGGTATTTATGTTCTCTTGGGTTTTGATTACCTCTTGTAATTTGGATGTAAATTATACCCATTTTTAATGTATTTAATTTTTTGATTTTATTGGTGATACTAATTACTTGATTTCTATTGAATTTAATCTTCATGTTCATTTTTTTTAAAGAAACAAACAATCTATTTATATGAAGATTTAAATCTACTAATTCACCTTTAAATACAGCAATAACCTCATAAACCCCATCAGAGAATTGAAATCCTCTATCTGTTACACTGACATACGATTGATTTAGAGGTTTATATTTTCCGTTAATATAACAGGTTGTCATAAGAATATCTTTTTGATTATATTAATACCATGAATCTTAAAAGACGAGATTTTATTAAAAAATTATCATGTGCATGTTGTGCGCCTTTATTTTTACCTTCTTGTACTGAGGTAGCAATTACAAATCGTAAACAACTCTCTATTATTTCAGATGAAAGTATCAACAAACAAGCTCTTCAAGCCTACGAACAAGTCAAAAAACAAGAAAATTTAATAGAGTCTGGGCAAAATTTTAGAGCAGTAAGAGAGGTAGGTCTCAGAGTTACAGAGTCAGTAGAAGAGTATTTTTTAAAAATGGGTCAATCAGAGTCTATAAAAAATTATAATTGGGAATTTATCTTAATTGATGACAAGGACACACTTAATGCTTGGTGTATGCCTGGTGGTAAAATAGCATTTTATACAGGTATCTTAGATGTTGCTGCTAATAATGATGGTTTGGCCTCAATAATGGGTCATGAAATTGCTCATGCGGTTGCTCGCCATAGTGTTGAAAGGGCCAGTCAAGCATTAGCAATAAATGTTGGCACTACTATCTTGGATATTGCCTTAGAGGGTGCCCTTTCGAGTACCTCAGCTGATGATTATTTAGTAAATTTAGGTCTATCTTTACCATTTAACAGATTACAAGAATCGGAGGCTGATTATTTAGGCTTGGCCTTTATGACTATGGCAAAATACGACAATCATGAGTCATATAAAGTCTGGCAGCGAATGGCTGAGGCTCAAAAAGGAAACGCACCACCAGAGTTTCTATCTACGCACCCTTCCCCCAAAAATCGTATTGAAAAGCTTAAAAACTGGATACCTGAAGTTGATTTAAGATTTACCTAAAGCGTTGTTTTGTCATACTTCAAACAAATCAGAAATTTAATATATTTTATGTATGAACAAAGTTATTAAGTTAAAAAAGCAGTCTAAATCAAGCGACTCCGATAGCATAAAACAGCTAAACAGTAAGCTAAACAAACTTGATAAGAAAATCGATAACCTCTATGAAAGACTAGACGGTCATATCAACAAAATAGATAAAGTTTATTCTAGACTAGAAGAACATTTTTCTGGTATCGAAAAGCTTTTATCTTTCTTTAAATTTAGAAAATAACTATATTGATAACTCATAATTTATGACATCTGAAGATCTTAGTAGTTCTTCATAACTGTCCGAAAACCATTTTCTTACATTATTTTTATTAATAATGACTGGATTTCTATTGTGAATAAATTCTATATTTTCCAAAGAGGATTTAGTTAAAATTGAATAATAAACAGTATCTTCTATTAATTTATATACACCTGCAAAAAAACTGACAGGAGTTTTGGTAAATAGTTTATATTTTTCTTTCAATTCTTGGGTTTTCAACCATTCAAAATAACTACTAAAAGGTACCAAACAGCGATTATTTGCAATGAGGCTATTACTAAAAGATTTCTCGTGTACTGTCTCTGATCGAATATTGAAAAGTGTTTTTCCTTTCGGAAGCCAATCAAATGACAAACCCCAATTTGATTGTTTAAATACAAATTTAGAGTTTAGAGTAAAGACAATAGGTGCTTTATTAGAAGGGCAAATATCTTCATTTTTATAATCAAATATTGATTTGAAGTTATTTATAGTTTCACTCTTAAAAGAAGAGTGATTATCTTTAAGATTAAGCGAATATCTTCCACACACTATTAAATTTTTCTAAAATTCAAATAGTTAGAAATATCAAAGTCCTTATATGAAGTTCTTAAACCTAAAAATTGAAAATAATCATCTCTAATTTTTTTTCCAAGAGAGGTATCTGTATAATTATCTAAAACACCATTGATATTTTTTTTGGCTTCAATGACAATATCATTAGGTAGTTGCCTGAATTCTACACCCAGTGACCTCAATTTATTTATAGCCACAACCTCTTTGTACATAAAATCAGACAACATTTCTTGATTTTCTGACTGACAAGCATACTCGATGATGCTCTTAGCTTCATTATCAAAAGAGTTCCATTTATCTAAATTCATTCCTAATGAAATAGAAACTGTAGGTTTTTTAAAATCTGGATAATAACAGTAATTTGTTACTTTATAAAAACCAAAAGCTAAGTCCATAACTGGATTGGACCAGTCTGCAGCGTCTATAGCACCACTTGCTAAAGACTGAAGAATTTCACCTCCTGGTATATTTATAGAAGTTGCCCCCATAGTCTTTAATAGATCTCCTCCCATACCTGGGCTTCTTATTTTGAGTTTAGCAACATCCTCAAGACTATTTAATTCGCTTTTGAACCAACCAAATAATGTAGATCCAGTATTGCCGACTAAAAAATGTTTTATATTAAAATTCGAACCTAATTCATCCCATAGTACTTGACCATTGCCTGAATATATCCAAGAGTTAAATTCTTCGGCAGTCATTCCAAAAGGTACTGCTGCAAAAAAAGGATAAGCTTTGTTCTTTCCACCCCAATAGAACTCTGCTGAGTGATATATATCAGCTGTTCCAGATGATACGGCATCAAACACTCCAAAAGGTGGGACAAATTCACCAGCTGAGTAAACATTAACTTTTATTCTTTTATTAGATAAGTTCTCAATTCGCTGAGCCAACCTGTTTGCACCTAAACCTATACCAGGGAAATTCTCTGGCCATGATGTGACCATATTCAACTCTGTTATGGTGCTTGCGTGTACATTAAAACTAGAAAGTGCAGCTGCACCCAATACAGGAATTGAAGCTTTTTTAATAAAATTTCTTCTATTAATTTTTTTTTTCATATTTTTATATAAATAAGATAACACTTTATAAATAAAAATGAAATTAGAAGCAAAAAGTTTATTAGCCGCACTTAATGATCAAAAAGTTGAATATAAACTTTTTGAACACGAGGCTTTTTTTACTGTTGAAGAGTCTAGCAAATTAAAATCGGATTTGAATATGCAAGGTGCGCATACAAAAAATCTTTTTTTGAGGGACAAAAAGAGAAATTTTTTCTTACTTTCATGCTTAGATAGCACTGAAGTAGACCTAAAAATTATCAAAAACACTATACAGTGCCAAGGAAATCTCTCTTTTGGAAGTGCAGAATATTTATATGATAAACTTGGAGTCAAACCAGGTTCTGTTAGTCCCTACTCTTTAATCAATAATGTAGATAAGGATGTAAGTTTTTACTTAGATAAAAAAATCAATGATCATGAATTATGCAATTTTCACCCACTAGACAACACTAAAACAATTCAAGTAAAAACAGAGGATTGTATTAAATTTTTAAAAACAATTACGACTGTGCGATTAATTGACTTTACGACTATGGAAGTGATTAATCTCTAAAATTTTGAAACTGTAAAGGAATTTTAATATCACTTGATTTTAACAATTCGATCATTGATTGTAGATCATCTCTTTTCTTTCCAGTAATTCTTACTTCATCTCCATTAATTGAAGCTTGAACTTTTGCTTTTGAAGATTTTACAAGGTTTGTTATTTTTTTTGAGTCCTCTTTTGATATTCCATTCAAAATATCAATAAATTGTCTTACCCTGTTTCCAGAAGCTGTTTCAGTTGATTTTAGGTGTATAAATTTTGGATCTATTTTTCTTCTTACAATATTATTTTTTAAAATATCATTAAATTGAGTTAATTTAGTATTGTCCGTTGTCTCTATTGTAATAGAAAAATCGTTTCGTTCGATTGTTGAATTAGTGTTCTTAAAGTCAAATCTATTATCAACTTCTCTTTTTGTATTATTGATGGCATTATCAATTTCTTGAATATCCGGTGACGAGACAACATCAAAAGAAGGCATAAGTGAACAATACAATATTTTTATTTATTTCAACACTAATAGTTTGGGGGCCTACCTGGTATATTATTAAATTTCAACTTGGCATTGTTGATCCAATGACATCAGTTTTTTACCGTTTTTTTTTATCATCAATAATAATTTTAATATTTTGTATATTTAAAAAAATAAATCTTAAATTTACTCTAAAGGAGCATTTTTTTATAGCTGCTCTAGGTATATCATTATTTAATATAAACTATGTATTGTTTTACCTATCCACAGTTCATCTAATTAGTGGGTTTGTAGCTCTTTGTTTTTCATCAATATTATTTATGAATGTTGTTAATAATATTATTTTTAAAGGTAAATTTCCAAAAATTATGACTTTGGTTGGAGGTTTTATTGGAACGTTAGGATTACTTTTTATATTTTATGATGAAATTATTAATTTTGAATTATCAAAGAGCACAAGTATTGGGATTTTACTTGGTGTATTGGCAACTTATTTTGCATCTATTGGTAACTTAATTTCAGAGTATACCTCTAAAATTAAATTGAATGTTGTTGCAGTTACAGGATATGGGATGTTGTATGGCTCTATATCACTATTAATTTATCTTTTAATAACTGGTACTGAATTAAATTTTGATTTTAGTTATAAGTATATTATATCATTACTATATTTATCTGTTTTTGGAAGTGTATTCGGTTTTATTCTTTATCTTTCAGTAATAAAAAATATAGGTGCCAATGATGCAGCGTACATTGCAATAATAATGCCACTTATAGCACTAATTATTTCTACAATATTTGAAGGTATGATATGGAACTTAAATTTATACATTGGGTCGTTTCTTGTTCTATTTGGAAATATATTAATTTTAAAAAAAAATTAGTTTTTGAATAATTTCTTTTGAAAAATTACAATGATGCTTGCTATGAAAAAAAGTATAAACATTGGTGTGTATACAAATTCTATACCTATCATATCTGCAACATAACCTAATGTAGGAGGCGCTATCATGAAAACCCCATATGTGCCTATTGTAATAATTGAAATACCGACAGTGGGGTCAACACCTTTAATAGAGGACCCATACGTGTAACAAATTGGAATAACGGAAGAAACACAAAAACCAGCTATGATAAATCCAATTATTGCAAAAAATAAAGAACTGCTAAATGCAATTACTAACGAACCAACTAATGAACCTAAAACTGAGAAAACAAGAAAATTATAAATACCAAACATTTGTTTTAATTTATCTCCTATTAGTCTTCCAAAAACCATACTTCCATTAAAGGCTATTGCAGCAAGTCCAATATTGAAACCGTCTGCATTAATGTAATCTCTCATGTATAGAGACCCCCAGGAGTCGGTCCCCCCTTCCAAAAAAACTGCCGTGATAGCTAATACAACCAAAATTATAAGAAATAAGGGCCAACTAAAAAAAATTGAAAAAAAAGATAATGGATCTGATTTATTATTTTCTATAGTTAAACTACTAAAAAAAATTAATGGGGCTAAAAAAACAATATAAACAAGAGAATTTATAAAAAAACTAATTTTAAATTCTAAGAATAAACTTGTTAACAACGATCCAGATAATAGTCCAATACTCCAAAATGCGTGAAAGCCTGACAGCATCGGTTTATTTAATTTTTTTTCTAAAGAAGTGGCTTGAACATTAAGAATTACTTCAAAAAGTCCATAACAAACGCCAAAGATAAGACTGAGTATTGCCATTAATGTGAATGAGTGGGCAAAAGGTATGAGCATCCATAAAAGACAAATTAAAAATCCAGATAAAAGAGATATTTTTTTTGATGGATAGAGTTGCATTATTTTTGGCATGGCTATCATTGTCAGAACAGAACCAATTGAAAAAATTACAAAAAGATATCCCATACCACTATAGTCAACGTTTATTTGATCTTTTATATCTGGAATTCTAATTGCCCAAAGGCCCACAAAAAAAGAAATAGAGAAAAAAAGTGCCTTACATGCAGTAATTTCTGATATCTGTATCTTCAATATTAATTATAATTTATTAAATTATTACCAACCACCATCGTCATCTAATTTTTTGTCTTTTACAGTTTTCATAGATGATGTTTTAACTAACTTCCAAATACCATTGCCTGAAACAATAATTTCATTATTTGAAAATACTTGGCATTTAACAAAACAAAGTGTTTTTGTCATTCTCTCTATAGATGGAATTCCAATGAGCTCATCTCCTTTTTGTGCAGAAAAAGTAAAGTGAGTATTCATTGATATTGTTACACATGGTCTATTACCAAATGACTTATAGGCAGTATTACCCATAACATTATCCAAAAAAGACATTAAAAAGCCACCATGGGCAAAGTTCCCAGAATTTAAATGTTTCTCAGAAACTGTCATTCTATACTTATGTTGATTATTTTCTAATTTTGTTTCTAACTCTCCAAGTAGTTGTGAGTATGAAGATTTTGATATTAACTTCCAGGTCATATATAACTTTATAATGCAATCTTTTAAAAAAGAAATAACTTATGGTGTGTCTTAAAATTATTATTTGTAATGAATAGATCTTATAGAATAGAAAATAATAGCTCTAACAGTTTTATACCAAGTTATTCTGGAACTAACGGTGCCATAGCAACTCATTCAAATTTATCATCAATTACTGCACATAATATTTTAAATGATGATAAAGGTAATGCCTTTGATGCTGCAGCTGGAGCTATGTTAGTTGAAGGGCTTGTAAATCCTCAAATGTTTGGCATGGGAGGTGAAGGAGTAATGATTTTAAAGCCTAAAGACCAAAGTCCTCTTGTCTTAAATGGAAATACTATATCTCCAAAAAAATTTAATTTTTTAAATTTAGTTACAAGAGGATACACAGAAGTTCCTGATGAGGGAATATTATGTGCTGGAGTTCCAGCAGCATTTTCTAGTATTTTTAGAATGTTACAATTATATGGCAAACTAGATTTTAGGACTATTTCTAAATATGCTAAAGAATACGCAAAAGAAGGATATCCTTTACACACTGGAATAATAAACCAAAATAAATTTGGCTTAAAAAGTCTAAAAGGTAAATTTATAAAAGAGTGGAAAAATTCTGCAAAATTATATTTAAAAAATAATAAAATTCCAAAATTAGGAAGTTTATTTAGAAATTCGGCTTACGCAAACTTAATAGATTATCTTGGAAATTACGAAAAAAAAATCACAGGATCTAGAAATAATAAATTTAATAAATTACATGATGCTTTTTACAAAGGCGATGTTGCAAACTCAATTTTAAAATATTCACAAAAAAATGAAGGGCTTCTCTCAAAAGAGGATTTTGAAAACTTTAATGTTATATTTGAAAAAACAATTTCAGAAAAATATGGTGATTATCAAGTTCATAAAACTAATTTCTGGGGACAAGGATTAACTAGTTTAATGATGTTGAAAATGCTCTACAAACAGAAAATTAAATCACTTAATTCAGCTGGTGATATTCATAAATTTACAGAAATTTTAAAATTAACTTTTGCTGACAGAGAGATGTATTTCACTGGTAAGTACAATTCAAAAATCAAAGCCAATCACCTATTAAATGACTCTTACCTTAATAAAAGAATGCAATTAATTAAAGAGAAGGCAATAGACTCTATAATTCCTGGTAGCCCCCTATCCAATAAATCATTACTTCCAATAGAAAATGACATTAAACCATGGGGAGCTGGCACTGTTCATATAAGTATTATAGATAAAGATAATAATGCAATTTCGTGTACACCAAGTGGTGGATGGATAAGATCTAATGAAGTGATTAATGAATTGGGATTTCCCTTAGGTAATAGATTAATGACATTTTATTTATCAAAACCAGGTCACGTAAATTTTATAGCACCTGAACAACAACCAAGGACAACATTGAGTCCTACTTTAATTATCAATCAAAAAAAGAAAGAGATTTTAAGTTGTGGGACAATGGGTGGTGACGCTCAAGATCAATGGCAAGCACAATTTTTAATGAATTATATATTTTCGAATAAGTCTATTGACCAAGCATTAAATGAACCAAGAGTTTCATCAGAGCATTTACCTGCTTTTTTTCACCCACATGATCCAAATTTGAAACAATTATTATTGGAAGAGCGGCTTTCACCCTATATTTCCCAACTAAATAAAAAAGGACATAAATGCCTTAAAACTACAGACTGGAGCGAAGGTTTTATTTTATGCGCTAGAAAACAAGATAAAATTTATGATGCATATGCAGATATTAGAAGTTATAAGAGTCAAATATTTCAAGCACAGGCATTAGCATGGTAAAAAAAAAGAACAAATTAAATGATTTAATTAATGTTGTTAAGAGACTAAGAAATCCCAAAAATGGATGTCCATGGGACATACAACAAACTTCCAAATCATTAGCAAAGTATACTTTAGAGGAAGCATATGAAGTTATCGAAGCAATTGAGTCAAATAATAACAAAGAGCTAGAAGGAGAACTTGGCGATTTATTACTACAAGTTATATATCACTCAGTTATTGCTGCTGAAAAAAAGAAATTTTCAATTGAAGATGTAATTGATACAAGTATAAAAAAAATGAAATCTCGTCATCCACATATTTTTATGCGCGATGAGTCAATTAAAACCGTTCAAGATGTAAATGATTTTTGGGAAACACAAAAAAAATTTGAAAGAAAGAAGAAAGGTGCAAAATCTGTTTTAGATGGTGTAAGTGTAAATCTCCCTGCTGTTACACGTTCACTTAAGCTTCAAAAAAGAGCTGCAAAAGAGGGATTTGATTGGAAAAATGCAAATGGAACCTTGAAGAAGGTAAAAGAGGAATTAAATGAGCTTTCAAATGAAATGAAGATTAATAATAAGAGAAAAATTAAAGAGGAATTAGGAGATTTATTATTTTCTTGTATTAATTTATCAAGAAAATTAGGACTTGATACTGAAACAGTTATTAGAGACTCTAATAGGAAATTTGAGAAAAGATTTAAAAAAATGGAAAAAACAATGAACAAAAAAAAATTGAAATGGAATTTGAATAATTTGGAGAGAGAATGGCAAAAATCAAAATAATTTTTTTAAGTACATTCTTTTTATTTTTTTCAAAGGGTATTTTATCCTATGAAATAACTGATTTAATAAAAATCCTTGTCGAAAAAAATGAAACAAACTCTCAATTTAAGTATGACAATTTGATTGACGATAAAAATTTAGAATTAGCTGATACACTCTATATACCAGAAATAGATTATTCATTTTCTTTTTCAAACAGTACAACTAGCACTAACTCTACTTCTACAGTAAACGCAGATACTCATACATTAAGCGCTACGGTTAACCTCTATAACGGTGGATTTAGTCAGTTAAATTTAATAACTACACAAACTAGAAATCAAGCTTTTGATTATCTTAGAGAGTATCAAAAAGAGTTATTAATCAAAGAACTACTAAACGGTTATAGTAATTTACAGACATTAGTCTTTAAAAAGAAAAATCAACAACTGAATTTAGAATTTTATAGAAAAAAAGTACTAGAGGCTGAAATATTATTTAAGGCAAACAGAATTACAAAAACAGAAGTATTAGATTTAGAAAATGAACTATTAGAAGCACAATCTGTATCTTTAGATTATGATAGAAAAATAGATAATTTAATGCTTCAAGTTAGTAAGTTACTTGATCTAGATATTTATGATGAAGATGTAAATTTTGATTATGTGATAGACGTATCTAACGCACAAATTAGTAAGAAATTATTTTCAGAATTGATGAATTCCTCTTATGGCAAATATCTCTCTTTTATTGAAAATACATATTTACCTGAACTAGAGATGAGCAAAAAAGATTTGAGACCCTCTATTGACCTAACCTATTCCCTAAGTGAGAGTGATAATTATTCTGCAGCAATTAATCATAGAAGATCCTCATCTTTGTCACTATCTCTAAGCGTTCCTATTTATGATGGATTTAAAGATGAAAATAATTTTGATATTGAGGAATATAATTATCAAAAAAAACTATTAAAGCATAAAGACTTAAAGAGAGACTTACTTAATACTTACTTGGAGTCTTGGAACAATTATGATTTTTATTTAAATAAAATAAACAATCAAGAAAAAATAATTGATAGCTTAGAATTAAAATTACAAGGCAATGAAATTTTATATAAAGCCCAAAAAATAGATATTACACAACTTATTGAAAGTAAGAATGAATTAAATGATGCTCATAATATTTTATTAGATTTGAAATCTTCAAAAAAATATTATTTAATAGATATTCTGATACTAAACGGGGATCTAAATACAATTATTAATGGATTGGGATAGACTTAAAACATTTTATCATGTTGCTACAGCAGGTAGCATCTCTAGAGCTATGGACACTATTCACCTTAGTCAATCTGCTATTACTAGACAAATTCAATCTCTTGAGCATAGTTTAAAAACCAAACTATTTAAAAGACACACAAAAGGTATAACTCTCACAGAGCAGGGTTCCTATCTTTTTGAAGAAACTGAAAAAATTTTTGCTGATTTAAATTCTATAGAAAAAAAGATAGTTGAATATAAGTCAGTTCCCACTGGCAACCTCTCCATTAATACTACAGTTGCGTTTGGATCGATGTGGCTAAGCCCAAGAATCAATGAATTTATTCATGAATACCCAGAAATTAATCTTAAACTAAACTATTCTGAAGATGAGCAAGATATGCTTCGCCAAGATTATGATATTGGTTTATGGATGCGAAAACCAAGACATTTAGATTTAGTTTCAAAGCACATAGCAACAATCAAATACCATATCTACGGATCAGCGAATTACATAAATGAAATGGGTATGCCTTTGAGAAGATCAGAACTTAATAGTCATAGATTAATTACATATGGCATTGGAAAACCATCCCCCCTTTCTGACACCAATTGGATACTGAAGACTGGTGTTAAAAAAAACCAAAAAAATAGAAGACCTCATATTACAATTAATAATCTATATGGTTTATTAGTAGCCGTTGAAACTGGTGCAGGTTTGGCCGCATTACCTGATTATATGGCTCAACATAAAGCCCATCTTGTTAAAGTATTACCAGATATAGAAGGACCAAGTTACGATGTTCATATGGTTTATCATGAAAACCTAAAAGGAAGTTTAAAATTAATAGCTTTTAGAGATTTTCTTATGAATAAAATAAGCCAGTGGAGATTTTGACAATCAAAATTTACTTTTTTTTTAAAAATATACGTAAAAAAAAACATGAATAACTTATTAAAAACTTACAAGTTTAGTAATTTCAGAGTGGTAAAGGGCAATGGTTGTTATTTATACACCTCTGATAAAAGAAAATTATTAGATTTCTCTGCAGGGGTTGCTGTCAATTCTCTTGGATATAATCATCCAGTAATTAAAAATAGCCTTAAAGCTCAACTTAAAACAGGAATTACTCATTTGTCAGGATCACAAATACATGAATTTAAAACTAAATTATCTAAGTTACTATCTGATAATTCCAATAAAGGGGATGTATTCTTTTCTAACTCTGGTGCCGAGAGTATTGAGGCTGCTCTAAAAATTGCTAGAAATTATGGTAATAAAAATGGTAAAGATGAGATTATCGCAATGACCTCCTCTTTTCATGGGAGAACAATTGGGGCTTTATCAGTCGGTAGTAATAAAAAATATAAATCGAATATTGGTCCTGTTCCTGGAAAAGTAAAGTTTTGCAAGTTTAATGATGTCTCTCATCTCAAAAAATTAGTAAATAAAAAAACTGTAGCAATCATAATTGAATTTGTTCAGGGAGACGGAGGTATAAATATTTGCAGTAAGGATTTTGCAAAAGCTATAAAAGGGATATGTAAAAATAATAAAATTTTGCTTATTGGGGATGAAATACAAGGCGGTATAGGTCGAACTGGTAAAATATTTGCTTACAAACATTACGGTGTCAATCCAGATATCATAACCTCTGCAAAAGGCTTAGGTTCAGGCATTCCAATAGGTGCTACAATAGTAAAAAAATATATATCCAAAATTATTTCTACTGGTTTTCATGGCTCAACATTTGGAGGTGGTATGCTTCAAACAAGAGTTTCATATAATGTTTTTAGAACCATAAATAATAAAAGTTTTTTAAATAAAGTACTGATTAATGGTAATTTATTATCTTCTCTAATAAAAAAAATGCACCTTTTACACAAAGATAAAATAGTTGATACAAGATGTTTGGGTCTTATGGCTGGTGTAGAGTTTAAAAATAATCAAATCGCATTAAAAACATATGAAAAAATGTCTAAAAATGGGCTTATTTCAACTCTAATTCAAGGGAATATAATTCGTCTTACACCTCCTTTGATTGTTTCAAGTGGAGAAATAAGAAAGGCAATAAATATAATAACTCAATCGTTGTAATTTCAATAATCTAAAGATTGTTTTTGAAATACAGTACCAATACCCTCTTCTGTCTCTAACTCATTTATAAGAGCATTTTTTATTTCGCCACTTATAATATGAATTTTTTGAACACCTTGATTTAGAGCTCTTAATGAGTTTTCGACTTTTACAATCATCCCATTAGAAATGATTTTCTCATCAAATAGTTTTCTTGCAACATTTTCATCAACTGCAGAAATTCTTTCTCCTTGTGTATCTTTGATAAAAGGGACATCAGAGATAAAAATTAGTTTACTAGCTGAGAGGTTTATTGCTAATTCAGTAGCAATGGTGTCAGCATTAACATTTAATACTTCAGATGTATTTTTATCTAAAACTAAACTTGGCATAATTATCATATCATGTTCTTTAAATAAGTTTTTAATTTGTAAAGCATCAACTGAAATGACGTCCCCTACTTGACCATAATCAATGTCATCAACTACATCTCTTCTTTTTGCTGCAATAAAGTCTTTCTTTGAAATAGGAATTGGAAAATTTCTGATATTATATCGTGAACTCAAGCTAAAAATATCTATTAAAATTTGACCAGATATTTTTTTGGCTGCCTCTATGTCTGTAGGAGATGTTACTCTTCTACCATTTATTTTTTTCGGCTCAATACCATGTACATTGATCATATAGTTATCTAGCTGTCGTCCAAATCCAAAGACTAAAACAACTTTTAACTTCGAAATAGAGTTTAATAATTCTTTAATGTCGCTAATAACATTGTCTATGCTTCCTTCATTATCACAAATTTTACCACTAACTTTAATGACAAGTATGGAATTTTGTAATATTGATTGGTAAAAACTTTGATTTTTCATTATAGATATAACGGTATCATTTGTTTCAATCCTAATGATTGATCAAGATCAAAAATTATATTCATACACTCAACAGCGTTACCTGAAGCACCCTTTACTAAATTATCTAAACAAGCCTCTAAAACGAAATGTCTCTGATCTTTGAAAGACAATGAAATATCAAAATAATTTGAACCTACTACATTAGAGAGCTTAGTATTATTTTGTATTCTTATAAAAGGAGAAGATTTAAAACAATCAACTAAGCTTAAATTTAAAGACTCATGAGTTACATCTTCAAATGTTTCTATGTGACTTGTTAGATATATACCTCGAGAGAAAGGTCCCGACAGTGGAACAAACGATAGAGACTCCTTTAAATTAGGAAAAGATTGATAAATTTCTCCTAAATGTCGATGTGAATTTATATTGTATGAAAAAATATCTTTAGATCTTGTCGAATGATGATTTTTATTTGAGGGATTTTTACCACCACCACTTGATCCAGTTATAGCAGTAATAGATACTTTTTTAATTATAGATTGAAATGGTAATAAAGATAGTTGAGCTGTTAGTGCAAAACAACCAGGATTGGATATGTTAGAAGATTTTTTTATGTCATCAATTGAATTTTCAATAAATCCATATTGAAATTTGCTTTGAATGTCAGCATCAAAATTTGTTTTGTAATATTTGTTATAATCCTCTTGATTAGAAATCCTAAAATCAGAACTTAGGTCTATAATTTTAACTTTTGATAATAATTCTTTGACATATTCGTGGGCTGAACCATGAGGTAATGATAAAAAAACACAATCGAGATTTTTAAATTCATCAAGATCAGATGTCTGTAAATCTTTTAGATCCAATGACTGTAAATGAGGAAATTCCTCATCTATTTCCATTTCTCTTTTAAAAATTTTTGATAATTTAACTTCAGGATGTACAGAGAGAATTCTTATTAACTCAACACCTAAATAACCATTTGCTCCAATTATGCCTACTTTAATCATTATTAATCCTATTAATTATCTTTGCGAAAACATTGACATGGTTAGTTGAATTATAAATATTTAAAAAGTCTGAATTAGGTATAGAAAACTTATCAATTGATTGCTTATAAGCAGATACATTATTAGTTACAGGGCCACTTATTATCAGTAATTTGCTGTCTAAATTATTTGATTTTAAATTTTCTATAATATTTACTGCTCCTGATACGTCATAAGCGCAAATTACAATTACTTCAATTGACTCTGTAATATCAGTATTTTGAATTATTTCTTTAGTTCCATAATCGCCATGATAACCATCACCTAATTCCATTAGAATTATCTCAGCGTCCTCAGACATATTGCTAATAATTGATGCTGAACAACTTTGTATGGTTTTTTTATTATTCATACAGGTACTAGGCAGACCGTAATCTACAAAATCTGATGTTCTATAAGCACCATTATCCTCATAAGAATATAAATCTTTTTGTGAAGCGGTACCTGCTAGTTTACATGCATTAATTTTCTTAAAATAATTACTAAGATTTTTGATAATAAAGGATGTGACAGTAGTTTTACCAGAGTCAATACCTGTTCCGATGACTGCAATAGATGGTACTTTATGGTTAATTTTCATTTCTGTTATTTTTGAATAATCAACTAGATTCAATTGTTTGTTACTATTATCTACAACCGATCCTAGTACTTCACATTCTGTAGCTGGTCCCAGAAGAATATTAAAATCTTTACAATTGCCGATAACTCCTCCTAAATTTAAAATATGAATTTTGTCGTGTTTATTTAATTCAGTTGGAACAGAACCTGTCATTCCTGAGGAGGCAATTCTATTACCCAAGGCACCAACGATAATATCTCCCTCAGTTAATTCAGTAATTCTTCCAGAGACTAACTCCAATTTATTATAGTTTGGATTGACTGAAATTACTTTAACAGCAATTAATTGACCTTGATTACAATCAATTACATCTGAAATGCTCAATTCATCAATATTATTGATGTTTTTGAGAACAGAGCCTATTTTTTTTGTGTTAATCATCTTAAGGTTGGTTTTATATAATTATCAAGAATATAAGCAATATTTTATTTAATTTGAAATATGAGTTATTATTTAACTAAAGGCTAAGATTACGTACATTTTTAGCTGCTTGTCGTATTCTTTGCTCATTTTCAACTAGTCCTATCCGAACAAATCCTTCACCGTATTCGCCAAAAGCAATACCAGGAGAAACAGCTACATTTGCTTTAACCATTAAATCTTTTGCAAATTTTAAAGATCCTTTATTTTTGTACTTTTTAGGGATTGGTGCCCATGCAAACATACTAGCCGAAGGACTAGGTATGTCCCATCCAGACCTTGACATAGACTCTACTAAAACATCTCTTCTACTCTCATAAGTTGCTCGAATACTTGAAACACAGGTTTGAGGACCATTAAGAGCTGTTGCTGCTGCAACTTGCACTGGTGTGTAAGCACCATAGTCTAAGTAAGATTTAATTTTTGTAAGAGCTTCAATTAGTTTTTTATTTCCAACAGCAAAACCTATTCTCCAACCTGCCATAGCATAAGTTTTTGACATAGATGTAAATTCAACTGCAATTTCTTTTGCTCTATTTACTTGAAGTATTGAGGGAGGTGGTTTTTTATCAAAGTATATCTCTGCATAAGCAAGATCTGATAAAACGTAAACATTGTACTTTAAAGCCATCTTTACTATTTCTTTATAAAAATTTAAGTCAACTACTTGAGCTGTTGGATTAGATGGGAATGATACAATCAAAGCTACTGGAGATGGAGTACTATTTCTTATAGATCGATCTAATCTTTCAAGATAGGTTTCAGGATCAAAAACTCCATCTTTCATTGTCTGTAAATGTCTTAATGATGCACCTGCTATAATAAATCCATAAGGGTGTATAGGGTATGAAGGGTTGGGAGAAATAATAATGTCTCCAGGTGTTGAAATTGCTTGAGCTAAGTTAGCTAAGCCCTCTTTTGAACCCAAAGTTACTATAACTTCACTATCAGGATTTAATTTTACACCAAATCTTTTCTGGTAATATTTTGCTTGAGCTTTTCTTAGTCCAGGTATTCCTTTACTTACAGAATATCTTCCAGTTCCAGGTTTATCTGTAACTTCTTTTAATTTATCTCTTATATGTTTAGGTGTTGGCATATCTGGATTTCCCATGCCAAAATCTATAATGTCTTTACCGTTTTTTCTAAGTTTTGCTTTAAGTTTATTTATCTCTCCAAATATATAGGGAGGTAAACGATCAATTCTGTTAAAATCATGCTTCACAATAATTAAAATAGATTTTTTTAAAAATATCTAAAGTATTAAATTATTCCCATTCAATAGTAGATGTTTGTAGAGTCATTGTATATCAAACATTCCGAAGCCACTTTTAAAAGTGTGTAAGTTTTGTGTAAGTTTAATGACCATCATATTTCTTTAGTAGATTTTTAAAATTTTTTATTTTTTTATAAACATTACTTTTTTTATCATATTCAACTTTCCAAAAAGGAAAATTTGGGTATTCAAGTTTTAAATATTTTGTTTCTATAAGTGAATATTCTATTGCCAATCTTAAAAATATACCAAAAGTTACTGGACAAGTGTTATCCGCTTTTCTTTTTTTAGCTAACTTTAGCCTAATATCCTTAAAGTTATACTTTTTGGTAGAGGGAGTTTTTTTAATAAATTTTATAATATCTTTTGGGGTTGATATGAGCATTAATTCTCCTTTTTTCATATCAGCAAAATCAAAATCTAATTTTTTAATTTTTGGTAAAAATTCTCTATTAAATTTTTTAAATGTTTTTAATTCATCAATTGATAATTTTGAAATATCTAAATTCATTCCCACTCAATAGTAGATGGGGGCTTGCTGGTTATGTCATATAGAACTTTGTTCACTCTAGGAACTTTATTAATTATATGAGTTGCTACTTCAGATAAAGTTTCAATATCAATCTGCGTAACATCTGCTGTCATTCCATCAACTGAATTAATACATCTTAAAACGCAAGTCTCTTCATAAGTTCTCTCATCGCCCATCACGCCTACAGATTTAACAGGAAGTAAAACAGCAAAAGCTTGCCATGATTTGTTGTATAAATTCTTTTCGATTAAAAAATTAATAAAAATTTCATCTATTTCTCTTAAAGTATCTAGTCTTTGTCTGTTAACCTTTCCAATACACCGAATACCCAGTCCTGGTCCAGGAAAAGGATGTCGATTAACAAATCTCTGATCTAATTTGTAGAATAGACCTAATCGTCTTACTTCGTCCTTAAAAAGCTCTTTAAAAGGCTCTATAACGTCAAATTTAAGGTCTTTTGGTAAACCCCCAACATTATGATGTGATTTTATAGTCACACTCTTTCCACCATGGTAAGAGCGGCTTTCTATGATATCTGTGTATAGAGTTCCTTGTGCAAGGTAGAAATCTTTTTGTGATAATTTTCTAATATACTTTGAGAATACCTCTATAAACAAACCCCCTATTATCTTCCTTTTAAGTTCTGGATCAGTAACATTTTTTAGTTTTTTTAAGAAAATATGTTCTGCATTGATTATATTTAATTTTAAATTGAAGGACTTAAAAACAGATTTTATATTTTTAATATCATATTTTCTAAGCAATCCATTATTTACAAATATAAAGTGAACGTTATCTAATTTAAGATATTTTGATATAGCAAATGCCAAAACTGTAGAATCAACACCACCTGATACTGCACAAACTATATTTGGTTTTTTTTCTTTAACATTAATTCTAAGATATCTGCCAATAGTTTGGTGTAAATCATTATTTTTCCAATTTTCTTTTAAGTTACAAATATTAAATAAAAAATTTTTTAAAATTTGATTACCAAATTCAGAGTGCGTAACTTCACAATGAAATTGTATTGCATATATATTTTTTTTATATATTGCTGCTGGTATTTTATTTTTAGTTTTAGCAAGAATTTTAAAACCTTTTGGAATTTTTGATAAACTATCTCCATGAGACATCCATACTTGTTGCTCGGAGTTTGTGTTCTTAAATAAATCACACTTTGATATTTTTATAATTGTTTTTCCATATTCTCTTTGGTTACTTTTTTCTATAACACCATCAAATTCTTTTGAGATATATTGAAAGCCATAACAAATACCTAAAATTGGAATAGGTATTTGATCTAAAGGAATGTCAATTTTAGGTGCGTTTTTATTTAAGACTGAGTCTGGACCCCCTGATAATATTAAAACTGAATGGTTTAAAATATTAGTTACATTGTTGAGATATTTTGGAGGATATATTTCTGCATAAACTCCAAGCTCACGAATTTTCCTTCCAATTAAATGTGTATATTGAGATCCAAAATCTATAATTAATACTGATTTACTCAATTGGAGCGGTAATTTGGAGCCTCTTTTGTTACTTGGACACCGTGAACGTGGCTTTCATTAATTCCAGAATTGGTCAAACGGACAAATTTTGCATTTTTTTTGAGTATAGTGAGGTTCTTAGAGCCCGTATATCCCATTCCAGACCTCAAACCTCCTGTCAATTGAAATAAAACGTTAGATACTTGACCTTTATACGGAATTCTTCCTTCAATACCCTCGGGAACTAATTTGATAGCCTCATTAATTTCGTCTTGAAAATATCGATCTGCTGAACCTCTGGCCATAGCTCCTAAAGAGCCCATTCCTCGATAGGACTTATAAGATCTTCCTTGAAATAGAAATACTTCTCCAGGTGACTCATCTGTTCCAGCAAATAAAGAACCTGCCATGATACAATTGGCTCCGGCTGCAAGCGCTTTTACAATGTCACCAGAATAACGTATCCCCCCATCAGAGATCATTGGAATTTTATTTTTATTGGTTATTGTAGAAATATCTTGAATGGCAGTAAATTGAGGCACTCCAACACCTGCAACAATTCTAGTAGTACAGATCGAACCTGGGCCTATGCCAACCTTAATTGCATCTGCACCTAATTTAATTAAATCTTTTGCAGCTTCAGGTGTAGCAATATTACCTACAACTATAGGTAATTTTATTTTTTTTCTTATTTTTTTAAAAGACTCTAATACTGCTGATGAATGACCATGAGCTGTGTCTATGAATAAAATATCAACACCAGCTTTATCTAACTCTATAGCTCTTTGTAAGTCATTAGGCTTACTTCCTATTGCAGCACCAACTAATAATTGTCCATTTTTATCTTTAACAGAATAGGGAAATTTCTCTCCTCTTTGAATATCCTTAACAGTAATTAAACCAATACATTTATTGTTATTATCAGTTACAACTAGTTTCTCTATTCTATTTTCTTGTAGTAATTTTTTTGCCAGTCCAAAAGAGGACATACCTTTTGATTGGGTTTGAGTAATAGAGATTACTTTTTTAGTCATTAAATCTTTAACTTTTGTTTTTTTATTAATTACAAATCGAACATCTCTATTAGTAATAATTCCCTGAAGTTTATTAGCTTTATCAACCACTGGAAAACCAGATATATTTTGTTTTTCCATTACATTTAAAACATCTTCAATTGTATTATTAGGACTCATTGTTATTGGATTATAGACAATCCCTGCTTCGTATCTTTTTACTTTTTTAACTTCATAACTTTGCGTTTCTATATCATAATTTTTGTGAATTACTCCTAAACCACCATTTTGAGACATTGATATTGCCATTTTGGACTCTGTTACGGTGTCCATTGCTGCTGATATGATAGGAATATTTAGTTTTATATCTTTAGTTAGATTTGTTGAAATATCGACGTTATTCGGGAGAATAGTTGATGCTTGGGGTTTTAATAAAACGTCATCAAACGTTAAATACTCTTTAACTTGGGCCATGGCCAATATTAGTTTTTTTTATATTAAAATCAAGATCTGACTAGGATAGTTTTCTTCCGTCATTGAGACCAGCTTCATAGTCTAATGGGTCTACATCATCTAAGCACCCTAGATTAATTCCCATACCGTTTGGATCAGTTCTTCTATTGTGGTGAGTGTATATCCCGCAATGCTTACAAAAAAAATGTTCAGCTAAGTTTAGATTAAATTGATAAAGAGATAGATCCTCTTTTCCCTTTAAAAGTTTAAAATTAGATTTAGGAACCATTATCATTTTTGCATTTTTTCTAATACAAATGGAGCAATTGCATTGCATTATTTTTTCAAGATCAGAGTCAATCTCAAACTCAATAGCTTTACAATGACACGATCCTTTATGAAGCACGGCTATTTTCTTTAAAAAAATTTTTTAAAATATTTTTAGTTTCACTCGCTGTTTCTAAAATTGACATATGACCAGACTCTTCTAAAACGACTGTTTTTGAACCCTCTATATTTGAAGCCAATTCTAGACCCACTTTTTTAGGAGTCATTTTATCATGTTTGCCTACAATACATAAAGTTGGGTGTTTAATACTTTTAGCAGCAGTTTCACCATTAGTGTATTTATCGCAAGCATTGAAGTCAGCACCAAGCGTGCCGTCATTATTTGAAGATACCAACTGACCGCCCATACCTAAATGACTTAATCCTGGAACAGGATGACCACCTTTATGACCTAAAGGTCCATGCACCCAATCCATCATGAGATCAACAGCTTTTTGATCTTTATTTAATGCTAAGTCTAAAAGTTCAGTGTTCATCTTCATTGACATAGATCCGTTGATTAATGCCAGTAAATCTAATTTTTCAGGATGTCTTTGTGCAAATTCTAATCCCACCAAACATCCTTGAGAATGACCAACATATGAGGCTTTCTCAATGCCCAAAGCTGTTAACAGGTCTGCAACCCAATCAGCCATCTCTTCAATAGTTTTTAATGGTGGTCCCTCGGAGTCACCATGGCCAGGTAAATCTACCGCAATTGTATTGTAACCGTGAAATGCAAAGTATCTTGTTTGAAGCACCCATGTAACGTGGCTCAAACCACTACCATGAACAAATACAATCGAGGGTTGATTTTTATCTATTTCTCTTCCACTGGATGTGTAATATGCCTCTTTTCCATTAACTTTTAGCTTCATTTAGAAGCTACAAGTCTTGGCTTTTGAGATGCTCTGAAACCATTTTCAAAGTCATTAATGATGTCATCCATGTCCTCCAAGCCAACAGAAAAACGTATCATATCTTCAGTTAGGCCTGCCAACTCTAATGATTTTTTATCCATTTGAGAGTGAGTTGCGGATGCTGGATGGATAACTAATGATTTTGCGTCACCAACGTTAGCTAAATGTGATGTTAGTTTTAAAGAGTTTATAAACGCGTGACCAGCTTCTTTGCCCCCCTTAATTCCAAACGCTATCATTGAGCCAGCGCCCTTAGGCATTAATTTTGCAGCAACTTTATGATCAGGGTGATCCGGTAAGCTTGGATGATTTACCCAAGAAACACTTGGATTGTTACTTAAGTAATCAACCATTATTTTAGTATTGGATAAATGCTTTTCCATTCTCACTGAAAGAGTTTCTATTCCTATTAAAATATTAAATGCGTTTGTTGGACTCATACATGGACCAAAGTCTCTCATGCCCTCTGCCCTTGCTCTCATAGTAAATGCTGCTGGACCAAATTCTTCTGCAAAAGAAAGACCGTGATAACCATCATATGGCTCAGTCATTGTTGGGAACTTATCTCCCTTAGTCCAATCAAAGTCACCCTTTTCAACAATTATACCACCCATAGAAGTTCCATGACCTGCCATCCATTTTGTTAAAGAGTGTGTGATTATATCTGCACCTAATTCAAAAAGATTACACAAATATGGTGTGTTAAATGTTCCATCGACCATTAAAGGAATACCTGCGTCCTTTGCTATTTTGGAAATTTCAGGTAAATCCATAATTTCTATGCCAGGATTACCAATCAACTCACCCCAAATACATTTTGTATTTGGTTGAATTGCTTTTTTAAAACCCTCTGTGTCTCTAGGTTTAACAAATGTTGTTTCAATGCCAAATCTTTTTAAAGTTAGTCTCAGTAAGTTAAAAGAGCCACCATACAACTGCGATGAGGAAACAATATGATCACCTGCACTACAAATATTTAGAAGAGCTAGCATCATTGCACTCATACCAGAGGCAGTAGCTAAAGCAGCAGAGCCGCCCTCTAAAGCTGCAACTCTTTCTTCAAGAACAGATATAGTAGGATTGGATATTCTGCTATAGATATGTCCACCCTCTTCTAGATTAAATAAAGCAGCTGCGTGATCTGCATCTTGGAATAAGTATGATGTTGTTTGATAAATTGGAACGGCACGAGAGCCAAAATTTTTATCTGGCTGATGCCCACTATGTAAGGTTTTAGTGTTAAATTTGTATGTTTTAGGATCGGTCATACCAAAATATAACACAAATTTTTTAATGAAAGTAATAGAAAAAAAGTCTCAGTTTTAGGGCTTATGTCGAAAAGACATAATCTTTAATTAATAATTTGTAATCCACATGGTTTGATAGGCCTTTAAGGTAATTGTTGATTTGATATCAATAATTATCTCATTAGAGATTAAATCCCACCATTCATTTGACGCAATTAGATTTAATTCTGACAAATCTAAATATTGGAACACATTAGTTACATTGCTTACACAAAATATTGATTGCCTTTTGTCATGACTTTGTCTCCAAAAGCCAAAAAAATTTTTACCCAAATTAAATGTAAATTGTGTAGCATTTGGATGAAATGCAGATTGGTTTTTTCTAATATCGATTAATTTTGATAATTGATTATATATTTTTGAATTAAAACTATCAGTGTTTGTAAGCAATCCATCAATTTCATCATACTTCCAAGATCTTCTATTTATAGATCTATTATTTTTCGTTTGCTCTAACTTTTCATAGTCATTTGTTGAGCCCAAAATACTATGTATGTAAAATGCTGGTATTCCCTCGAGTCCTAGCATTATTGCATGGCAACAAATAAATCTTTCAATTTGCAAATGATCACTTCCTTGAAATGTTCCTTTCATAGAATCTATGAGTGAGATATTTATTTCATAAACAGTCTCGGTGTTATCTGTTATTTTTCTTTTGGTAGTTTTTGCTCCAAAATCGGTCATGATATCGACTAAGTTATTTCTTTCTTTTTCTGTTAAAATTCCCTCTGTCGGTCTCAGGCCAATACCATCATGAGAGGCTATGAAATTGAAATAAGATGTATGATCTTTTGCAGGAGGCATGCCCATAGACCATTTACGAAGAGCTGTGCTATCACCCATCACAAGAGTCCACAGTAGCAAGGGTGGTAAGGCAAAGTTGTATACAGCATTTGCTTCATCGTTTTCACCGAAATAACTAAGATTTTCTAAATTAGGTAAATTTGTTTCAGTTATAAGTAAAGTATTTTTACTAAAAGCATTGAGAAGTGTTCTCATTAATTTCACAACTTCATGAGTCTGTGGTAAATTTAGACAGTTGGTGTCATGTTCTTTCCAAAGGAATGCAATGGCATCTAATCTAAAAACTCTAACACCATTTTTAAGATATAAATGAATTAATTTTATGAAGAAAAATAAAACCTCAGGATTTTTAAAATTAAAGTCAACTTGATCGTGGCTGAAAGTACACCATAAATAATAAATTTCTTTATTAATTTCAAATTCTCTAAAAAGATCTGAGCTTCTAGGGCGAACAACTTGGTCATAACCTTGTTTATTTTTAAGTTTTATAAAAAAATTTTGTGTTTCAGTTTTATTCTCAATAAAAGATTTAAAATATTTACTTTCAATAGATGCATGGTTAATAACAATATCACTCATTATCCTAAAATTTTTTGATAATGATTTAATATCTTTCCAATCACCTAAATCAGACCTTACTTCTTCATAATCAGTTATAGAAAATCCATCATCTGAACTGTAAGGAAAAAAAGGTAGAATGTGTAAATTGTTGAATTGTTTTTTACAATACTTATCTAAGAACTTGCTTAAAGTTTTTAATTTATTATTTTTTTCTTCATATATTGAATCACCATACGTAATTAAGAAAACATCTTTATGAGACCAATTAGGTTCAGAAATACCTAGGTCTTTATTTTGAAATAAATCAAGAACTCTATTAATTAGTTTTAAAATTTCGTTTTGATCTAATATATCCTTGTAAATTATTTGAAAATGTATGTTTAGATTATTTTTTAATTCTTCTTGCACTTTAGGTGTTATCTTCCATGACAGCATCATTAAAAGATTTTAAAATAGTTGGGTCAGCACTATCAACTCTTCTCCAAGTTGGTATATTTGGATTTTCACTTGGTGAGTCTAGGAATATTTTTCCTGCTTCAATAATATTTTGTGCAAAGAGCTCAACCATTTCCTCTTCTTTGTGGACATCAAAGTTTAATCCATTCATCTCTGCATCTGTTTTATAAATCTGAACCATATCAAGGGCTAATCTATAATATGTTGCTTTAAGTGTTCTAAACTTCTCATTAGAAAATACATGACCCTGTGTAGCTAATTTTCTAAATAAAGCTTTAGAAATATCTATAGTCATTTTAGATAAACCCTTTTGACGATTATTTTTAGAGACCTCTTGGTGTTTATGTTCATAGGTATCTGCTATATCTACCTGGCAAATTTTATTATTAGCAAAGTTCCTATACATTTCAGAAAGTATTCCTATTTCAAGGCCCCAATCATGTGGAATTCTTATGTCATTCAATAAATTATATTTAAATGAAAATTCACCTGCTAGAGGATATTTAAATATATCTAAGAAATTTAAATATTCATTAAATCCAACCATTTTCTGTAGAGATTTAACTAAAGGCGTAACTAATAATCTTGTCACTCTTCCATTCATAGATTTTTGAGCAACCCTAGGATAAAAGCCCTTACAAAAATCAAATGAAAATTTTGGATTAGCAACGGGGTAAAAGAGTTTTGCTACTAAATTTTTATCATAGGTGACTATATCGCAATCGTGCATTGCAACCGATCCCGACTCTTTCAAAGAAATTACAAATCCCATACAGTACCAAATATTTCTTCCTTTCCCCTTTTCAGCAGGAGCAAGATCCATTTTAGATAAATGTTGATCTATTTTTTTTAATTTAGGTCCATCGTTCCAAAGAATATATTTTTTTTGAGGCAGCACTGAAAAAAATTTTTTAGCTTTTATGAATTCTTGTTTATTGGCTTGATCTAAACCAATAACAATATTTTTAATGTATTTAACTTTTTTTAAAGTATTCACAATATAGGTTAATGCTGGCTTTTCTAATTCTGAATACAAAGAAGGAAGAATTAAAGTCATGGGTGAAACTTTTGAAAAATCTAAAAGTTCTTTTTCTATTTCCTCTATGGGTTTCGAATTAAAATTATGAAGAGTAGCTATAACGCCATTTTGATGAAAGTCAGGCATGGTTAAAAAATCTTATTATCTATTGTTTTATTTAATTTATACAGGACTTGACACCAACCGTCAGGTGCTAGCTTTGATGATTTAAAAACATTTTTTTTATTTGAGCGCAATTTTGGATATGCGCCAGAAGAATTTTTAATTAGGCAGGAGTATTTACAAGAATTTAACATGTCAATATCATTTCTACTATCACCCAAAGCAATAGTATTCCTTGAGTATTTATCACGAAATTGAATATCATAAACATGAGATATTAGCTTTTTAGCTATTCTTTTGTTGCATATAGAGGAAATTTGCATGAACCTACTACCTTTTATAAATATTCCATTTTTTTCAAATTTAAGCTCTTTTTTGAATAATTTTAAGTTTGTTAGATTATCATTCCAAAGAATAATTTGGCTAGCCTCACGATCCAACATCATATTTGTATTATTCAAATTCGTGTATCTTTTTAAAATATTAGGTGAAAGATCCTGGGCAATTAAAAAATTATATTTTTTCTGTTTCTGTTTTAAAAATTGATGCCAAACCTTTGAGGATAATTTGGCAATTCTTACTTTCCAATATTTTTCAAAAGAAAATGAGTTTTTAATTTTATTAAATCTTATTTTAGGAAAATATAATACTGCTCCATTTTCAGTACTAAAGGGCATATTTGATAATTTCAATTCTTTAAGCAATTTTTTACATTCATTGAATGTTTTACTGGTGTTAAAAATAATTTCATTTTTGTTATTAATAATTTTAGAGATCATTTGCTTATTATTTCCAAATGAATAATTATCATGATCTAGAAGAGTTCCATCAAGATCAGTAAAAATAAGATATCTTTTCATTTATATGTAATTTTTTTTGCTATTTGTTTTTTATCTAAAGTTATTAATACATTGCAATCACTAGGTGAAGTTACAAACATCCATTTAGTTAATTTTTCATAAAATTGTATAAATCTATATAGTTTCTTTTTTAAATGATTATTACTATTAGAAGAGCGAAGACCTAATTCTTGTTTATATTTCCAATCAATTACAAATTTCCAGTTTGGTATTTTAATGAAAATAAAATAACTAAATTTTTTAAAAACTTTTTGATATTCAACTAAAGCCTTATTATAAGAAGTTCTCCATAATAAATTAGAGTCTTCTATCTTTTCTAGATCATTTATATTTTTTTTTAAATAATTTGAGTCTATTGGTTTTGAACCAACACACCAACCCTCTAAAATAATTAAATCTGCTTTATTTACTTTTCTTTGATATTTTTTCTTATTATCAGCTACTTTATCAAAAACTGGAAGAAATAATGGAAATTTATTACTTTTAAGATTTCTTATTGTTTGACTAAGTAATTTTAAATTGTGGGTACCTGGAACACCTCTAGTTTCAAACAAATTTGTTTTGTATTTTTTTGCCAATAGTTTTCTTTGATGAGTAGATAAATAAAAGTCATCAATACTAAGAATAACTACATTCTTTGAATAATATTTTTTAAAATATTTTTTAATTTGTAACGACAGAGTAGATTTACCTGAACCTTGAGATCCAGCAATCATTAATGTTTTTTTATCTTTTACTCGACTAAATAAATCAATGTAAGATTTAGCTATTTCATTTGTTAAAGCAGAACCTGTTAATTTTTTATGAGACGTTACAAGAAAGTCTAATTTATTTTTAATATCAGACATGGCAAATAGTTGGCGCGCTCTGCAGGATTCGAACCTGCGACCCTCTGCTTAGAAGGCAGATGCTCTATCCAGCTGAGCTAAGAGCGCATTTATTGGAATATTTACCACTTCAACTTTATATTTTCTACTTTAATATGCATTAATTTTTAAATGAACAATATTTTAATAAAAGTTGAAAATTTGGTGAAAACATTTGGTGGATTAGTTGCGCTAAATGATTGCTCCTTAGAAATTAAGGATAAAGCTATAACAGGGATTATTGGACCCAATGGTTCTGGTAAAACTACTTTATTTAATGTAATTACTGGTAATCTGAAACCAGATACGGGTAAAGTTTTCTATAATGGTGTTGAAATAACTAATGAAGAGTCACACGACTTATTTCATTTAGGAGTATTAAGAACTTTTCAAATAGCACACGAATTTTCAAATATGACAGTTATTGAAAATTTAATGGTAGTGCCGGGTAATCAAAAAGGTGAAAAGCTTCTATATTCGTTGATGAATAGTCAAAAAATTAAAAAAGAGGATGAATTAATAAAAGATAAAGCCATGGAAGTTTTAAAATTTTTGAAAATTGAACACCTTAAAAATGAGAGAGCTGGAAATTTATCTGGAGGTCAAAAAAAACTTTTAGAATTGGCAAGAACAATGATGGTAGATGCTAAAATAGTTTTTTTAGATGAAGTTGGTGCAGGAGTTAATAAAACACTCCTTAGAGACATAAGTGACTCAATTTTAAAACTTAATCAAGATAAAGGTTACACATTTTGTATGATTGAACATGATTTTAACTTTATAAGCGAGTTGTGTGACCCTGTAATAGTTTTAGCTGAGGGATCAGTTCTTTTTAAAGGTTCTGCTGAGGAAGTTAAGTCAAATGAACAGGTTATTGAGTCTTATTTAGGTAAGGGATTAAAAAAATAATGTTTTTCTCTGCTTCAAATTTAACTGGTGGTTATGGAGGTGTAAATATTATTGAAGAATGCTCTTTTAGTGTTAACAAAGGTGAAATTGTGTCCATTCTAGGTCCTAATGGTGCTGGTAAATCGACAGCAATGAAAGCAATGCTTGGTATACTTGACTTAAAAAATGGAAATGTCGTACTTGACGGGAATGACATCACAAAACTTAAAACACAAGATAGAATAAAGCTAGGTATTTCCTTTGTACCTCAAATTAAGAATATATTTACAGAATTAACAGTAAAAGAGAACTTAGAGATGGGTGCTTTTTTAAATGATGCTAATTTATCAACGAGATTAGAGGAGATGTATGATTTATTTCCTATAATTAAAGAGAAAAAGGATCAATTCGCAGGCGAATTATCAGGTGGTCAACGACAGCAGGTTGCAATCGCCAGAGCTTTAATGACTGATCCAAATGTTTTAATGCTAGACGAACCAACTGCAGGTGTTTCACCTGTAATTATGACAGAATTATTTGAGCATATACTAAATATAAAAAAACAAAACATAGCTATACTAATGGTTGAGCAAAATGCCCGCCAAGCTTTAGAAATATCTGACCGAGGTTATATTTTAGTGACAGGAAAAAATGCTTACGAAGGTAAAGGTGATTATCTTCTAAATGACAAAGAGATAAGGAAGGCTTTTTTAGGTGGGTAAATGGATTTTTTAAACTCAATCATACTTCTTACAAACTTTATTATTGTGCCTGGTATAACTTATGGATCTCAGCTTGCTTTGGGTGCGATTGGAGTAACTCTTATTTATGGTGTTTTAAGATTTGCTAACTTTGCTTATGGAGACTTGATGGCTTTTGGAACAATGGTAGTAATTCTTGTTACTTGGTTTTTACAATCAAAAGGAATTACATTTGGCTTACTTCCAACTGCTTTACTAGCGTTACCAATTGGTATCTTATTAACAATAGCAGTAAGTTTATTTTTTGACAAAACGGTATTTGAATATTACAGAAATAAAAAAAGTGACCCTGTAACTTTTATAGTTGTTAGCCTTGGTATTATGTTTGTTTTAAACGCAGTTGTTAGAATTATTATTGGACCAAACGATATTAACTTTATGGATGGTCATAAGTTTATTATGAAAGCAAGAGAATTTAAGCAAATGACAGGATTGAATGAGGGACTAGCATTAAAATCAACTCAAGTTATAACATTAATTACAACAATTATTACTTGCTCCATACTTTTTTATTTTTTGAATAAAACAAAAACAGGCAAATCTATGAGAGCTTATTCAAATAATGAGGATTTAGCTTTGCTATCAGGTATTGATCCAAAAAAAATTGTTTTACTGACCTGGATAATTGTTTCAATTTTAGCAACTGTCGCTGGAACTTTGTATGGATTGGATAAGAGTTTTAAGCCATTTACTTATTTTAATAACCTTCTTCCTATTTTCGCAGCAACAATTGTTGGTGGTATTGGTAATCCTTTAGGAGCATTTTATGGAGGTTTCCTAATTGCTTTCTCTGAAATAGGCCTTACCTATGCTTATAAAAAATTTTTTAAGTACATTATGCCTGAGGGATTGGAACCAAGCACACTAATACAATTTATCTCTACTGATTATAAATTTGCGATCTCTTTTGCGATATTAATAGTCGTTCTTATTTTTAGACCAAATGGTATTTTTAAAGGAAAAGTCATATGATCAAAAATTCTGACTTTAAAATTTGTTTCTCAGTAATTACAGTTTTAACTATTTTAGTAGGTTTATTTCAATCGTGGGGTATTGCATTATCAATGTTAAATTTATGTCTTATCTCTGCTGTTATGGCAATGGGAGTAAATATTCAATGGGGTTTTGCAGGTTTAATTAATTTTGGTGTAATGGGCTTTTTGGCCATAGGTGGTCTAGCTACTATTTTAGTTTCAGTTCCTCCTGTTCCTGAAGCTTGGAGCGCTGGTGGATTAGGAATTTTAATTTCTGGTTTATTTTTAGTTACAGTTGTTTTTAGTGTTTTAATTATTAATAAAAAAATTCCAAATCATAAATATAAAAATTATTTTATATTCTTTATCATAATTTTATCTATACCCTTACTTAAATTTATAGCCGGTCCATCAATTAGTAAAATTGAGTCAATAAATGCCGCCACATCAGGTTTTTTAGGTGGAGCAAATTTGCCAATTATATTTTCATGGTTTGTTGGTGCAATTTTATGTGCACTTGTAGCATTTGTCGTAGGTAAAGTTTGTTTAGGATTAAGGTCTGACTATTTAGCAATATCAACTTTACTAGTATCTGGGATAATAATATCAATTGTAAAACATGAGGAGTGGCTGTCAAGGGGAGTAAAGAATGTTATTGGTTTAAAGAGACCAGTTCCATATGAAGTGGATTTACAAAACTCTGAGTGGTTTATTAAACTTGTGGAGTTTTTTAACTCTTCCAAACTATCAAATATATTAGATCCTGATGAAAAGATTTCTCTGCTTAATCAATTAGTTATCACCTCTTCTGGGGTTTTTGTAAAGCTTTGCTTTAGTCTTATATTTTTAGTAGTTGTAATTACAATACTTTATTTTTCAGAAAAAGCCTTGAATTCTCCTTGGGGTAGAATGATGAGGGCAATAAGAGACAACGAAGAGGCAGCTAAAGCTATGGGTAAGAATGTTGTCAAGCAACACCTATTTATTTTTATGTTAGGTTCAGCAATTATTGGATTTGCGGGTGCCATGCTTGTAACATATGACGGTCTATTTACACCATCTAGTTATCAACCATTAAGATACACATTTTTAATTTGGGTGATGGTACTTTTAGGGGGCACTGGAAATAATTATGGAGCTATTTTAGGAGGTTTCGTAGTTTGGTTTATATGGATACAGTCTGCGCCCTTTGCATTATTAATAATTAATATCTTTACCAATCATTTGGATGATACTAGTTATATAAAAGAGCATTTAAAAAACAGCGTTCCTTACTTTAGATATTTAATGATGGGACTTGGTTTGTTGTTAGTTATGAGGTATAGACCTAAAGGTTTGTTACCAGAAAAAGTGATAAAAAATTAAAATTTGTAACATTAGCCCCATCAAAATTGATGGGGCTAAAATAAAATAATTATCTTTGAGCGACGTCAACAAATTGACCGCCTTCTATTCCTTTCTCAAGGAAAGCACCAAATGCCTCACCTACATCTGTGAAGTTAACATCGGTGGCGCCATCGTAATCAACTGCAAAACCAGCACTTGCAAGATCTAAACCTTTTTTCAATTCTCCAGCATAGATTTTTGTTCCTGGTCCATTAGCAACTTTCATAATATTAGCTGCGATTGATGCACTGTCATCTGATTTACCAAGAGCCATAGCTAAGACAATTAAAGCTGCCGCGTCATATGATTCTCCTACATAAACTGATGGATCAACACCATTCGCTTCAGCATACGCTTTAAATTTCATTGCACCAGCGCCTAAAGAACCAGGCATAGAACCAAATGAACCATCAAGGTCTGAACCAAAAGTATCTGTAAGTGACTCACCAATCATTCCATCAGATAGAACAAATGTATCAAAAGCACCACTATCAAGTGAACCTTGAATAATTTGATTTCCACCTTGATCTAAATAACCAATAACAACTAACGCATCTCCACCAGCAGATGAAAGAACACCTACTTCAGCACTGTAATCTGCTTTGTCACCTTCGTGAGCAGTTTTAGCTGTAACTTCAATACCTCTAGCTATTGCTGCAGCTTCATAAACATCAGCTAAACCAACACCGTAATCAGTGTTAACATAAGTAATAGCAACACTTGAAATACCTCTATCACTAGTAATATCTGCTAATACCTCTCCACCTCTTGCATCAGATGGAGCAGTTCTAAAAAATAAACCGTTGTCCTCTGCTGTGGTTAGAGCAGGTGAAGTTGCAGATGGTGAAATCATAGGTACACCATTTGGAACAGCTACATTTGAAAGAACTGCACCTGTAACACCTGAACAGTCTGCTCCCATAATAGCAGTAACACCTTGAGATATTAAAAATTCAGCTGCAGAAGCTGCTGCTGCTGAGTCAATACATGTGGAGTCGGCTCTAATTGAGCTAATTGTAGAACCATTTAACAAGGCACCAGAGTCTGAAGCTTCTTGAAAAGCTAATTCAGCACCAGCAGCCATACCCGGTGTTAATGATTCAATAGGTCCTGTGAAACCTAAAATTATGCCTACTTTAACTTCTTTAGCGTATGAAGTGCTAAACATGAATAAAGCAAGCAGAGTAGTAATGAACTTAATCATTTCTTTCCCCCTTATTAATTAATAAATATGGACTGATAATAGTATTATATTTTAAAAAATGAATATTTAATTACTAGTGTGTCCAAGAAGTTTTTCTATTGTTAGAGAAATTACTGGCATAACTCTTTGGTTTTACTTGTTTATAGGATTGATCAATAACTTTGTATTGATATGAGTTCTTTTGACACCATAAAATAGCATCATCAAGATTATCAAAGTTAAGCTTTAATTGTTTAGTGGTGTTTTTTGAACTATTCCATCCCATTAACACGTCTTTTTGAAGACTGGGATCGAAATCAAACTCAATTATCCACATTTTAGTTTTTTTTAAACCAGATTGCATATTAGTTTTTGAGGGGCGCTTAATCGTAACTTTTTTCATAATTATGTATTTGGTCGGGGAGACAGGATTCGAACCTGCGACTTTCTGCTCCCAAAGCAGACACTCTACCAGACTGAGCTACTCCCCGAGTATTGAATATATATACTTTTGTCTTATAAATAGTCAAACAGTTAAATCACATGCAAAAAGTTAGTAAAATAAAAAAAATACTTTTATCAAACGGATTTTTTAAATTTTGGAAGTATCATTTTTTAGTAAAGAGTTACAATAAGAAAGTCAAACCTTATAATATTTTTAGAGAAATATTAAATGTTGGAGATGTCGTATTTGCTCTATGTTTTAGCCCAGAAGAGAAAAAATTTTATTTAATTAAACAATTTAGACCTTTTTATTTTGTCAGAAATAAAACATTGAAGTATGAAATAGTTGGTGGATTAGTGGATAAGGGTGAGTCATTAATTACAGCCATAAAAAGAGAAATTAAAGAAGAAATTGGAGTTAAAACAAAAAAAATAATCAAACTAACAACTTACTGTCCAGTTCCAGGCTACTCTGATGAAATAGTTCATGTTTACTATGCTGAAGTAGAGAAAATTAAACTAAAATCGCTCTATAATAGAAATGAAAATGAAGAAATTAAAATTTTTAAGCTAAGTCTTGCTGAATTAAAAAAAATTAATGAAAACAAATCACTCCAAAACGTTTTAACCAAAATTTCAATTTATGAGTATTTAAAGAAAATTAAAAAGAATTAACGTTATTTAGAATCTTATTATCTTTTAAATAATCAGCAACTTGGTTTGCTACATCTATAGCAACATTAGATTGAGCTTCTTTTGAAGATGCTCCTAAATGAGGTGTGAGTAGTAAATTTTTTGCACCAAACATAACATTATCAGTAGCTGGTTCATTTTCATAAACATCAATAGCAGCTCCAGCTATAACCTCATTATTGAGCGCTTCTTTTAAATCAGGCTCATTAATTAATCCCCCTCTTGCACAATTTATTATCACTGAAGTAGGTTTCATAATCGACAATGTTTCTCTATTAATCATGTATTTTGTTTCATCATTTAATTTAGTATGAAGAGATAAAATATCAGACTCTTTTATAAGTTGCTCTGTCGAGACTTTTTTTGCATGATATTTTGATAAATCTTCATTACTAGCTGATTTAGAATTTGTAATAATTTTCATTCCAATTGTGGAACAAATTTCAGCTACTCTTTGACCGATATTTCCAAAACCAACGACACCTAGTGTTTTTCCTTTTAATTCAGTACCAATAAACTTGGGTTTTTCCCATTTACCTTGATGAGTGGAGTCATTAGCAAGATGAATGTTTCTCATAATTGAGAACATTAAGCCAACAGTTAATTCTGCTGTGGCTTCTAGATTACCCAATGGAGTATTCATTACTAAAATTTTATTTTTAGTTGCCTGATCTAAATCAACATTATCAACTCCTACTCCTGCTCTTCCAATAACCTTAAGGTTGCTACAATCTGCAAGTATCTCAGAAGTTAGTTTAGTCGCAGATCTTATCAATATGCCGTCATATTGATCAATTACCCCTTTAAGTTCCTCTGGAGACATTCCAGTTTTAATATCGTAATCAATTTGCTTTGATTTAAGAACATCTTCTACCTTGTTACTCATCTTATCTGAGATTAATATTTTCATTATTTGTACCTTTCCATGATTTCGAAAAAAGACCACTCAATCCAAGGCAAAACTTTTTCAATATCTGAAGCCTCTACTGTTGCCCCTCCCCAAATTCTAATTCCAGCTGGAGCATCTTTGTAAGCATTAATATCATATCCAGCATCTTCCTTTTCTAAAGTGGTGCAAATTTCTTTGACCAATTTTTTTTGGTTATCGTTGTCTAATGCTACAAAATCAGGATGTGTAAACTTAAAACATATGCTTGTTGAGGAATAAGTGTCAGGGTCAACGGCTAAAAATTCTACCCAATCTCTCTGTTCTATCCAATCTTTAATAACTTGCAAATTTTTCTTTGATCTTGATATTAATTCTTTTTGACCACCTATTTCAATACACCAATTCAAAGCATCTAGCGCATCTTCGGCAGCGAGCAAAGATGGAGTATTAATCGTAGCTCCCTCAAAAATTTCTTTAGAAAACTTCTTATTCTTAGCTAATTGAAAAATTTTAGGCATAGGCCATGAAGGTTCGTAAGTCTCTAATCTTTCAACGGCTCTAGGCGATAAAGCAATCATTCCATGTGCAGCTTCCCCTCCCAAGACTTTTTGCCATGACCAAGTTACAACATCTAATTTTTTAAAGTCCATATCCATAGCGAAAACTGCAGACGTAGCATCACAAATAGATAAACCCGTTCTATTTTCAGGTATCCAATCTGCGTTAGGTACACAAACACCTGAGGTTGTTCCATTCCAAGTGAAAACAACATCATTATCAAAATTTACTTTTGATAAATCAGGTAGTTCGCCATAGTTATCCGTTTTATGAACAGTAACATTTTCTAATTTTAACTGGTTAGTAATATCTTTTACCCAAGTAAGTCCAAAAGTTTCCCAACCACAAACTTCAACCTTTTTTAACCCAAGCAGACTCCACATGGCCATTTCTATTGCACCAGTATCAGATGCAGGGACTATACCTACTAAATAATCATCAGGTAATTCTAAAACCTCTTTAGATTTAACGATTACTTCATTAAGTTTTGCTTTGCCACTTTTAGCTCTATGGGATCTACCTAAAACAGCATCATTTAAAGCATCTAATTTCCAACCGGGTCTTTTCGAGCAAGGTCCTGATGAAAAAAATGGATGATTTGGTTTAATGGTTGGTTTATGCATAATTTAATTTCTCCTTGGTTATTTTACTTATTCAATAATTTTATAAAAAAACAGACCATCTAGAGGTTTTGGCTCAAACCAAGTGGCTTTAGGAGGCATATATTTTAAATTTTTAGAGTAATTTATTACTAAATCCATACTAACTGGTCTCATCAATGTCGATAGATCACTTATACCTGTATCAACTTGATTAATCAAATAATCAGTACCTAATGTAGGTGGGACGAATTCGACCCTTTCATCATTAGTCTCATCATGAATATTTAATATTTCTTTTAAAACAAATTCGCCAAAATCAATGCAGTCAGCACCATTTGTAGAATAATCATTTTTCAAATCTATTTTAAAAAATTTACCCTGATAATATATAACAAAGAAACGATCAATCTTTTCATGATATTTAAGCTCCTGAACATGAAAATACTTTTTCAAGTCAATAATAAACGAATCTTTATTATAGGACTCTGGGAATTTAATGCTTCTATTATACGCAAGGTTTAGGCATTTTGATTTTGGAAAAACGATTGACAGAAATTTAGTATCCTTGTCAACATCTAGTTGAGCAAAACCCTCTATTCTATGATGACCATCTGCAACAAAAAGTTCCTTAAAATTTATACCTGTAAAATCTGTATTAGTTTTATAAATTGAGTGGGTATACTTTCCAGATTTAAACTTTATTAGAGGTTTTTTATCGTGATGGATATCAAGATTTAAATCAATATTTTCATCATCGTAAAATAAATAAATTGGACACAATTGAAATTTTACTTTAGATAATTGATCTGCTCTCTCTTTACCTTTTCTAACTAAAATTTTTTCATGAGGTTTTATATTTCTATTTATATAATCCTGAATGTTTAATAGAGAGATTAATCCTGTCTGAGAGTGAGAGTCAGAGTCGATTCTATACAAAAAATATTCATTATCGGATTTGTAAATAATTTGTTCGTCAATTAGTTTTTGATAATACTTTTTTGATAAGTCAAAAAACTCCTCATCAGAAAGTTTTTTATTAAAATATATATCGGGTCTTAGTATCTGTAATAAATTTAATTTATGAACTTGTTCTGGTGTAAAATTATAGTCAATTATATCTGTGCTAGGAGATATAATTGATTGTAGATATTTATTGTTAAGTACAAAAGTATTTGGTAATAATGGCTTCATTTATGAGTAAGAATAAAACACCATATTATTTTGCATTAATTGTAGCTTTAATATTCTTTTTCTATGGAATTTTTTCAGTTTTAATTCACTAATTTTCTTTATTTGTAGAGTCTGGAAGATTTTTCCCCTCATACCAAATAGATTTGTCGGGAATATTGCCGTCCCAAAGATAATTTTCATAGTCAAAAGAAGGCATACCTTTATCAGATCTTTCATAATACAAACCAAATTCTCTACAATGTTCAGATAGTTGATCTGCTTCGATTTCTTGTATATTTAATTTTTCCCATTTTTTTGATGATTTCATCCACTTAAATCCCTTAGATTTAAGCCAGTCTTTGTGGTAGTAGGTCTCAGACCCAGAAACTGAGAACGTAATATTTTCACTCATTAAGAACCTCTTGAAATAATTTGTAGGGATAATATGAAAAAATAGATAAGTTTTCAAAAGAATTCTTTATGTTTATAAAAGAATTTAAATCATTTTTGTTATAAATAGGTAAATTTAGTCTAAATTTGCTTTCTTTTAATTCTTTATTCAATAGGTAACTCGTATTTT